>JACPQN010000115.1 GCA_016190485.1 Chloroflexota bacterium
ATGGTTAGCGTGGTGAAGGAGGCCCGAACCGTGGCTGAAAGGCACGTGCCGGTGCTGCTCCAGGAAGTAGTGGTAGCGCTGGACCCCCGGCCGGGCGACGCCTACGTTGACTGCACGGTCGGCGGCGGCGGCCACGCCCGGGCCTTGCTGGACGCGGCGGGGCCAGGCGCCCGCCTCCTGGGGCTGGACGCCGATCCCCAGGCCCTGGCCGCCGCCCAGCAGGCGCTGGAGCCTTATCGCGACGCAGTGCTCCTGGTGGAGTCGAGTTTCCGTCACCTAGGTAGCGTGGCCGAGGATTTGGGATTCTCCCAGGCGCAGGGTGTCCTCCTGGACCTGGGCATGTCCACCTTACAGCTCCGAGAGTCGGGCCGGGGGTTCAGCTTCCAGCGAGACGAGCCCCTGGACATGCGCTTCAGCCCCCACCAGCGCCTCACCGCGGCGGACATCGTGAACACCTGCCCGGAGCAGGCCCTGGCGGACCTGATCTCCCGCTATGGAGAGGACCCCCACGCCCGGCGCATCGCGCGCCAGATCGTGGCCAGCCGCCCCATCCAGACGACCGGCATGCTGGCCAGGATCGCGCAGCAGGCCGTGGGCCGCCGCGGCGTGACCCATCCGGCCACTCGGCTCTTCCAGGCGCTGCGCATCGCGGTCAATGACGAGCTAGCAGCGCTGCGGGAGGTCCTACCCCAGGCCGTGGACCTCCTCGCGCCCGGCGGCCGCCTGGCGGTCATCGCCTTCCACAGCCTGGAAGACCGCATCGTCAAGCAGTTCTTGAGCCAGGAGTCCCGGGACTGCCTCTGCCCGCCGGGGACGCCGGTCTGCGTTTGCGGCCACGTGGCCCGGCTGCGGCTGGACGCGCGCCGCCCGGTCCGTCCCTCCGAGCTGGAGGTGGCCAGGAACCCCCAGAGCCGCAGCGCCCGGTTCCGCGTCGCGCGCAAGCGGTGATGGGCGCTACCGAGAGCCAGCGATGCACGCTCCTGTCTTCCTGCGTCCCCTCCCAGCCCTCCGTGCCTCCCGCTGGCGGCGGCGCATCGCCGTCTTGGGCGGGTTGGGGGCCCTGGGGATGGTGGTGCTGCTGGCGCAGGCCAGCCTGGTAGCCTCCACGGGCTACAACGTAGAGCGCCTGGAGGACACCAAGGCGGCGCTCATCAGGAGCAACCAGCAGTTGGAGGACAGCATTGCTTCCCTCCGCTCCCTGGACCGCATCGAGCGGGAGGCCCGGACCCGCCTCAAGATGGTTACTCCTAGCTCCTATGTGTACATCCGAGTAGAAGCCCGTCCGCAAGCGCCCTCGCCCTTGCTGCGGAAGGCGTTGAAGGAAGAGGAACGTGGTCCCGCTCCACCCGCGTGGTCGTGGTGGGAGCAATTGATACGCACTTTCGTTGGGTCCAGGAGCCAGCCATGAACAAGCACCCACACCTCAGCCCCCTCCGGTTGCATCTAGTGCTGTTCTTCATGGGCCTGTGTACCCTGGGGCTTGTGGTCCGCACCGGCTTCCTCCAGATCGCGCAGCACCAGGAGTTCGCCCAGCAGGCCGACGATACCCACTGGAGCCGGCAGACCGTCCCGGCGCCCCGGGGCATGATCAAGGACCGGGAGGGTAACCCCATCGCGATTGCTCAGACCAGGTGGGAGGTCTCCCTTAATCCGGCCCAGTTCCGGTCGGCGGCGGCCAGGGAGCGGGCGGTGGCCGCAGTGGCTGCGGCAACGGGCGCCTCGCCCCAGGACATCCAGAAGAAGCTGGAGCAGGCCAGGGACAAGCCCCTGCTGGTGACCGACAATCTGGAGTACGCCCGCGGCAAAGCCCTGCTGGGCAAGAGCCTGCCAGGGATCGTGGCCCAGGAACGGATTCACCGCACTTATCCCGAGGGCAACCTGGCCGCGGGTCTGCTGGGCTTCGTGGGTCGGGACGGTGCGGGACTCACGGGCGTGGAGGCAGATTTCAACCCCGAGCTGGCCGGTTCGGCCGGGACCCTGGTGTTCGAGCGAGACAGCGTCGGCAATCCCATTCCCCTGGGCTACCGCTCCAGCGCGCCTCCCGCGCCCGGCGCCGACCTGGTGCTGACCATCGACCGTTTCATCCAGCGGGTGGTGGAACGGGAGCTGGACGCCGCCCTCAAGAAGCACGGAGCCGCGGGCGGCACGGTCATCGTGATGCAGCCCCACACCGGCGCCATCCTGGCCATGGCCAGCCGGCCCAGCTTCGACCTGCGGAACCTGGCCTTCAGTGATCCCAAGGCCATGGACCTGGTCCGCAACCGGGCTGTCACCGATCTCTATGAGCCGGGATCCACCTTCAAGCTCATCACCATGGCCACCGCCATCAACGAAGGGCTGGTGACACCGGAGACCACCTATTTCGACGGGGGGCCCGTGATCAAGTATGGGCGGGCCCTGGACACCTGGGACCACAAGCATTTTGGCACTGAGACCATGACGGAGCTGCTCCTGCACAGCAACAACGTAGGCGCCGTCTGGCTCAGCGACAAGCTGGAGCCGGAGCGGTTTTACCAGTCCCTCAAGCGCTTCGGGTTTGGGCAGCCCACACAGGTGGGCCTCTCTGGCGAAGCCGGCGGCGTCTTCAGGACCCCCAAAGACCAGGACTGGTCCCCCATTGACCTGGCCACCAACGCCTTCGGACAGGGCATCACCATGACGCCCCTGCAACTGGCCACCGCGGTGAGCGCCATCGTCAACGGCGGCACCCTCATGCGCCCCTACCTGGTGGATCGGATTGAGGGGCCGGAGGGGGTGCGGCAGTTCAAGCCTGTGGCCGTGCGGCAGGTCATCTCCGCCGAGACCTCCCGGACCATGCGCTACATGATGAACCAGACGGTGGAGAAGAGCTCCGTCAAGACCGCCACCGTGGCGGGCTTTCACGTGGGTGGCAAGACCGGCACCGCCACGGTACCGTCGCCCTCCGGCGGCTATGAGCCCGACGCGACCATCGCCTCCATCGTGGGCTTCTTCCCCTACGAAAGCCCCCGGGCAGTGGTGCTGGTGAAGATAGACCGCCCGAAGGACTCCCCCTGGGGCAGCCAAGTGGCCTCACCCGTCTTCAGTACCGTGGCGCGAGAGTTGCTGGTATACTGGCGAGTACCCCCCTCGGAGGGGGTGCGGGTGGCCAGGATCACACCCTAGGCAGGGCAAGGGGCGGCGGCATTGTTCACCGGTAGCGACATCAGCGCGGGGCTTGGACCCGCTTTGCTGCGCCCCCTGAGCGCCCCGGAGCTGAGCCGCCCCTTCACCCGCGTGGTGGTGGACTCACGCCAGGTATCCTCAGGAGACCTCTTCGTGGCCCTCCGGGGTGAGCGCCACGACGGCCACCAGTTCATCGCCGCCGCGCTGGAACGGGGCGCCGCCGGCGTGCTGGCCCGCTCCCTGCCGCAGGACCTCCCGCCGCGGCTGCGGGCACAGACCGTCCTCTTTCCCGTGGATGATCCCCTCGTCGCGCTCCAGACTCTGGCCGCCTCATGGCGCGACCGCTTCAGCGCCAGGGTGATAGGCGTCACCGGGAGCGTGGGCAAGACCTCCACCAAGGAGGCCCTTGCCGGGCTCCTCGCCCAGCGCTACTGCGTCCTCAAGAGCACCGGCAACCTGAATACGGAGGTCGGCCTGCCCCTGGTGCTGCTGGAGTTGACGCCGGCGCACCAGCGGCTGGTGCTGGAGATGGGCATGTATGACCGGGGCGACATCGCGCTCCTCTGCCGCCTGGCCCGACCATCGGTGGGCGTGGTCACCAACATCGGCCCCAGCCACCTGGAGCGCCTGGGCAGCATGGAGCGCATCACCGACGCGAAGTCCGAGCTGGTGGAGAGCCTGCCCCGGGACGGGGTCGCCATCCTCAACGCCGACGACGCCCGGGTCGCGGGGCTGGCGCGGCGCACCTGTGCCCACGTCATCAGCTACGGCATAGGCGGGGAGACCACATGCCGGGCGGAGCAGGTGGAGAGCTACGGCCTAGACGGCATCGGCTTCCGACTGGCCTGGGAGGGCCAGGCGCGCCAGGTGCGCACGCCCCTCCTGGGCCGCCACAGCGTGTACACGGCCCTGGCGGCTGCCGCCGTCGCACTGACGGAGGGGCTGTCCCTGGACGAGGTCGCACAGGGCCTGGAGGGGCTGGACGGGGCCAACCGGATCCGGGTCCACCGGACGCCCGAGGGCATCACCGTGCTGGACGACACCTACAACGCCAGCCCCGCTTCCGCCGAGGCGGCCCTGCGCCTGCTGGCGGAGCTGCCGGGCCGCCGCATCGCCGCCCTTGGAGACATGCTGGAGCTGGGCAGCTACGAGGAGACGGGGCACCGCGCCGTGGGCCGCTGCGCCGCTGCAAGCGTAGACATCCTCTACACCATCGGGCCCCGGGCGCGCCTCATTGCGGAGGCGGCGCGGGAGCAAGGGTTAGCGGCCGTCACCCATTGGGAGAGCCGGAATGAGGCGGCCAGGAGCCTGCCGTCTCTGGTGCGGGACGGCGACTATGTGCTGGTCAAGGGCTCCCGGGGCATGGCCCTGGAGGAGCTGGTAGCGGCCCTGGGCGCGGGGTAGCATGGCCGGAGCGCTCACCAGCGCCGCGGTGGCCTTCGTCCTGGCCTTTGTCCTGATTCCGCCCCTCATCGGCTACCTCACCCGGCGGGAGATGGGCAAGGACATCCGGGCGGAGGGGCCGCAGAGCCACGAGGTGAAGCGCGGAACTCCGACCATGGGAGGGGTGGCCATCGTGGGATCGGTGCTGGTGACCACGTTACTGCTGAACAGCCAGGGGCGCTCCATCTACGTGCCCCTGGCCACAGTGGTCGCCAACGGGCTGGTGGGTCTCTGGGACGACCTGGGCACCCTGGTGCGCCGCAGCGGTGGCGGCCTTTCAGTGCGGGCCAAGTTCGCGTGGCTGTTCCTCATTGCACTGGGGCTGGCCCTGGTGCTGCACTACGGCCTGCGCTTGGAGAGCGTCTATCTCCCCTTCATGGGCAAGGTGCCCATGGGCATCTGGTATATCCCCATCGCAGTGGTCACCATCGTGGGCACGGCCAACGCCGTGAACCTGACCGACGGGCTGGACACCCTGGCAGGGGGCACCTCGGCCCTGGCCTTCGCGGCCTACGGCGTCATCGCCTATCTGCAAGAGCAGTCCTTCCTGGCCAGCTTCTCCTTCACCGTGGTGGGCGCCGTGCTGGGCTTCCTCTGGTACAACGCCCACCCGGCTCAGCTCTTCATGGGCGACACCGGCGCGCTGGCCCTGGGCGCGGCGCTGGCGGTGGTGGCCATGATGACCGGACACTGGCTGTTGCTGCCCCTGATCGGCATCGTCTTCGTAGCGGAGACCCTCTCAGTGATCTTGCAAGTGGCCTATTTCAAGCTCACCGGCGGCAAGCGGCTGTTCCTCATGAGCCCCCTGCACCACCACTGTGAGCTGCTAGGCTGGTCCGAGCCCCAGGTCACCACCCGCTTCTGGGTGGTAGGCATGGTGGCGGCCATGGCCGGCATCGCCCTGGCCTTGGCGTGACGAGGTGAGCGGGATGAACCACCGGGGCAGGCGGGTCACCGTGGTGGGCCTCGGCATCGAGGGAACGGCCCTGGTGCGCCATCTGGCGGCGGAGGGCGCCCAGGTGACGGTGAGCGATGCCAAGCCCGCGGAGGCCCTGGCCGCCAACCTGGCCCGCATTGCGGACCTGCCGGTGCGCCTCTCCCTGGGCGCCAACCGCCCAGAGGACTGCCTGGAGGCCGACGTGGTCTTCGTAAGCCAGGGAGTGCCCTTGGACATCTCAGCGCTCGCCCAGGCGCGCCAGCAGGGCGTCCCCTTCAGCTCGGTCACCCGCCTGTTCATGGAGCGCTGCCCTGCGCCCATCCTGGGCATCACGGGTAGCGCAGGCAAGACCACCACCACCGCGCTGGCGGGAGCCATCTTCCAAGCAGCCGGCCAGCCGGCGCTGGTGGGTGGCAACATCGGCGTGATGCTGCTGGACCGCCTGGCAGAGCTGACGCCCCGGCACTGGGCGGTGCTGGAGATCAGCCACACCCAGCTCGAGCTGACGGACCGCAGCCCCAGGGTGGCCGTGGTCACCAACATCTCCCCCAGCCACGCCGACCGCTATCCGTCCATGGAGCAATACATCGCCCTGAAGGAGCGGATGTTCAGGTTTCAAGGACCGGAGGACTGGCTGGCGCTCAACTGGGACGACCCGGTAACCCGGGGCATGGCGGCCCGGGCCCCCGGAAAGGTCACCTGGTTTTCCCTGCACAAGGCGCCGCCCGGCGACGGAGCCTTCATCCGAGAAGGGACCATCCACCTTCGGCAGGCCGGGGGAGAGACCGCGGTGCTGCCCGCCGAGGAGATCCGGCTCATGGGCGAGCACAACGTGGCCAACGTGCTGGCGGCCTGCGCCGCCACCGCGGCCGCAGGGGCGGCCCCAGAGGCCATGGCCACCGCAGTTCGCACCTTCACCGGCGTGGAGCACCGGCTTGAGTGGGTGCGCCAGGCCGTGGGAGCCGACTACTACAACGACAGCATCGCCACCACCCCAGAGCGCACCGTGGCCGGCCTGCGCTGCTTTAACCGACCGGTGATCCTGCTGGCCGGCGGCCGGGAGAAGCACCTTCCCCTGGAGTCCTGGGTAGCGGAGGTGACACGCCGCTGCGCCGGAATCGTCTTCTTCGGCGAGGCCGGCCCGCTGCTGGAGCAGGCGCTGGCGCCCCGCTGGGACGGCAGAGAGTCGCTGGTGCGGGTACCCTCCCTGGAGGAGGCGGTGGCCGCCGCCGCCCGCCTCGCCCGCCCGGCGGACGTGGTGCTCCTCTCTCCCGCCTGCACCAGCTTCGACCAGTACCCCAACTTCGAGGCCCGGGGCCGCCACTTCAAAGAGCTGGTGGAGGCGCTGCCCGACGACGGCCAGAGATCCCCTACCAGGGAGCGCAGAGCGTGAACGCCGCCGTACCCAGGCTCACTATCCAGCGGGGCAGCCCAGACTATCTGCTGCTGGCCCTTGTGGCGGGGCTGATCCTCATCGGGCTCCAGGCCGTCTATAGCGCCACCTTCGCCCTGGCCTACACCGAATATGATAACGTCTTCTACTTCCTCCTCCGCCAAGGGCTGTGGGCAACCATCGGGGCGCTGTTGCTGGTGTTCTGCTTGTGGCTGGACTACCGCATCTGGAAGCTCCTCAGCCCCCTGGTGGTGCTCATGGCAGTGGTGACCCTGGTCCTGGTGCTGTTGCCGGGCTTCGGGTCCACCCAGTACGGCGCCACTCGCTGGTTGAAGCTGGGCCCCCTGCCGCCCACGCAGCCCAGCGAGTTCGTGAAGCTGGCGGTGGTCATCGGGCTGGCGGCGTGGCTCTCCGGGCCGGGGCGGCCCGCCGCAGGCGGGGGCAAGGGAGGCTTGGTGCCCCTGGCCCTCTTCCTGGGCATCGTCACCGCCCTGATCATGAAACAGCCGGACCTGGGCACCACGCTGGTGATCCTGATGACCGCGGCCACCATGTACTTCCTGGCGGGCGCCGAGCTGCGTTCCATCCTGGCGCTGGTGGCCTCTGGCTTGGCGGGAGGCGCCGTGTTGGTGATGGGGGCCGCCTACCGCATGGAGCGGTGGCAGTCCTTCCTGGACCCATGGCAGGACCCGGCCGGCATCGGTTTCCACATCATCCAGCTCCTCGTCGCGCTGGGCAGCGGCGGCCTCTTTGGCCTGGGTATCGGCGCCAGCCGCCAGAAGTTCTTCTACATCCCTGGCGCGCACACCGATGGCATCTTCGCCATCATCGGCGAAGAGCTGGGCTTTGTGGGCGTCCTGGTGGTGGTGTGCCTCTTTGCCGCGGTGGTGTACCGGGGCGCGCTCGTCGTCAAACGGTCGCCCGACGCCTTCGGCGCGCTGCTGGCCACGGGCATCATCTGCTGGATCGCCTACCAGACCCTCATCAACATCGGAGGCATCACTCGGTCCGTGCCATTAACAGGCATCCCCCTGCCCTTCATCAGCTACGGCGGCTCCTCGCTGGCGGCCACCATGGCCGCGGTGGGCATCCTGCTCAACATCTCCCGGCAGGCCAGCACCTCTCCGACCGGACCGCTCCGGGAGCGAGGGGAGCCATAGATGCGCCTGATAGTGTGCGGCGGCGGCACCGGGGGCCATGTGTATCCAGCCCTCGCCGTCGTCGCGGCGCTGGAGGAGCCACCGCTGCTCCTGGAGCGCGCCGACCTCCTCTACCTCGGTACGCGCGGGCGGGCCGAGGAAGAGTTGGCCACAAGGGCGGGCCTGGCCTTCGCTCCCATTGCCGCGGGGGCCGTACGGGGCCGCGGCCCCCTGGCGCTGGTGGGCAGCCTGCTGTCCCTAATCCAGGGGAGCCTCCAGGCGTGGGCCATCCTGGGCCGCTTCCGGCCCGACGCGATCCTGGCCACTGGAGGCTATGTGAGTGTACCGGTGGTGCTCGCAGCCTGGCTGCGGCGAGTGCCGGTCCTGGTGTACCTGCCGGATGTCCTGCCTGGACTGGCGGTGCGCTGCCTGGCCCTCTTTGCCCGGACTCTCGCGGTGAGCGCCGAACCTGCCCTGGAGGTCCTGCCCCGGCACAAGACCGTGGTCACCGGCTACCCGGTCCGCCCCGGCTTCGGGCAGGAGGACAGGGCGGCTGCCCGATCCCGGCTGGGCCTAGACCTCTCCCTCAAGACCCTCCTGGTCTGGGGAGGTAGCCAGGGCGCACGCGCCATTAACCGCCAGGTGGCGCTGCGGCTGTCCGAGTTGTTACGGTTATGTCAAGTCATTCACGTGTGCGGAGCGGCGGACGCCCCCTGGCTCCACGATCTCCAGGCAGGTCTGCCCGCGGAGCTACGGCCTCGCTACCACCTCTATCCCTACCTCTTCGAGGGCATGGCCGAGGCAATGGCCGCCGCAGACCTGGCTATCTGCCGCGCCGGGGCCTCGGTGCTGGGAGAGCTGCCCGCCTCCGCGCTACCGGCCATCCTGGTGCCGGGCGCCTTCGCCGGCGCGCATCAGGCCCACAACGCCCGCTACCTGGCCGAGGCCGGCGGCGCGCTCCTCTTGGCCGAGAGCCGGTTGGAGGAGCTGGCGCCGACCGCCACCGCCCTGCTCCAGGACGACGCCCGCCTGCGTCAGATGTCCCAGCGGGTCCAGGCCCTAGCCCGGCCAGAGGCCGCCCGCAAGATCGCCGGGCTGCTGATAGAGCTGGCGGGGCGTCCCAGCGCCGCGGCCAAGCCCGGCTCACAGCTACCCGTCCGCTAGCTACCATGGCCGGGCAGCGGGTCCACTTCGTGGGCATTGGCGGCATCGGGATGAGCGCCATCGCCCGGCTGCTGCTGGCGGAAGGCTGGTCCGTCAGCGGCTGCGATCTGGCCCCCGGCGCCATCACTCAGGAGCTGGCCCGGCAGGGCGCCACCATTTTCTCGGGCCACGACCCCGCCCATCTGCATGGCGTTGACACGGTGGTGATCACCGCGGCGGTGCGGCCGGACAACGCCGAACTGCGGCGCGCCCAGGAGCTGGGCCTCCCAGTGCTCAAGCGGGCAGAGCTACTGGGCAGGCTGATGGCGGACAAACGCGGCGTCGCCGTGGCGGGCACCCACGGCAAGACCACCACCTCTTCGCTCATCGCCTTCGCCCTGGTGCGCGCGGGCCTGGACCCCACCGTGCTGGTGGGCGGCGAGGTGCCGGAGCTGGGGGGCAACGCCCGCCGGGGGGCCGGCTCGCTCCTCGTGGCCGAGGCCGACGAGTTCGACGCCTCCTTTCTCACTCTGCGCCCGGAGATCGCCGTGGTGACCAACGTGGAGGCGGAGCACCTGGATTTCTACAAGAGCTTTGCGGGCGTGGTCTCGGCCTTCCAGCAGTTCCTGGCGGGAGTGCCGCCCTGGGGCCACGTGGTCTACTGCCTTGACGACCCGGTGCTGGCTGGCCTACAATCACCCCAGGACGCCAGTGCTAACCTAAACCACAAGGAGCTCTTTACGGGGGAGGTGCTGTTGCGCGGCGCGCTCCAGGCGCAGTCCCTGGTCAGCTACGGCTTTCACCCGGCCGCTCGCTGGCGAGGAGAGCGCCTCCGCCCCAACTCCCTGGGCGGCACCGACTTCCTGGCCCTCCTGGACGGCTCCCCCTTCGGCCACTTCTCCCTGCGCATTCCGGGCGTTCACAACGTCGGCAACGCGCTGGCGGTGCTGGCCACATGCCACCTGCTGGGCGTGGAGCCGCCGGCGCTCCGGGATGCCCTCGGCGCCTTTGGCGGCGTCAAGCGGCGCTTTCAGGTGCTGGGCCAAGCCGGGGGTGTCACCGTGGTGGACGACTACGCGCACCACCCCACGGAGGTGCGGGCCACCCTGGCGGCGGCCCGGCAGCGCTTCCCCGGACGCACCCTCCGCTGCCTCTTTCAGCCCCACACCTACAGCCGCACCCGGCTCCTGATGGACCTCTACGTGGACGCCTTCCAAGACGCGGACACCCTCTGCATCACCGAGGTCTACGCCGCCCGGGAGGACAACCTTTGGGGAGTCTCAGGCGGGGACCTGGCCCAGGCCATCCGCCATCACCAGGTGACCTTCACCCCCACGCTGGAGGAGGCCACGAGCCACCTGATGGGAGTGCTTCGGCACGGCGATGTGCTGCTGGTCCTGGGCGCGGGCGACGTGTATCGGGTGGGCTACCAGGTGCTGGAGCAGCTACAAGAGGCCTCCCGTGCTGTCTGAGACCTTTCTCTCGCAGCTCCAACGTATCGCGCCCGTGCGGCGGGAGGAGCCGCTGGCGCTTCACGTCACCCTGCGCATCGGCGGGCCCGCGGAGGCGTACCTCCAGGCCCGCGGCTGCCGACAGCTCCGGCAGGCGGCCGCGCTGGCGCACCAGTGGGAGGCGCCCCTCTTTCTGCTGGGGGCCGGCAGCAACCTGCTGGTGAGCGACCGCGGCCTGCGGGGTCTGGTGGTGGAGACCTGGGCCAACCGGGATGCGCCCCTGAACCTACCCAGCCCTGGGCAGCCCCTGTGCCCAGAAGCGATGCCCGTGTGGGCTTTCGCCGGAACACCGCTACCGCGCCTGGCGCGGCGGGCGGCCCGGGCCGGCCTGGCCGGCCTGGAGTGGGCCGTGGGGATCCCCGGCACCGTCGCCGGCGGGGTGGTGAATAACGCCGGCGCCCACGGCGGCGACATGGCGGGCGTGGTGCGCTCGGTGCTGGTAGCCACTCCGGCGGGCGAGCGAGTGCTCGACCCAGCAGACCTGGACTTTGGATACCGGCAGAGCGTCTTCCGGCAAGAGGCGCCGGCCGCTGCTGCCCCAGGGACCATCCTGGCGGTGGAGCTGGCCCTGACCCGGGATGCTCCCGAGGCCATCCAGGCCCGCATGGCCCAGTATGCCGACTACCGGCGGAGCACCCAGCCCAGCCAGCGCAGCGTGGGGTCTATCTTCAAGAACCCGGAGGGCTTCGCCGCGGGCTGGCTCATCGAACAGACGGGGCTGAAGGGCCAGCGGGCCGGAGACGCCCAGATCTCCAGCAAGCATGCCAACTTCATCGTCAACCGCGGCCACGCGACGGCCGCAGCAGTGGAGGAGCTCATCCTGCTGGCGCAGGATGCGGTGCGGGAGACCTTCGGCCTGACCCTGGAGCTGGAGATCCAGCGGGTGGGAGAGGGGTCGTAGGAGACGCCATGGCAAAGCTGCGGGTAGGTGTCCTCTTCGGGGGACAGTCCGTGGAGCACGAGGTGTCGCTGCTCTCAGCCCAGTCGGTGCTGGCGGCCCTGGACCCCTCCAGATACGAGGTGGTGCCCCTGGGCATCACCCATGAAGGGAAGTGGCTCGCGCCCGCCGCTGCCACCAGGCTCCTGGGCGCCGGAGCCTCCAGCCCAGGACAGGAGCCAGCGCCCAACGGCGCCCTTCGACAAGCTCAGGACGGCGCCCTTCGACAAGCTCAGGACGGCGCCCAAGCCGACGTGACCGCCCTGGTGCTCGCGGAGCGGGCCCTGGCCGATCTGCCCAAGCTGGACGTGATCTTTCCCGTGCTCCACGGCACCTTCGGAGAGGACGGCACCGTCCAGGGCCTGCTGGAGCTGGCTGACGTCCCCTACGTGGGCGCAGGGGTGCTGGGCAGCGCCGTGGGCCTGGACAAGGACGTGATGAAGCGGGTCTTCCGCGAGGCCGGCCTGCCGGTGGTGCGCTTTCTGACGATCCTCCGCAAGGACTGGGAGCGCCGCGCGCAGGCGATCCAGGCGGATGTCGAAGGCGCCCTGGGCTACCCCTGCTTCGTCAAGCCCGCCAACGGCGGCAGCAGCGTGGGCATTGCCAAAGTCCACGGGCCGGAGGACTTGCCACAGGCAATGGAGGCGGCCACTGCGCTGGACCGCAAGGTGCTGGTGGAGGAGGCCATCCAGGGGCGGGAGCTGGAGTGCAGCGTCCTGGGCAACGACGATCCCGAGGCCTCGGCCGTGGGCGAGGTGATTCCGGCCCGGGAGTTCTACGACTACCAGGCCAAGTACTTCGATGAGCGCACCCGCCTCGTGGTCCCTGCGCCCATTCCCCGGACGGTCGCGGACCTTGTGCGGCAACTGGCAGTGCGGGCCTTCAGGGCCATCGACTGCGCCGGCATGGCCCGGGTGGACTTCTTCCTCCGCGCCAGCGACGGCACGCTCTTCGTCAACGAGATCAACACCATCCCGGGCTTCACCCCCATGAGCATGTACCCCAAGATGTGGGAGGCCGCCGGCCTCTCCTACAGCGCCCTCCTGGACCGGCTGATCCAGCTCGCGCTGGAGCGCCACCAGGAGAAGCGGCAGAACCGCTACAACTACGCGGCCCTGCGGCAGCAGGCCGGCTAGACAAGGGAGCGAATGCCAGACAACGGGAGGATTCGGCCCCGCAACTATGGCTACCCTCTGGCTGGGAGGGAGGAGGACGGACCGCCGCCCCGGCAACCCGGAGGCAGGCCCTGGCGTATGGCGCCCGGGCTGCTGGCCCTGCTCCTGAGCATTGGCGCGGGCCTGGCCCTCTTCCGACTGCCCGCCCTCGCAGTGACCGAGGTGGAGGTGGAGGGCCTGCGCCATCTCCCGCAACGGGCTATTCTGAGCCGCGTGTCTCTTGAGGGGCAGAACCTCCTGGCCCTGCCCGTAAGCGACGTGGAGCGGGCCGTGAGCCAGGAGCCCTGGGTGCACAGCGTGGAGGTCAGGCGGCGTCTGCCCGGCACGGTGACGCTGCTGGTGCAGGAGCGGGAGCCGGCGCTGGTCTGGGAGGCGGGCGGCAAGCGGCTCCTGGTAGACCAGGACGGCGCCGTCCTGGAGGAGGCACGCAGCTCCGTCCAGTTCCCCCTGCTGCGGGACCTGGACGGCAAGCGGCCCGCTCCCGGCGACCGGATGCCGCCGGAGGTGGTCTCCCTTGCCCTCACCCTCCTGGAGGTAGTGCCCCGGGAGATCGGCCAGAAGGTGCGGTTCTTCGAGTACGTCCGTGCCGGCGGGCTGGTGGTGGAGACCGAGAAGGGCAAGCGTGCCCGCTTCGGCGACGCCACAGACCTCCCCTGGAAGCTGGCCATCTGGAAAACCCTCCTCCAGGAAGCAGAGGTATCGCAGCTCAAGGTGGGACATGTGGACCTGCGCTTCGGGGACCGTCCCTTCTTCCGGCCCTAGCATGGGCGGCAGGCGCTAGCGGATGGCCAGGGGCCCGGTGTATGCCGCGATCGACGTGGGCACCACCAAGGTCTGCACCCTGGTGGGGCAGGTGGGCGTGACCGGCGAGGTGCAGGTCACCGGCGTGGGCGTCGTCCCCGCCAGGGGCCTGCTGAAGGGCATGATAGTGAACTTTGACGATGCCACCGAGGCCATTCGCCTGTCGGTGGAGCGAGCGGAGCGCACCAGTGGCAGCCGCGTCACCTCGGCCCATGTGGGGATCACCGGCGCCCACATCGATTGTCTGAACAACCGGGGGATGGTCACCATCACCCGCAGTGACCGCCTGGTGAGCGTGGAGGACGTGTCCCGGGTGATGGAGGCCGCCCGGGCGGTAGGGATTCCCAACAACCGCGAGATCCTCCACGTCTTGCCCCGCACCTACGTGCTGGACGGGCAGGAGGGCGTCCGCAACCCCGTGGGGCTGTACGGTTTCAAGCTGGACGTGGAGGCTCACATCATCACCGGAGCCATCACCTCCATCCACAACCTGACCAGGTGTGTGGAGCAGGCGGGCGTGGCCGTGGAGGAGCTGGTGCTGGAGCCCCTGGCCAGCGCCGAGGCCGTGCTGGTGGAAGACGAGCGTGAGATGGGCGTAGCCTTGGTAGACATCGGCGGCGGCACCACCGACCTGGCCGTTTTTCTCGAGGGCGGCGTGGCCCACACTGCGGTGCTGCCCATCGGCGGCTACCAGTTCACCCACGACCTGGTCATCGGCCTGCGGGCGCCCTTCGCCGCCGCAGAGGAGGCCAAGGTCAGCGCCGGATCCGTGGAGCCTGCGGCCATCTCGGTGGAGCAGCAGGTGGAGATCGACGTCTTTGGCGAAGGAGGCAAGCGGCCGGTCTCTCGGCGGCTCATGAGCGAGATCCTGCGGGCACGCACGGAGGAGCTGCTGGAGCTGCTGCACGATGCCATCCGCCGCTCCGGCTACTCCGGGCTGCTGCCGGCCGGCGTGGTGTTCACGGGGGGCACCGCCAACCTGACCGGGCTGCCCGCCCTGGCGGAGCAGACGCTGCGCCTGCCGGCTCGGGTGGGCCTGCCAGAGGGGGTGTACGGGCTGGTGGACACCCTACGGAATCCAGCGTACGCTACCAGCGTGGGGCTGCTGCTGTGGGCGGTGCGGTTTGGAGCGGACCAGGAGCGGGGACAGGCGGGCTTTTCCCTGGGGGAAGTGCTCCAGAACCTGCTATCGTGGCTCAAGGTGCGGACATAGAAGGGTCATACCGAGGAGTAAGAGGAGGAGCAATGGCGTCTCGGAGAGAGGGCACGGCACCCGGCGGGGACCGACAAGCTATCATCAAAGTCGTAGGCGTGGGCGGTGGCGGCAGCAATGCCATCAACCGCATGATCGCAGAGCGCATCGCTGGGGTGGAGTTTATCGCCATCAACACCGACGCCCAGGCGCTCCTCCGCTCCGAGGCGCCCCTGCGCATCCGCATCGGCGACAACCTGACCAAGGGCCTGGGCGTGGGCGGCGACCCGGCCAAGGGCGAGCGGGCCGCCCGGGAGAGCTTTGATGACCTGTCCGAGGCCCTGGAAAGCTCCGACATGGTCTTCATCACCGCGGGCATGGGTGGCGGCACCGGCACCGGAGCGGCGCCCCTGGTCGCCCAGGTGGCCCGGGAGGTGGGCGCCCTCACCGTGGCCGTGGTAACCAAGCCCTTCAGCTTCGAGGGCTCCAAGCGGCGCATGGTGGCCGAAGATGGCATCCAAAAGCTCCAGGAGCAGGTGGACACCCTGATCGTCATCCCCAACGACCGCCTGCTGGCCATCACCGACAAGCGCCTGCCCCTGGTGGAGGCCTTCAAGCTGGCCGACGACGTGCTGCGCCAGGGCATTCAGGGCATCTCCGAGGTCATCACGGTGCCGGGCGACATCAACCTGGACTTCGCCGACGTGAAGTCCATCATGCAGAACGCGGGCCACGCGCTCATGGCCATCGGCTGGGGCACCGGCGAAGACCGAGCGGCCGAGGCGGCCCGGGCCGCCATCTCCAGCCCGCTGCTGGACGTGTCCATCGACGGGGCCTCCGGCGTCCTCTTCAACGTCACCGGCGACGAGAGCCTGGCCCTCCACGAGGTGAACGAGGCCGCAGAGATCATCGCCAAGGCGGTGGACCCCGACGCCAACATCATCTTCGGCACGGTGATAGACCCCCGCATGGACGGCAAGCTGAAGATCACCCTCATCGCTACGGGCTTTCAGGGCAACGCCCTGGGCGCGCGCCTGGTAGGGCAGGATGAGCAGGTGGTCACCCGGCTCACTCCCCGCTCGGCAGAAGAGGTGAGCGACCTGGACATCCCCCCCTTCCTGCGGCGGGCACGGACGGTGAGCTAACGCCGGCGCCTGCCCCACCCAGGTGACCGGCACGAGCGCCGGCCCCCAGGTGGTAGGGGCCCATAACTAATGTTGTGTCCCTGAAAAGCTCCGCGAATGTCATTCTGAGCGTCAGCGAAGCATGCCCTGAGCATGGTCGAAGGGAATCTGGGGCTGGGGGCCACCCCACCAGATGCCTCACTTCGTTCAGCATGACAATTCCTTCATCGAAGTTTATGCGCGAACTTTGGGGACCATAACTAGCCAACCTACGTGAAAGAGCGGTCACACACTGTGGATCGACTCACCGCCGCCATACCGCTGCGCTGGACCAACCGTAACGCCCGGCTGATCCTGACCGCCCGCAGCCTTCGGGCCTTCGCCTACGGCTTCCTCAGCGTGCTCCTGGGCATCCACCTGGAGTCCCTGGGCCTCGACCCCTTCGCCATCGGCGTCGTCTTCACCGCCAGCCTCATGGGCGCCGCGGCCCTCACCCTGGCCCTCAGCGCCGTGGCCGACCGCTGGGGCCGGCGCCGCCTGCTCATTGCCAACGCGCTGCTCATGGCGGCCGCCGGACTGGTCTTCGCGCTGGCCAGCGACTTCTGGCTCCTGCTGCTGGCCGCCCTCAGCGGCACCATCGGGGTCTCCACCAACGAGCGGGGGGCCTTCCTCTCCATCGAGCAGGCCATTCTGCCACAGACGGCCCCCGACCACCGCCGCACCCAGCTCTTCAGCGTCTACAACGTGGTCAGCTCCTTCGCCGGCGCCGTGGGCGCCATGGCCAGCGGCGCGCCGGTGCTGCTGCAAGGGGCGTTGGGATCCTCGCCCACCGACGCGCTGCGGCTCATGTTCTACCTGTACGCGCTGCTGGCGCTGGCCGTGGTGCTTCTGTTCGTCGCCCTCACCGCCGATGTGGAGGTGGCCCGGGCCACGGCCGGCGGCGGCCTCTGGGGTGTGCGGCGCTCCGCCCGCACCGTAGCCAAGCTGGCAGCCCTCTTCAGCCTCGACTCCCTGGGCGGCGGGCTGGTGGTGCAGAGCTTCCTGGCCTTCTGGTTCCACAGCGTCCACGGGATCCCCCTGGACGGCTTGGGGCAGCTCTTCGCAGCGGCGTGGCTCATCGAGGCGGGCTCCTTCCTGGTGGCGGAGCGGCTGGCCCGGCGCATCGGCCTCATCAACACCATGGTCTTCACCCACCTGCCCTCCAACATCCTGCTGGCCGTCATCCCCCTGGCGCCGATGGCCTGGCTGGCTGTGCTCCTCTTCCTGCTGCGCCAGTCCCTCTCCCAGATGGATGTGCCCACCCGCCAGTCCTACCTCATGGCCATCGTAGACCCGGGAGAGCGGGTGGCGGCCGCGGGTATCACCCACGTGGCCCGGGTGGTCACCCAGAGCGTCAGCCCAGCGGCGGCGGGGTACCTCATGGAGTACCTGTCCGTGGGCATGCCCTTCTTCCTGGCAGGCATGATCAAGGCCGGCTACGACCTGGCCCTCTACTTCAGCTTCCGCAGCCTGCGCCCGCCCGAAGAGGAGGCGGCCAGGGCCGCACGATCGGAAGGCATACCCGTGGAGCGAGAAAGGAGCGCACCATGAAGTGGGTAACGCGCGAGCACGTGAAGGTAGACCGGGTGGCCTGCCCCTGGCTCATCCGGCAGTTCATAGACCCCCAGGCCGAGTTCCTCTTCGTGGCTGCGGACCGGGTGCTGGAGGCCGCCCGGCAGCAGGACGCCATCTCCTTCGACGCCGAGGGCGCCCGCTACGGCCACCGCGGGGGCAGGTGCACCTTCGAGGTGCTGGTGGAGGACCATCACCTCACGGAGCCGGGCCTGGCCGAGCTGGCCCGCATCGTCCACGGCGCCGACGTAGCCGGCGAGGAGGACGTCACACCGCAGTCGGCGGGGCTCAAGGCCATCGCCGAGGGCTTCGGCATGGTCTACACCTCCGACCGCGAGATCCTGGAGCACGAGTTCCCCCTGTACGATGCGCTCTACGCCTGGTGCCGGGCCCGGGCGCAGGGATAGTAACTGCCGTGGGGGGAAATGAGGAGTTGGCGGCAGAGCTCGTAGGGCGGGGGCCTGTCCTGAGCAATGTCGAAGGGCTTGTCCCCCGCCGAACGATCTAGACGTGGTAGGCGGCGGGCCACAAGGACCCGCCCTACGGGAAACGTCCGTCCGCATACCCTGCCCGCAGATTCAGCACCTCGATTGTAAACAGTTACGTCTCGTGGGTAGTGAGGTCAGTTTGAATCGATCAGCCAGAGAGTCGCCCGTTGCCTCGGCTACAATGGCAGCAGCAAGGGCATTGAGGTCGCGAGGCTTCTTCTTGCGTGACCGCTCAGGCATAGGACGAGGATAGCACGTAGGGGGGTGCGATGCGCGGCACTATCTTGCGTACCGAACGCCTGCTTCTCCGTCCATTTGAGAAAGATGACGTCGAGGAGGCGCTGAAATATCGGAACGATATGGAGTTCGCGCGGTTCCTGCCGCACATCCCGCAACCGTTCACACGCGCGGATGCCGAGCGGTTCGTCACCACCAACATGGAGGAACCGTGGGAGAAGTACCCGACGTTCGCCATCGAGTTGGATGGTCAGCTAGTCGGCACAGTCAACCTCGAAGTCGATGCAAACAACAAGATCGCGATGCTGGGCTATGCGATCAGCCGTGACCAATGGGGGCAGGGCATCACGCCCGAGGCTGCGCGCGCCGTTATTGCGTGGGGCTTCCAAACCTTCGACCTCGCCAAGATTTGGGCTTCCACAGATGCGCGTCACCAACGCTCCCGCAGGGTCATGGAGAAACTCGGAATGCAGCACGAGGGGACGTTGCGCGCCCATCACCTAGACCGGGCTGGCTTGCGGATGGATGAGGTGATGTACGGCTTGCTCCGCGAGGAATGGGAAGCGACAGCAAATCCGCCGCCTGATGGCTCAAACTGACCCACGTACGTCTCGTGCGAGAATTTGACACCCCTCCGACCCCATGCTATAGTCGCAATTACAACTGAATACCCACACGCTCTTATCCAGAGTGGCAGAGGGAGACGGCCCTGCGAAGCCCGGCAACCGGCCGAAAGGCTATGGTGCCAAGTCCGGCCCGCCCCAGGCGGGCAAGATGAGAGATGGCAAAGGAAACCTCTTCCCAAGTTGAAGAGGTTTCGTGTTTCTGGGAGATAGCGCACTCTATGTGTCACCGCCGCGTCCATGATCGTCTCAATATGCCCTGTCCCAGCACGGGAGGCCCCGCCTGCATGTGTCGCTCACCCCTGCCCGAGGAGTGACCTTAGCTAGCACAGCAGGAGGAACACCGTGCCATACGTATCTGCGCTGCGCTGCCGGGAGTGTAGCCGGCGCTATCCCCTAGACCCCATCCACGTCTGCGAGTTCTGTTTCGGGCCGCTGGAGGTCGTGTACGACTACGAAGCTCTGGCCCGGGACCTCTCCCGCAAGAGCATCGCCCGGGGGCCGCTGAGCATCTGGCGCTACCGGGAGCTCTTGCCCGTCCTGGGCGAGGACCTGGTGGACATCAACGCGGGCTTCACGCCCCTCATCAAGGCCCACCGCCTGGGCCAGGCCCTGGGGCTGGAGGAGCTTTACATCAAAAACGATTGCGTCAACCCCACCTACTCCTTCAAAGACCGAGTGGTGGCGGTGGCCTCCACCCGGGCGCGGGAGCTGGGCTTCGACGTGCTGGCCTGCGCCTCCACGGGCAACCTGGCCGGCAGCGTCGCCGCCCACGCGGCCCGGGCCGGCATGGAGGCCTACATCTTCATCCCGTCAGACCTGGAACAGGGGAAGGTCCTGGGCGCAGCCATCTACGGCCCCACCCTGGTGGCGGTTCACGGCAGCTACGACCAGGAGAACCGCCTGTGCAGCGAGCTGGCCGACCACTACCGGTGGGCCTTTGTGAACATCAACGTGCGCCCCTACTACGCCGAGGGCAGCAAGACCCTGGGCTACGAGGTGGCGGAGCAGTTGGGCTGGCGCGCCCCCGACTTCGCGGTGGTGCCCCTGGCCTCGGGCTCCCTCTTCACCAAGATCTGGAAGGGCCTCAAGGAGCTCCAGCAGATCGGCCTCCTGGACGACGTGAGCACCCACATGGTGGCCACCCAGGCCACCGGCTGCTCGCCCATCATCACCGCCTACGAGGCCGGGAGCATGAACATCCGCCCGGTGAAGCCCAACACCATCGCCAAGTCCCTGGCCATCGGCAACCCTGCCGACGGCTACTACGCCCTCAAGACCATCCAGGAGTCCGAGGGCGCGGGCGCCGCGGTGTCCGACGAAGAGGTGGTGGAGGGGATCAAACTCCTGGCCGAGACCGAGGGTATCTTCGCCGAGACCGCTGGCGGCGTGGTGGTGGCCGGGCTGCGACGGCTGGCCCAGGCCGGCGCTATCCCCAGGCAGGCGCTCACGGTAGCCTTCATCACGGGCAATGGCCTGAAGACCCAGGAGGCAGTGGCAGAGCACGTCCAGGCGCCCATCACCATCGAGCCAACCCTCAGCGCCTTTCAGGAGGCGCTGGAACGCCGGCAAGCGACGGCAAGCGCCCGCGCGGGGTAAACTAGGGGTAGTCCCCATCCGAGGAGCCTGGAACGCACGAGGAGGGCAGCCATGGCCAAGCGACGTGTCATGTTCACCTTTCCCCAGGAGCTGATCACCCAGCCCGTGATCTACAATCTGGGCCACAAGTACAGCGTGGTCACTAACATCCGCCGGGCCGACGTCACGGAGGACCGGGGCTGGGTGGTGCTGGAGCTGGAGGGCAAAGAGGACGCCATCGACACGGGTCTCCAGTGGGTCCGGGAGCTGGGCGTACGGGTGGACCCCATCGAAGGCGACGTGGTAGCGGGCTAATTATCGGAGAGAACACCACAGCAAGAGCCATCAATCAAAGAGACCACCGGCTGAAAGGAGCGCTCTCTAGTCTCATGGGCATAAAAGTAAGAGTACCCACGCCTCTGCGGACCCTGGCGGGCGGCCAGGACATCCTGCACATCGAGGGGGACGATCTGCAGCAGTGCATCTCCGCCCTGGAGGGGCAGTTCCCCGGCTTCCGGGAGCGCCTCTGCGACGAGACGGGGGAAATCCGCCGCTTCGTCAACATCTACGTCAACGGCGAGGACGTGCGCTTTCTCAGCGGCCTCACCACGCCCCTCCAGTCGGGAGACGAGGTGAGCATCGTACCGGCGGTGGCGGGCGGCTAGACCGCGCTCCATAGTTGCGTATTCCGATGAAAGGCGGATGATAGCCCATGGCCCGTCTACCGAAACCTGAGAGTCAGTCCGCCTACGTCAACGGCCTGCGCCTCCACTACCTGGACTGGGGGAACCACGGCGCGCCGCCCCTGGTGTGTGTCCACGGCTACACCGGCAGCGCCCAGGCCTTCAATGCCCTGGCGCGGCGGTTGCGGGACCGCTTCCACGTCATCGCGCCCGACGTGCGGGGGCATGGGGAAAGCCAGTGGTCGGCCGCCGGCGCCTACCAGTACGCCGACCAGGCAGCCGACGTGGCGGGGCTGGCGGACTACCTTCGCCTGGGCAAGTTCACACTGCTGGGCACCTCCATGGGCGGCATCATCGCCATGGCCTACGCCGGCGCGCACAGTGAGCGCCTGGAGCGCCTGGTCATCAACGACATCGGGCCGGACCAGGAGGCGGGGAGCCAGCGCATCACCCAGATGGTGGGCGCCCGCCCGGAGGAGTTCCTCACCCTGGCGCTGGCCATGGCCTATCGCCGGGAAGCCTCGCCCATCCTGGCGGCCCGCCCCGAAGCCGACCAGCGGGAGACGGCCCTGGGGGTGCTTCGGCAGCGACCCGATGGCCGCTGGGCCTGGAAGCTGGATCCCCAGTACATCTGGCAGCGGGTGAAGCAGGGCCCGCCCCAGCGCCCCCCGCTGTGGCCTGTGCTCCAGGGCCTGCCGTGTCCCACCCTGGTGGTGTGGGGTATGGAGAGCGACGTGCTGTCCGAAGCTCAGGCCCGCCGCATGGTGGAGACCTTACCCAGGGGCGCCCTGGCGCCGGTGCCCGGCATCGGCCACGCCCCCACCCTGGTGGAGCCCGAGGCCCTGGCGGCCCTGGAGCCCTTTCTCGCGGGACCGGAGTAGCCCGCCCAGAACCGCAGTGTCTGGTTTTGTGCAGTTCGTTGACGGGCGCCGGACAGACGAGCGGTCTTTGCGAGGCCCAGAGGGCGGTGGCAATCTGGGGGTGGGGCACCCCCACCCAGGTTGCTTCGTCGCAGTCGCTCCTCGCAAAGACCCGGGGGGCCACTGCCTGGCCTCTCTGGCGGATCGCTTGTCCTATAAGCCCAGGCGACAGGGCCCGCGAGGGCAAGCCGCCCCGGGCTCTTAAGCAACAGGCTAGAGCGGGCGGGCGCTGGCCCCCGGCCCGCCCGTGCCCTCTCGCACCGCCCGGGCCGACACCTCGTCCACCCCCTTGGGCCAGCGCCGCTTCAGCGCGTCGCTGACGGAGAAGCCGAAGCGCCCGACGCCCTGGATCTCCATCTCCACCTGGTCGCCGTCCTGGAGCGCCCCAATCCCCTGGTGGTTAGTCCCTGTGAAGAGCACGTCACCCGGGTTCACGGTGAGGTAGGAGCTGAACCACTCGATGCTCTGGGGGATCTGGCGGGCCATGTCGTCGGTGTTGTAGTCCTGGCGGAGCCCGCCGTCCACCCACAGCCGGACCTGGAGTTTGTGGGGGTCGACGATCTCGTCCTTGGTGACAATGCAAGGACCCAGGGGCGCGAAGGTGTCGAAGGACTTGCCCATGGCGCCGCCGGGGCCGGCGTTGGGCATGCGGGCGGAGACATCGACGCCGCAGGTATAGCCGAACACGTAGTCCATGGCCTGCGCGGCCTTGATGTCCTTACCCTTGCGGCCGAAGACGGCCACCATCTCCGCCTCGTGGTGGAAGATGTTGGCATCCGCCGGCGGCAGCACCACCACGCCGCCGGGGTCCAGGACAGCCTCCGGCGACTTGAGGAAGCCCCAGATGATGCCGGGCTGCCGTGCGCCGAACTCCCGGTAGTTAGCCCCCATGCACAGGAGCTTGCCCGGGCGGGGCAGCGGCGAGCGCAGGCGGACGCCCGACAGGGGCGCGCCCTGTCCTTCACGCAGCAACCGCTCCAGGGCCGGGCGGTACTGCTCGAACGAGGCGATGAGGTTCTCCATGGTCTGCTGGCCGGCGCCGCCCAGCAGCGGGTGGATGGCATCGCTGATGTCGACCACTGTGCCATCCTTCAGCAGCCCGGGCCGGTGGTCGTTGAAGAGGACCAGCTTCATCTCTCTCCTCCGCTATGGTTGTGTTGTTGCACCCTGAGGAAGCGCTACCCCCGCTGGGGTGATCAGGGGTCAGCTCGCCGCCGCAATCCGTCTCATCATGACCGCCTCTTGCCTCCAGCCTGGCAGCATGCCTACCAGCGGGGCTATACTAGCACCGACGAGCCTGCGACACCATACACGTAGCCGCCAAAGCTTGGTCGAGCCACGGCGGGACGGGGGATCGCAACCCGGTCGTCTACTACGAGACAGGAGCTATCTATGAGGACACTGGTGCTGGGAGGTACCCGGTTCATCGGGCCGGCTGTGGTCAGGGAGCTGCTTACCCGCGGCCATCAGGTGGCGGTGCTCAACCGTGGCGTTACCCCCTCGAATCTGCCGAAAGCCGTGGAGCGGCTCACCGCGGACCGGGACGACCGGGACGCCGTGCAGCGGGCGCTGGCAGGCCGGACCTTCGACGCCGTGCTGGACCTCTCCGGCTACACCGTCGAGCAGGTGCAGCCGGTGCTGGACGCCCTGGGAGAGCGACTGGGCCACTACGTATTCACCAGCAGCACCGCGGTGTACTTCGGCAACGCCATCTATCCCATCCAGGAGCACGACCGGCTGATGCCCGACGAGCGCGGCGGCAGCTACGCCTGGGGCAAAATCCTGGGGGAGCGCCTGCTGGCCCAGTGGAGCCAGAACACCGGCATCCCCTACTCCGTCATCCGGCCCGCGTACGTGTATGGGCCTGGCACTAACGGCCTGGGAAGGGAGCCCAGCCACTTCTACCGGCTGGAGCACGGGCGTCCGCTCCTGCTGCCTACCCGGGGGGTCCCGCTGGCCCACCTGGTCCATGTGGATGACCTGGCCCAGCTCTACGCCCAGTGCCTGGGCAACCCCCGCTCCTACTGTCAGACCTACAACGGCGTCGGCCCCGACTACGCCAGCCTCCGGGGCTGGTTCCTGGCCATGGCCGAGGCCGTGGGCGTGGAACCCACCATCATCAACGTACCCGACGATCTGACCCCCATGATGCGGTCCTTCCCCTACCAGACCCGGCGGTGCGTCGTCTACAGCCTGGACAAGGTGGTGCGGGACCTGGACTACCGACCAAGGTTCGACACCCGCTCCGGGACGGCCGATAGTTACGCCTGGTACAAGCGGGAGCTGTCGGCGACCTTCACCTGGGACCTCTCCGAGGACGAGGCGGTCCTGGCGGAGATGCGCAAGCGCGGGGCTGCGTGAGGCTAGTGTGGTGTCCGTGAAGCACGCCTCAGGTGTCTTTGCGAGGAGCCGGAGGCGACCCTTCGGCTGGCCCTTCGACGGTGCTCAGGGCAGGCTC
>JACPQN010000009.1 GCA_016190485.1 Chloroflexota bacterium
CGCGCCGGTCTCCAGGGCCCGGAAGGTGGCCGCGGCCCCGATGCTGAGGTCTCCGCCAGCGTCGGAACTGATCCCAACCAGGTCGGGAATGCTCTTGATGTTCACCACCGCGCGGTAGCTCCGGACGCGGCGGCGCATCTGGAGCAGGAGGTCGGTGCCACCTGCCAGGACCTTCGCCTCGCCACCCTCGCGCGCCAGCAGTGCGAAGGCCTCCTGAAGGGAAGATGGCGCGTAATAGTCGAACTTCACAGGCTAGAGCTTGGCCTCGTGGGCACTGGAATGGGCGGCAGATCGGGGCTAGCCCTCAGCCCGCCACACCCCGAGCACTGCGGGCTCAGGAGGGCCGCCGGTCAGCACCGTGGCCAGGTCTTTGATGACGTGGGGGCTACAGGGCTTGAGGTATAGCTCGGCGCCGGGCGGCACGGGCGTGGCGCATCCCTTACCCACCTTGCCGTTGATGTTCACCCGGCAGCTATCACAGATGCCGCGGCCGCAGGTGTAGTTGCGGTAGCTCAAAGTGCGGTCGTAGTACTCGTAGATGTAGTTGAGCAGAGTGAGGACGCTGTGGCGCTGCTGATATGGCACCTCGAACCGGTCCCAGTGGGGCCGGACGTCGGCGCCCGGATCGGAGCGCTCGATGTGCACCACAACCTTCTCCTCCCCCATGGCTGCTCCCTAGCTGGCGGCGGGTAGCCCCACCCGCCGCTCCAGCCGCACCACGGGCGACGTACCTAGCTGCAATCGCCCGCCCGCCTCCGCCCGCACCGTGGTATGGCGCAGCCACTCTTCCCTGGGCTCCGGATAGTCGGTGCGGAAGTGATGCCCCCGGCTCTCCTGCCGCAGCAGCGCAGACCGCACCACGGCCTCCGCCACCTCCAGCATGTTGGCCACCTCCAGCGCATCCTGCCACTCGTACGCGTAGTGGGCCTGGTAGTGAGCCTGCACCCGGGGCAACTCCTGCTCCTTCAGCCGCAGCACCTCCCGCAGGCACTCCTGCATGCCGGCCTCGCTGCGGAGGTGGGCGAGGTGTCGCTGCATCACGGCCTTCAGCTTGCGCTTCACCTCCACTGGGCGAAGGGCATCCGGTCGCTCCCGCAGCAGGCCCTCCAGACGCTGCGCCTCCACCGCCACGGCCGTCTGGTCAAGGGAAGGCTGGGACGCCGCTGCAGCGTGCTGCGCCGCGCAGGCGCCCGCCCGAGCGCCGAAGACCTGAGTCTCCGCCAGGGCGTTGCCCGAGGTACGGTTGGCGCCGTGGATGTTGCCAGCCACCTCTCCGGCGGCGTAGAGGCCCGGGATGGAGCTCTCGGTCCGCTCATTGATGTGGATGCCCCCCAGACAGTAGTGGGTCCCCGGCTTGACCTCGATAGGCTCCTTGGTGATGTCCAAGCCCAGGTCCCGCAGCTCCTTGTAGGGCAGGGAGTCCAGCCTGTGGAGCAGGGCGAAGATCTCCGCCTTGGTGCGCGGGGACTTTCGCAGGTCTATGTAGACCCCTCCGTGAGGGGTGCCCCGCCCCTCATCGATCTCTCGGAACATGGCCTTCATCATGATGTCTCGCACGGGGAGCACGTAGCGCTCCTTGACCTCCGGCAGGAACTCCTGGCCCAGGCCGTTGAGCATCTTGCCCGCCAGATAGCGAGGCCCAAGCAGGCCCTCGTACTGCACGAGGGTGCCGCGCACCTCGTCGGGCCAGACCAGGCAAGTGGGGTAGAAAAGCACCATCTCCAGGTCCACCATCCCGGCGCCGGCCCGGAGCGCCAGCGCGGTACCGTCGCCCGAGGCGCCCGGTTCGGTGTCGGTGAACTGCATGATCTCCTCGTAGCCGCCTGTGGCCAGGATCACTGCCCTGGCCTGGAACACCACGATCTCCCCCGTGCGGAGGTTGAGGGCCACCGCCCCCGCAGCGCGTCCGCCGTCCAGGAGCAGGCGCGTAGCCACGAAGTCCTCGAAGGTCTGAATGCGGGGGCGGCGCAGCAGCTCCCGGCGGAGGCCCACCATCATGCCGTAGCCGCAGCCCCGGATCACCAGGTTACGGGCGTAGGTCTGGCCGGGGTGGATGACCTGGAAGATGCGGCCGCCCTCCGACTTGGTGAGCTTCACGCCAAAGCGCTCCATCTCCAGGGCGCGCACGGTAGCCTCTTCCACCAGGGCCTTGATGAGGTTCTCATCGCCCAGGTAGCGCCCCTCCCTGGAGGTATCCTCAAACGCGATCTCGGTGGTATCCTCTGGCTCTTCAAAAGCCAGGGCTGCCTGGTAGGAGGGGCAGGCCATGGAGGTAAGGCCGCTGTGAGCTACCTGACCCTTCACCAGCAGGGCCACCTGGGCCCCCGCGTCGTCGGCCGCGATGGCGGCGCGCACCCCTGCGCCGCCTCCGCCGATGATCAGGACTCCCGTTTGGAACGTCCGATAGCTCGCCACCTGGCCCCTCCGTGGGTTTGGTACCGGCTCTCGCTGCCCGAGGCACGAGCAGCGCAGCGGCGGCAGACTAAAGCCGCGGGTCGAGAAGCTGTGGGAGACAAGTCAACCGAGCGGGGAGAGGGTCGTCCCGCGTCACCGCCGCCCTGCCCCGGCGCAACGTCGCAGGCTATGCTAGCATCGGGCTGGAAGGGTTGTCAACGACGCTGGGACGAGAACCCGCGCCGCGCCTGAGCGCATGCCTCCGGGGTCTACCCTCGAGGAGTCTGCTCGTCGGTCTAGTAGCCCGGCAGGCTCAACGTGGTCGTTTGGCCGAGGCCGGGCGCCGCGAAGTAGCGGTTCTTGCCAAACTCCTTGGCCTGGTAAAGCGCCTGGTCGGCGGAGCGGAGCAGGGCCGTGCTGTCCATGTCCTGGCCTTGGAAGCCCGCGATGCCGATGCTCAGCGTCACCCGAAAGTCGAGGCACGCCGTCACCTCTTCAAGCTGCCGCTGGATCCGCTGCGCCATCGCCTCGGCGCTCTCAACGGTCGTATCGGGCAGCAGCACCAGGAACTCGTCCCCGCTGATCCGCGCGGCGAAGTCGGTGGCCCGCAGCCTTCGCTCGATGGACCTGGCCACGAGCTGAAGCGCGCGGTCGCCCTCGGCGTGGCCGCGGCTGTCGTTGATGGCCTTAAAGCCGTCCAGGTCGATGGCCAGGGCCGCCAGGGCACCGCCACTCCGTCTGAGTCTGCGCGTCTCCTGGCGCAGGCGCTCCTCCACCGCGATCCGGTTGGCCAGGCCGGTCAGGTAGTCCCGGCGCACCAGGGTCGTCAGCAGCTCCTCCCGGCGGCGTGCTTCGTCGGAGCGACGCTTCACCACAGCGAAGAGGACGCCGAAGACGGCCAGGTAGCCCGCCAGCAGCCCCGCGTAGAGCACGGTCTGGGCCTGCTCGATCTCCTGCTGAATGGGGCGATGCAACTGGTAGATCTCGACGACGCCCGCGATGACACCGGTGGCGCCGTACCGGAGCGGCGCATACACCTCGAAGAGCCGCCCGTAGTGCCGCTCGCCCTGGTGCTCGATGTCCCTTAGGGAAGAGAGCTCCCCGGCGACCGTGCCATCCAGCGCCTGGGCCAGCACCGGCTTGACGGGGAACTGCTGGCCTACCTGGCTGGCATCGCTGGAGTAGATGACCCGCCCCTCGGGGTCCCACAGCTTGACGCGGACGGTGCGGCTGGAGACCAGGCTCTCCTGGACATAGCGATCAAAGGCATCGTACCGGGAGCCGGTCATGGGGTCCCGCAGGTCGGCGGGCGTGATACGAGCGGCCACCCGGGGCGCCACGGTATACTGGGCCTCTTCCGCGGACCGCTGGAGGGCGCTGCTCTCGATCACCGAGGAGAGGGCCGGCCCCACAACGGCCAAAAGCAGCGCCAGAAGGACCAGGCCGGCCAGGCCGAATTGCACCTGAAGAGGAATCCGGGAGCTACGAAGCGTCCATCGCTTCTCCAGCAGTCGGCTTAGAATAGGGCGCAACATTGTCGCCACCCCTCTCTTCCGGTTTTACCTGCCCACTCTTCTCTTTACCTCTAGTATCGGCCCAGGGGGTGAGGAAGGCCATCCGCAAGGTGGCGGATGGTATTGCCGCCTGGGGCTGGGAGATGTCGCGTGAGTAGCGCCCGTATGCTGCGTTCCGTCCTTATTCCAGCCTGGAACTCCGCAAAGCAGAGTTCCACGAGCGCTGTCAGCTTGCCAATCTCGCTCTCGGGTTCTTCGAGCAGCATCGGTAGCCTGGGCACGAGCCAAGACTCAAGCTCGCGCAGCTTGAGTCTTCTCTGGATGTACTGGTGAAGTTTCGACACTAACTCGAAGTGAGTGGCCATGGCACTACCTCATGTCTTCTGGGGTGAACCTGAGTGGGTAAGCGTGGACACCTTACGGCAATTGTTCAATCGACTGCAACTGGCAGAGCGTGCGGACCGAGGCGAGATAAGGCGCCGCGTCTTTCGTTATGACAATCACCTTTCCCCACGTCAGAGGCAGAAACTTGGAGAACCCCGGTGTACTCGAAGTCAGATGGTCCTTTATTCCACCTGGGACGAAAAGCCCTTGGCGCTCGTTCACCAGTACAGGCGGCCGAGCGGTGAACTCGGCGGCAGCGGACAACCTGACCGGAAGCGGGTGTTCCTAGACGACCGCGTCGTGGCAGTAAGGCAAGTACGCTAACGAGGCCTTTTGCTTCCCTCAAGACACATCCATTGTCGGCCATGACGGGCCGTTTTTCAACGTGCAGAGGGGCTACACCTGATGCCGTCCTTCCTCCTCCTCCCGCCACCGCTGCCACTCCGCCTCCGGATCGGGCACGCCCAGCAGGTCCGCGGCCCGCCGGCGGGAGTGGATGCCCGCGGACACCAGAGACACCTCGTCGGCCACCAGGCGGCTCCGGTCCTGGGGCAGCACCGGGCCCCACTGGATGCTCAATCGCAGCGGTCCAAAGCGCTGGCCCGTCTGCTGCTCCACGATGCGCAGGATCATCTCGTTGCGGCGGCGGTAGGCCGCGCTCCGGATGAGCCGCTTGCGCTTGACCTTCTGGAGCAGCGGGTGCAGCTCCATCTCCAGGGCGATGCCCGAGAGGGCCCGCTGGTTGTCGCCGAAGCTGGTGCGGGGCGTCTCCGACAGATCATAGAGCGCTCGGTAGAGGAGGTCGGCATAGCTTACGTGAAGCTGCACGCCCCCGCCCTGGAGGAGGTCTAGCAGATAGGCCTTGGCCCGCTCCGGCAGCTCCCAGACGGCGCCCGGCTGCACTGCGATGTCCTGGGCCTCCTCCACGTTCTCCAGCACGGCGATGGGGTTGCCCGAGAGCTCCAGGATGGCCGAGAGCTGGGTGAGGGCACGGTTCAGCTCCCGGGCGGGCTCCACCAGCGGCGCCAGATCCGACACACCCCAGAACTCTTTGGGCTCCCGCAGGTTGGGATAGATCACAAAGGGGATGAAGCCGTAGGGGTTGGGCTTGGCTTCCACGAGCTGGTGGTCCAGCCAGAGCTGAAACTCGCCCTCGGTCCACAGCTCCGTCACAGTCCACGCCCGACGTGGCGCCAGCCCTCGCAGCCAGCCGCTGCGAGCGTCGAGCTGCGGGCCGTAGAGGGCCTCCATCTCCTCGGCGCTCAGGCGGTAGCGGCTGGCTACCCGCCACACCCGGCTCAGGTCGTCGCCGGCCCACCAGGCGTAGAGGCCCTGCACGTCGGGCGCGGTGACCCGCACGCTGCCCGCCACTGCGTCCCAGGTGACCTTGTAGCAGCCGTCCCCCAGCACGGCCGCATCCAGCTCGGTATCAAAGTCGAGCTGGGCCAGGTTGTTCTCCTCGCCCACCTGGGCCAGGAGCGTCTCCGCCGCTCGGGCGCGCCCCCGGGCCTCGGGACTGTCCTCCCAGGGTTCTGCGGCGTGGCTCACCTCGGACATCAGGTAGGAGGTGGTCTTCTCCACCACCACCTTGGCGTAGTTGAGCACCAGCCGGCGCTCCTTGCGGCGGGACGGCGCCGGCCATTGCCGCCCGTGGTAGAAGTCCAGGTACTCCCGATAGCGTCGCAGCCGCTCCGGGTCCATGCGGCTGAGCAGGATAGGAAAGGGTGACTTACCATCCATCATTGCCCTCCAGGGTCTGCGAACTATGGGCGGCTACCGGCTCTGCTGCCGCCGGCGCATCCGCTGCACCACCCGGTGGATGGTACGGCGGCTGACGCCGAAGTGGGCGGCCAAGGACCGGATGTCGGGCAGCCTTCTGCCGCTTCCTGCCGCCGTCTCCTGGTACCTCCGAAAGATCTCCGCGTCTCTGGTCTCCTGGTGCGCCCCCGGGTCACCCAGGGGCTCGTCGTAGATGCAGCGCTCCAGCGGGCAGTGCAGGCAAGAGGGAGCGACCGTGCAGCCGGTATCCTGGTAATGGACGTGCTCCGGCAGGCGGTCTACCAAGGGCAGCCGTCGCTTCTTTTCCAGCACCATCGTTCACGTTACCCCACATCGTCTCGTGTTCCAGCGCGTCCTTTTGCAGTCCGGGGTGCGTAGCGGTTGGCCGCCTCCACGGCCAGGGCCAGGCTCATCAGGAAATCATCGTGTCCCTCCCTCTGGTCGACAAAGAAGTTCATGCGCTGGTTGGGGCGGTACGCCACCTGCCCCAGCTCCAGCTCCCGCCAGAGCTCCCGACACTCGGGAGAGCCATCGGCCGCGTAGACCTTCAGGCGGTGTGCGTTGACCGCGCCCAGGAGCGTGAAGCCCAGGCGGGACTTGCTCTCCGCCGTGAACAGGTAGGGATGGAGCACACCGCCGCCCAAGAGCTTTCCCAGCATACTGGCGACACCCGCGCCCACCCCAGTGGCATCCACCACCACCCGGCGGCAGCGCCAGGTGTCCCTCAGCAGCCCGGCCAGCTCCCCCACCAGAGTGGCGTGGCGCCGGCCCGTCCACCACAGGTGCTCCATCACCCGCACCTCCGGCTCCGGCAGCAGGTCGGAGGCGCGGCGGTAGTCCACCTGGGCGATGGTTACCACCGTGGAGTCGCGCCGCGGCTCCCGGACCCGCACCGCCGCGTCCATCCCGGGCGCGTCGTCGCCTTCCGCCTCGCCAGCCAGGTCGATGCCCGCTACGTAGACGCCCCGCTGCTCCGGCCGGTGGCGGCGGGGGTGGTCTCCCTGCAACCACGCCCGCTGCTGCGCGCTGAAGAGTCCGCGGCCGCCCTGGAGCAGCTCCAGGCAGTACTGGGTGCGAAAGAGGGGATGGCCTTCGCCCAATCGGGCCGCCTCCGCCTCCACGTACTGCTGGTAGAGGGGGTTGTGGCGGGCCACCGCTCGCCAGTCGTAGCGGAAGTGGCGCCGCAGACCGTCCAGGCGTTCCAGCTCCTGGTTGACCTGCTTCTGCTCCTCCAGCAGTGTCCCGCCATCCCAGGGGGTGCCATAGAGCACCGTGGTCACGTTGGAGCTGGCCCCCATGGGCCGGAACTCCTTCTGATACTTATCCTGGTCCACGTCCTGCGCCTCATCCACTTCCAGCAGCAGGTCCGCGGTGGCGCCCACCACGTTGGCCGAGCGGTCGGCGCTGTAAAACGCCATGCGCGCCCTGCCCAGCCGGATGATATGGCCCTGCTGGGACCTCCATCGCCGCCCGAAGCCGGCGTCGTTGAGTCGCGCCTTTAGCCGCTCCATGCTGAGGGTGGTCTGCGGCAAGAAGGTGGGCGCGCACTTGATCCCCGTTCCCCCCCTGGCCGCGTGCATGGCCAGCAGCAGCACCTCCAGTTGCGCCGACAGCTCGTTCTTGCCGCCCTGGCGCGCGATCTCCACCGTGAAGGTCAGTCCTCTGCGCCGGAACACACTCTCCAACACCGCGCGTCCGATCTCCACCTGATAGGGTCGCAGGGGAGGCAACCCTGGAACCTTCGGCTCCACGGGTCACGCCAGCAGCCGTAGCAGGAGCTGCACCAGTAGCGCGCCCAGCACGGCAAAGAGCAACCCGTTCACCCGGCCCCGCACCTCCGCCACCTCTGCCTCCAGCGCTCGCAGGCGCTCTTGGAGCACGGCCTCAGCGGCGGCCGGCGCGTTGGCGGACTTGGCAGCCACGACGGCGTCCGTTCGGACTCGGACGAGGGCCCGCAGTCGGCGCGCCAGCTCATCGGCCATTGGCCGTCCCTTCTGGCAGCAGCACCGCTCCCAGGCCCTTCAGCACCCCCAGGGTGCTCTGGTAGAGGTCCTCCTCGCCCTGGCCGGAGATGCGGTAGCGGGCGGTCACGGCCCGCACCAGCAGCTCTACGCCCCGCAACAGCAATGGATAGTTCTCCGGGTGCTGTTCCAGCGCGGTGAGGAGCTTGACCCGCAGCAGGGCGATCTCCTGGTCCAGTCCCTCCACGTCCCGGGCCTCCTCCAGGGCTAGCTGCTCCGCCTCCTGGAGCACCCCGGCGTAGAAGTCTCCGGCGCCGCGGCGGGCAGCCTTACCCCGAGCTCGACTCCGGCGGACAGCGGACGCCCCTGGGCCATCCGCCTTCGCCCGGTCAGCGGCGGCCACTGGGGCCTCCCAGGAGGTCCAGCATCTCCGGCAGCGCGTCGGGCGGCAGGCGCTCGAGGGTGCGCGTCATGGCCAGCAGCAGCAGCAGAGCCAGGGGCTCCCATCGCTCGGCTTTCGCCAGCTCCGCCAGTAGCGCAGCCACGGCGTCCCCTACCGTCTCCACCAGGCCGACAGCGCGCGGCGGGCTATCAACGCCGTGATGGCCAGGCTGCCCAGCATGGTCACGCCCTGAGCCACCAGGGCCGCGCCCCGCGACGCGCCCAGGGGCGCGACTGTCCCGCCGTGCACCAACAGCGCCAGGGCGGAGTAGCCGCTGTGGAGCAGCGTCCCGAAGCTCACCAGGGAGAGCACCGCGGCGCCGAGCCGCTGGCCCCTGCTTTCCCCGGAAAAGGCGCCGAAGTAGGCGGCGTTGGCGGCGCTGCTGAGGGCCGTCAGGATGAAGAAGAGGAGGAGGAATCCCTGCGGCTGGTCGTGCATACGCTCCTTGCTTGCTGCCCTATCATGGGTTCGACGGTCAGCCAGCCTGGCCGGGCGAGGGGCTCTTCTACCGGTACGGACGCTCCGATGCTTCACTACCAGGTGGGCCGTCTCGCCCGGGCCGCGGCTGACAGCCCTGAGAATAGAATATATGTTCTGCTAGGTCAAGGTGGATGGCACATGGGTGAAATAGCCGAATTTAAGGTGCTACCCCGATGCCAGGGGCTGGCGCAGTCCAAGGGGCTGCACCTAGTGGCAAGGAGGATCAAAGATGTTGGGCTGGATCGGTTTGAGGAGGAGATTGAGGCTTTAAAGGATAGCGGATGTTTCAGGCTAACCTGCAATTTATCAGTGATAGACCACTGTGAGGCCGCTTACGCTGCTTGAGGCGTTGCCGTGAAGAGGAAATAGAGGAGCAGTGTATAGATAACGGACATGGCCGCCGCGTCCAAGTTGCTGAGGGTATGGTCCTCCTCGATATACTGGAGGAGCACGTAGAAGAGGGGGAAGAGCAGCAGCACGAGCATGGTAGTGCTGGTGTTGATAGGGATTGAGTAGATGGGAGAGTTGGTGAGCATCCCAAGACTAGCGATGGTCAGCATGGTGAAAGGGAGGAGTAGGAACATCACCTGGGTCATGCCTCCGAAAACGTTGGAGAGGGCAATGCCGAGCTCACCGCGCCGGTGGGCTTTATAAACTATGATGTATTCGGAGATACCGGCAAAGAAGGCTAGGCCCGCCGCGGTAGGGATGATGGGAAGACCCAACTGGTTCAAGGCGCTATCGGCGAACCTTCCGATGGCTTCGCCGCCCACGTACGACCCCGCCATCCCCAGGACAAACATGACCAGGATGCCCCACCAACTGGTGCTGTAGCCGACCAGATGTGGGTCGGGCGGGTGAGCGGGATGCCCACGTTCCTCCCCCTCCGCATAGTATCGAACCAGAGCGTAGGTGTAGTAGCCATAGATGACGAAAAGTCCGGCTCCTGCTACCAGCAGGTCGGGCCCGATAAGGCTGGCCTTATGCTCCGCGGCCAGTAGGGCCAGCATGATGCCTCCCAGGATCATTGCGATGCCGCTGCCAGCCACCAGTACCTCACCTCCCGCTTTGGTGAGGGAAAGAGGCATCAGGAACTGGCCTTTGGTGTCCTTGGGCAGGAAGAAAGAATAGATGCTAAAGGCCAGCGCGTTGTTGTAGATGGTGACAGCCGCGGTGACAAAAGCAGCCAAGGGTTGCACCTGCACTAGGAAGGTGATGACCACAAACTCCGGGAGGGTAGCCACAAGGGAGCCGATCGTGCCAGAGATGAAGCCCTCCCAGTGGAACCGCGCTCCCATCTGCTCCACCCCTTGTAAGAACGCTTCGCACGCGCCTTGCAAAACGGCCAGCCCCGTTACCACCCGGGTCGCAGCCAAGAGCCCCTCGTTCTCGGAAGGCGCCAACCACCTCTGGGCCTCATTGGCGTAGAGAAGTGCCCAGAGTAGCAACCCCAGTGCCATAACGGTCTGCCAGGGATGGAGGCCTCGATGCTGGGCCTCCCGCACCCTATGGTGTAACGCCGCCAGCTCGCGCATGCTCGTACCTTGGACAGGTAGGGTTATTCCTGTAGAGAGTAAGGATACAACTTATTTTTTCACCTTGCTTGGAAGCGGGTTTTTCTTACGCTACCCCAGTGTCTCTAGGGCCAGGGCCAGCAGGTGCTTGGTCTTGATGATCAGGCTGCTGATGTCGAAGGACTCGTTGGCGTTGTGGGCCCCCATCAGCTCCGGGTTGGCCGTGGGGTCCCCGCCGGAGAAGTTGTAGGTGATGATGCCCAGGGGTCGTACCAGGCGGGAGTCGGTGAAGCCGTTGGAGATCACCGGGATCCACCCGGCCGCCGCCATCCCCGTGGCCTCGTCGGTGGTGCGCTTCACCAGCTCGGCGAAAGGCGTCTCGTAGGGCGAGGCGCTGGGCACTGCCGTGTAGCGAACGGAGATCTCCGCTCCGGGTATACCATCCACCAGCTTCTGGAACTCCCGTCGCACGTAGGCCTCGTCCTGGTGGGGCAGAGTGCGTACGTCGCACACCACGATGGCCTTGTCCGGGATGACGTTGGACTTCACCCCGCCCTGCACCATGGTGGGAGCGACGGTCATGCGGGACACGGCCTTCAGCGCGGTGCCGAAGCGCCGGTTCCGGGCCATGACCCGCTCCACCACCGCGTCCACGTTCTGGGGCGTCACGTCACCCTCCACTCCGATCTGCCCCAGGTGCCGGAACACCTCCGCCGAGGTGTCCAACTCCGGCTGATACGTCCCGATGCGCTCCACCAGCTCCGCCACCCAGTAGAGTGAGCTGTGGCTGAGCCAGGGCACCGAGGCGTGGCCGCTGACGCCGCCCACGGTGACGCTCACCTCAAGGCGGCCCTTCTCCCCCACCGTGAACAGGTAGAGGGGCCCTCGGTCCGTCATCATGCCGATGCCGCCCCCCTCGTTGATAGCGTAGTCGGCCCGGATCTTGGCGGGGTGCTGCTGGGCCAGCCAGGCCCAGCCGTACTCGCCTCCCGACTCCTCGTCGGCGCCGGCGCAAAAGATCAGCTCTCCCTGGAGCTGCACCCCGGCGCGCTTCAGCAGGATCAGGGTCATGCACTCGGCGGCCACCAGGCTCTTGCAGTCCGCGGCGCCCCGACCCCACACCCGACCTTCGTGGATCTCCGCCCCAAAGGGCGGGTGCCGCCACTTGGCGGGATCGTCTACCGGCACCACGTCCAGATGGGACATATAGAGGAGCCGGGGCGTGCCCCGGGCGCCCGGTAGACGGGCGATGATGCTGGCCCGGGTCGGCGCCGACTCCAGCGCCTCCGACGGAATGCCGTCGGCCGCCAGCTTGCGCCGCAGTACCTCTGCCGCGCGCTGCTCGTTGCCGGTGGGCATGACGCCAGTGCTGGTGGTGTCGGCCCGCACCAGCTCCTGGAGCAGCGCCACCAGCTCATCGTGCGCCCGGTCCACGCTGTCAAAGAGGTCCTGCTTGGTCACCATATCCGGCTCCTTACAAGTGTGATGCCCAGGGCGCTTTTCTCCCCGTGGATGACGCCGGTCCCCAAGCGGTCCAGAGGCTGCGGCTCTTACACCCTAGCCAGTGCCGCCGGGCGCAGGATACGTATTGGGGTAGCCTCTTCCTTGCCCCGCAGGGTTACGACCCGCTGCTCCGCGCCAGGGTAGCTTCCCGCTACCTCCTGATACACCTCCTCGCTCACCACCACCTCGCCCGGCCCGGCCTCGGCCTGCAGGCGGGATCCCGTGTTGATGGTATCCCCCAGCGCCGTGTAGTCGCTCACCCCCTCCGTCCCTACCTTGCCCACGTAGGCCAGACCCGCGTTCACGCCGATGCCCAGGGGCAGCCAGGGCTCCCTGCCGCCGCCGAAGCCCACGGCCCGCACCAGGTCCACGGCGGCTCTGACCGCGATGGAGCGGTACTGCGGCCCACTTACCGCTGGGATGAAGAGGGCCATCACCTCGTCCCCGATCATCTTGTCGATCATCGCGTTATGAGCCAGGAGCACCTCTGTGGCCGCCTTGTAGAAGCGGTTCAGCAGGCTGGCAAAGGCGCTGGGCCCCAGGCGCTCGCCCATCCCGGTGGAACCCCGCACGTCCGCAAAGAGCACCGCTAGGTCGATCTCCGCTCCGCCCCGGGGCAGCCGGTCGTCACACAAGTTACAGAAGTTGGGGTTCTTGCGGGACGGTTTGTACCCCCTGATGCCCATGAGCATGCCGCCCAGGCCACCGAAGGGTACGGCGCAGACGGCGCAGCGCGGTGAGCTGGGCAGCCGCTCGTAGAACTTGCTACGGTGCCCTTCGATCAGGACGCTCCGCCAGATTGCCTCTATCTCGGGATCGCGCTCCAGTGATTCTGCCATGCTCACACCTCGTTGCCATTGGGTTGACACAAGTATAGCCCGCGCCCCGGGAAAGTTCGACCTCACGCCTGGCCCCGCGGGGCTCCGGTCCCCAGGCGGGCCGAGGGAAATCACTGAACAACCCACATCGGCGTTGCCTGAGCTTGTCGAAGGCACTGCCGCCGGTCCCCTTCGGCTGGCTCAGGGCATGGTTTCGACAAGCTCAACGAACGCCGGCTGGTGCCCTGCTGGCGCCTTGTGACTCCTTCCCAGGCTGCTAATCAGCGGTCTTCAGGAACACCTTGACACCAGCTAGCCCAGGGCTTACAACAGAGGGGCTGAGCACGCTCATCAGGCGTCCATCGTCCTCCAAGGTGGGCCAGGCATCCGCAGAGGTTCTCTTACTGATGTAAAATCAGCGCGGCGCTTCCACCAGCGCTGCGCGAGCGGAGGAGACAGACATGGACTGGGGCATGAAGAACCGGCTGGCGCGTATCCTGCAACCCGCCTCCGGGCGCACCGTGATGCTCGCGGCAGACCACGGCTACTTTATGGGCGTCGTGCCCAAGTTGGAGGTGCCCCGTGCCACCCTGGCGCCCCTCCTGTCCCACGCCGATGCCCTCATGATCACCCGGGGCGTCGCTCGCACCTCCGTGGACCCCGAGACCTCGCCGCCCCTGGTGCTGCGGGTCTCCGGCGGCGTCAGCTTCATGGGCAAAGACCTGGCCAACGAAGGGATCACCACCACCATCAAGGAGGCGCTCCGCCTCAATGCCGCAGCCGTGGCCATCTCCATCTTTGTGGGCAGCGACTACGAGCGGGAGTCCCTGCTGAACCTCTCCCAGCTCGTGAGCGAGGCGGAGGAGTACGGCATGCCGGTGCTGGCCGTCACCGCGGTGGGCCGAGAGCTGGAGAAGCGCCGCAACCGCTACATCAGCCTGGCCTGCCGCATCGCCGCCGAGCTGGGCGCCCACCTGGTGAAGACCTACTACTGCGAGCGCTTCGAGAAGGTGGTGGAGAGCTGCCCGGTGCCCATCGTCATCGCCGGCGGCCCCAAGATGGATACCCTGCGAGATGCGCTCCTGCTCGCGAAGGACGCCATGCAGCGGGGCGCTCGAGGCGTGGACATGGGCCGCAACATCTGGCAGTCCCAGGCCCCCGTGCCCATGATCCAGGCCATCCGAGCGGTGGTCCACCACAACGCCTCCGTGGCGGAAGCCGCAGGCATCCTCGACGGCGCCGGCGCACGGCAGCCGGAGCTGGCAGGCAAGAAGACCTAGGTAATCCTCCTCATAAGCATCGCGGACAGAGGGTGTTTATCAACCCGCCACCTCAGGCTCAAGCTTGAGGCACTGTCCTGAAATAGTAGAACTCTAGCCGCTCATGGTGAGCCCTTCGGCAGGCTCAGGGCAGGCTTGTCGAACCACGAGCGGCGGCCGCCATCCTTCGACAAGGCTCAGAGTCTGTGAATCTTTCCCCCTCCCTTGACACCTGTCCTGAGCGAAGTCGAAGGGGGAGAGGGTTAGGGAGAGGGTGAAGCGACGCCTGCCCCCTCCCTCCTTCGGCAGGCTCAGGACAGGTCTAGCTCCCTCCCACCAGGGGAGGGAGGACAAAGACTCACAAGCTCTCAGGACGAGCGGCCTTTTCATCCATTGTGGTGCCGCTCGCAAGCGACCTGGACGATTCTGAGGGGCTATGCTGTCCGCCTGAGGCGGCGTACGGAGTGAATAAGCGGTCTCGCGGACGCTGGTTTGCTCGAGGATACTCGTCCCATGCGCGTGGCCATGTACTACAACAACCACGACGTGCGCCTGGAGGAGCTGCCGGCGCCCACCATCGGCCCTGGTGAGCTGCTGCTGCGTCTCCATGCCAGCGGCATCTGCGGCAGTGATGTCATGGAGTGGTACCGCCTGGAGAAAGCCCCCCTGGTCCTGGGCCATGAGGTGGCGGGAGAGGTGGTGGCCGTGGGCGACGGCGTGGCCGCCTACCGCGCCGGCGACCGGGTCGTGGCCTCCCACCACGTGCCCTGCAACCGCTGCCGCGCCTGCCTGGCCGGCCACCACACCGTATGCGAGCTGCTGCGCACCACCCACTTCGACCCCGGCGGCCTGGCGGAGTACATCCGCCTGCCTGTGCCCAACGTGGAACGAGGGGTCTTCCTATTGCCCTCGGAACTCTCCTACGAGGAGGGCTCCATGATCGAGCCGCTGGCCTGCGTGGCCCGGGGGCAGCGGCAGGCGCGCCTCCAGCCCGGCCAGTGCGTGCTGGTCCTGGGCAGTGGGCTGGCCGGGCTGTTGCACATCCAGCTCGCCCGGGCCCTGGGCGCCGGCCTCATCGTGGCGGTGGACATTGTGGAGTTCCGCCGCCAGGCTGCCCGCCGGCTGGGCGCCGACGCGGTGCTGGACGCGGGCGAACCCATCCCGGAGCGGCTGCGGGCGCTGAACGGCGGCCGCCTGGCCGACCTGGTGGTCCTCGCCACCGGAGCCGAACCGGCCATCCGTCAGGCGCTCCAGTGTGTGGAGCTGGGCGGCACGGTGCTCTTCTTTGCCCCAGCAGCGCCCGAGGGGAGGCTCCCTGCGCCCCTCAACGACCTCTTCTGGCGCAACGAGCTGACCCTCACCAGCACCTACGCCGCCGCGCCAGCCGACTTTGTGACGGCGCTGGAACTGGCCCGCACCGGCCGGGTGCAGCTCAGGGCGATGGTGACTCACCGCCTGGGCCTGGCCGAGACCGGCCTGGGCTTTCGCCTCACTGCCGAAGCCCAGGACTCCCTCAAGGTCATCATCGAGCCTCAGCGCTAGCAAGCGAGCCTCTGGTGGACTTCACACCTGCCGCTGGGCATCCCTGCGCCTTTTGCGATCCGGCGGCGCTGGCCGACCAGGTGTTGCAAGAGGCTCCGGGCTTCCTGGTGGTGGCCGACCGCTACGGGCTGGCGGAAGGACATCTCCTCCTCATGCCCAGAGCGCACTACCCGTGCTTCGGAAGTCTTCCGCCCGACCTGCTGAGGGTGGCGCGTGGGCTTCAGGGAAAGATAGAGAACTTCCTCGTGTCCCGGTTCCAGCGACCCTTCTACTTCGAGCATGGCATTGCCGGCCAAACGGTTCCCCATGCGCACCTCCACGCAGTGCCCGGTGAAGTGAGCATCCTTGACACGCTTGCCCACGGTCGGTACGCGGCGACCGTGCAGAGCTGGGAGGAGGTCCAGCGCTTCTACCACGCCCTCCAGGGCTATCTCTACTTTGAGCAGCAGGGACAGGCCTGGGTCTTCTCCCCGGAGCGGGTGCCCCCCGGCTACTTCCAGGCGCTGGTGGCTGCGGCCCTCGGCGTGCCAGACCGGGAGTCGTGGGGAGGCAGCGCGGTGGCGCCGGCCGAGCGCCTCCGGCGTCTGTGGCGGGCACACTGGGCCAACCAAGCTCCCGGCAACGTCCCTGAGCGACGGTGAACTCTTTGATGCCCATGGAAGGCCATCCAAGTGTCTATTAGCCGTTGCAGCAGGATATCGGCCTTGCCGCCGAAATACCCCGTGATGATCCCCAAGACGGTGTCGGAGCCGATGCCAAGGGTGACGACGTTTGCACTTTCGTAGGGACGCCGTATAATTGCTGTACCAAGGAACGCTGGATAGCCCTACGTGGGCTGAGGTATGGATAGATGGACGCGATGCAGAAGGCGCTCTCGTGGCTGAAGCTGGGCATGGGTGGGCTGCTGACCCTGGTGACCGGGCCGGCGGTGGTCTCGATCCTGGACCTCTCCTCGGTGGAGGACTGAGCGGTCACCGCTCGGTCCGTGTGGATCGACCAGATGGCGGAGACGGTACGGAACAACGGCCGGGTGGGCCGGGACTACCTGCCGCCCCTACGCTCACTGTAGAAACGTGAGGGATGGTGGACTACATGGCCCGGGCCATCCAGGTGGCCCGGCGTGCTCAAGGCGCCACCAGTCCCAACCCCCCGGTAGGAGCCGTCCTTGTCAAGGACGGCCGCATCATTGGGGAAGGCTACACCCAGCCCCCGGGGCAGGCCCACGCAGAGGTGGCGGCCATCCGCGCGGCGGGCGCCGCGGCCCGGGGCGCGATCCTTTACGTAACCCTGGAGCCCTGCCCTCACTATGGCCGGACACCCCCCTGCACCGATGCCATTCTGGCCGCTGGGCTCGCCCAGGTGCGCATGGCGGCGCTGGACGGCAGCCCGCAGGTGAACGGGCGTGGCCGCGCCGCGCTGGAAGCGGCTGGCGTGCCTGTGCTCCTGGAGGAGAGGCACCGGGAGGCGGCGCTGGAGCTGGCCGAGGCCCACGTGAAGTACGCGCGCACGGGCCTTCCTTTCGTCACCGTGAAGCTGGCCGTTAGCCTGGACGGCAAGGCCGGCACCCGCTCCGGCGACTCCCAATGGATCACGGGTTCGCGGGCGCGCGACCACGGCCACCGGGTCAGAGCCGCAGTGGACGGCGTGGTCGTCGGTATCAACACGGTGCTGGCCGATGACCCGCAGCTCACGGCCCGCCCTGGCGGGCGCCCGAGGCGGCGGCAGCCCACGCGGGTGGTGGTGGACAGCCAGGCCCGGACACCGCTCCAGGCCCGGGTGCTGGCGGCGCCTGGTCGTTGCGTGATAGCCGTGGGCGCCGTGGCCGACCCCGTGCGCGTGGCGCGGCTGGAGGCCAGTGGCGCCACGGTGCTCCGCTGCCCCGACGAAGGGCCGCGGGTGAACCTGCGCGCTATGCTGGAGCAGCTTGCCCAGCGGGGGCTCATCAACCTACTGGTGGAGGGCGGCGGCACGCTGGCGGGCGCGCTTTTCGACCTGGGGCTGGTGGACAAGGTGCTGGCCTTCATCGCGCCCCTGGTGATTGGTGGCAGGGAGGCAGTGCCTTCGGTGGCGGGCCAGGGCGCCCACCGGTTGGCGGAGGCCCACCGGTTGGAGCGGGTGCGCGTCCAGCGGGTGGGCCCGGACCTGCTGGTCAAGGGCTACGTGGCCCATCAAGCTTGATGAGGGCTGCGATGTTCACCGGGATCGTCGAGGAAGTGGGAGTTGTCCGCTCCTTTGTGGAAGGTGACCTGACCATCCAGGCGCGGCTGGTGCTGGAGGGGGCCAAGCTGGGCGACAGCATTACCGTCAACGGCGCCTGCCTTACGGTGACCGCCCTGCACCCGGATGCCTTCACCGTCCATACCGTGCCGGAGACCCTGCGCCGGACCAACCTGAGCGAGCTGAAGCCAGGGGACCCGGTGAACCTGGAGCGCGCGCTGGCAGTGGGCGACCGCATGGGCGGCCACATCGTGCAAGGGCACATCGAGGGCACCGCCGAGGTGGTGTCCTACACGCCCGACGGAGCCGACGGCCTGACGGCCCGCTTCCGCGCGCCGAAGGCCCTGATGCGCTATATCGTCCCCAAGGGGTTTATTGCGGTGGACGGCGCGAGCCTGACGGTGGTGGACTGCGCCGATGACAGCTTCACCGTGACTCTCATCCCCTTCACCCGGGAGCATACCAACCTGGCGGCTCACTCCCCGGGGGGACGAGTGAACCTGGAGACGGACATCATCGCCCGCTACGTGGAGCGGCTCCGGGAGCCGTGACGCTCCCTTGAAGCCAGGCTTGGCGCAGGCCAGCGAACCAGAGCGGCGCTCACCCTTCGACGAGGCTCAGGGTGAGCGGACTTACTTAGCACTCTCAAGGTATCGCGCGTCCGCTATCTCGCCGGAAAGCGCCCCATGCGTCCCCAATACTCGTACATGCCGCGAACGTTGTCCGCCAGCCGGGGACCGAAGAGATTCCAGGAGCCGTACTTGGGGTAGAGCGCGGCCCGCACCGAGGCCAGCATCTGGGGTGAGCGCTGGGCCAAGCCCGCCCGCTCCGCATCCTCCATGGCCGTCACCAGGTCCTGGAAGTACTCTCTGATCCACGTGGCCCATACCTTGGGTCCCGGGTTGCCGTGGCCCGGGATGATGGTATCGAAGTCCATGGCCTCCACCCGCCGGAGTGACTCGATCCACTCGGCAATGTAGTCCTCGTTGCGGGTGCCGAAGGGCAGGTCGCCGATGGGGATGAAGTCGACGATGAAGGCCACGCGCCGTGCGGGATAGAGCGCCACGATGCTGCTGTCGGAGTGGTTGCGGCCCACGTAGGAGAGCTCCAGGCGCGCCCGGCCCAGGCGGAGGGTCATCCGGTCCTCGAAGGTGATGTCGGGGACCGGCGAGTTGGGGTCGTTGCGGGCCGCGATCTTGTCCTTGGCGTTGACGTGGGCCACGTAGGTGGCGGTATCTTTGAAGACGGCCGCGCCGGTGTTGTGGTCGGCGTCGTGGTGGCTGTAGACCACGTACTTGACGGGCAGCGGGGTCACCCGCTCGATGGCCTCCTTCAGCAGGCGCGCTCGGGCGTTGCCGATGGGATCACCGACGATGACCCCCTCCTCGGTCACGATGAACATGGTGGTGTAGCCCGTCTGGCTGAAGACGTACACATCCTCGGCGATGCGGGTGACCGTGGGCGGCGGCGCCGGTGGCGGCGTGGCCTGGGGCTGGGTGCAGTCTTCCACGATGAAGATACGGTTGGGGCCGGCCACGCCACCGATGTAGTGGTAGCGGCGGCCAGCGTACTCGAAGCGGGGCCTTCCCTGCCACTCGTGGCTCATGATGGTGTCGCCGGCCTCGGCGTACCAGGGGATGCCGCCGATGGAGAGGGGCTGCCCGGTGGCCACGTCCAGCACCGGGCGGCTACAGGTCATGGTCACCGCCTCGGCCGCCTGAGCGGCCGGCGCCGAACGGGCCGTCCCTTCGGGCACCAGGGCCACGCCACTGATCCCCAGCAGCGCTGCCAGCAAAACCAAGACTCTTTTCATGCTGGGCCTCCTTTCCAGGCGGGAGAATTAGAGGAGTATGCCACGTTACACTGGACATCGCAAGCCGGTGTTCCTTCTCATTGTAACGGTTACCGAAAGGGTGACGGTTTCCTTATAAACGGGTTACCGAACCCCGAGGAGGTGACGGTGAGCCCGGAAAGCGTCCGGGAATAGCTGGAGCGGATGCGCCCAGCGGTACCGAGGCGCGTCGAAGCGGCAGCGCGGGGTGTTGGTGGATGAGGTGTGTGCAGTGACGGGCTACCACCGGGGAGCGGTAATCCGGGCGCTGGGACGGTCTGTGGTGGCCACCAAGGGCCGCTGGGGACGAGCCGTGGTGGATGGGGTGGGCGTGGTGGAGGCCCTGGTGCAGCGCTGGGAGGCCAGCGACCGTCGCTGCTCCAAGCGTCTGGTGGGGCGGTCAAAGGAGCTTAGTAAAATCTTCTAGCTCGGCATGGACCTTGGTGCGGGAGAGGAAGCCCTTATACTTCCCCGTAGCTGGGTCAACTACGGGGATGCCCATAATGAACCCATGCTGCTTGATGCGCAGCAGCGCGGTCTCGAGAGGCTCGTCGGTATAGGCTAACACGGGCTTCTGGGTCATCACCTCTGTAACCAAGCCCGGCTTGTCGTGCTGGAAAGCCTGGGTCAGCTTGCCCATGTCAGAAGGGGTCAGAATCCCCACCGGCTGCTCGGCGTCGTTCACCACCACCACCGCTTCGGCGCCGTCCCGGAACCGCTCCAGCACGGTCCGCACCGTGGCCCCCTGGTCTACCCTGGACTTCAGGGCGTCGCTTACGTAGAGCTCCACCGGCTCCTTAAAGAAAGCCCTTACCTGGTCTTCAACACCTTCGGGGCGAGACTGCTTCATCATGACTCACCTCCTGATCATCGCAAGAGCTCATCGGCCTGCCGCCTGGCCTCCTGGGCAAGTCTTTCCGCGTCGCCGAGGTTGCCGCTGCCTAGGCCCCTAGCCGATCCCAGTTTCTGAGAAACCTGCTGCTTATTCTCTCCCGTTTGCTGGCTCGAGAGCCACTGGATCAGCACCGCAGGCCAGGTGGCGCCCAGGATCAGCGACTGCACAGGCGCGAAGGCCGGAGATGCGATCTGGAACACCACCGCAATCCCTCCGCCAACAAAAACGTACGCGCCGACGATGGGTGCGCTGAGGCTGCCGTTGGCGCGGCGAAAACTGCTCAGAAGTTGGTTGCGTCCTTCCGTCTGCCCCACAAATCCCAGGAACAGGGCAGTGAAATAGGCGACGGATCCTAAGATGCCGGTGAAGAGCGCCCCTAATGCGGTCAACCATCGTTCGACTCCGGAGGCGAAGCCGGCAAGAAAGATACCCGACCCCAGAACCACCCCTATTAGGATGGTTAAGCAAAGGGCCAGTACCCGCTCGGGGATTTCATCAAAAGGGAAGTTCAGTTTAGACATAGACGCCGTAACCAACCAGGTGCTATGGCAGAACTGCGATCCAATCCGGTTCACGGCGAGCAGACACAACTCACCCCATGATTATAGCACCCACTTGCCGCAAGGCAACGCGCACGCTATCGCCGCTGCTAGGGGGCGCGGGCTGATCCCCCGGGGTCTGCGGGAGTCGGTGGCTGCGTGCGCGGCGTGCTGGCGATGCGGCGGGGGACGAAGGGCAAGTCCACCGTGTAGGTCCTGGCGCCAGCATCGGCCAGATACCACTGGTTGACCCGCAGTCGCCCACCGTCCCGCAGCGTGTCGGCATCCGCGAAGGTAACGTCCAGAGACTTCCAGGTCTTCAGCTCCAGCACCGTGAAGTGCAGGTGCGGCGGGCCGCAGACGTACCCGGTATGGCCCGACTGGCCCAGCGGGTCGCCCTGCTGCACGTAGGCGCCTGCCTTGGGGATGACGCTCTTCTGGGTCAGGTGCAGGTAGAGGGTGCCCAGCCCGTCGCCGTGGTCCAGGAGCACGTAGTTGGCCTCTCCGTTATAGGAGGGGTTGCAGTCGGGGCTATCGGCGTACTGCTGGACGACCTTGGCCACCTTGCCCGCGCGGGCTGCCCTCACCGTGAAGCGCTCCCTGCTGAAGGGCCCCGGCACGAAGTCGTACGCGTACTGGGAGGAGTAGCCGGCGTGGGTGCCCTGGTTGGGCCCCTGGAGCACGAACATGCGCAGCCCTGGCTGCCAGGGGAGCTTGAAGAGGGGCGCCGCCTTGGCTCGCGGCGCGTCGTTGCTGGCGGCCAGCAGCAAGACAACGGCCAGCGCCAGCGGTCCGGCCGCCAGCCAGGCTGACTTGGACACGGATTGGGCCATAGCCTCTCCCGGGAAGCATTACGAACGGCAACAACACTCACCTCTGAGCGGCGGCAGCCGCAGCGGTGCATTTACCATAACGGAGGGAGCGCCGAATGCTTACAGGACGAGGGAGCGTGGGCTGCCCGCTACTTGTAGCTGGGCTCCGGGCCGGGAAAGTCCCTGAGGTGGAGGATGCGGGCTGAGGCCTGGCCCTCCCTGATCTCCAGGATGCCCACCGTGCCCAGCCGGCGGTACTGGTAGGGCAGGGTGGGGCTGCCGGGGTTCACCATGAGGATGTCCTGGTGCCACTCCACCAGGTCGGCGTGGGTGTCGCCAAAGACGCACACGTGGACATCCTGGCGGAAAATCTTGCGGAGGGACGCTTGGAGCGAGGCATCGGGCGGGAACTCTCTGGCTATGACGCCAGGGAAGATATCGTAGTAGATGTTGGGCAGGTAGAGCTGGTGGACCAGGCCGATGTGCACGCCGCCCAGGGCCAGCACGCGCCGCTCCTGGGCCCGGTGGTCGGGGATGCCCTGGTCTACCCCGGGTCCCTTGACGGCCAGTACCGGGGCCAGGTTCTCCAGGTGGTCCAGCGCCGACTCGGTGTAGATATCTCCGGCGTGGAGGATCAGGTCCACGTCCTGGGACTCGAAGGCGCGAAAGACCTGCTCCGGCACCTGCCGGGTGGCGGCGGGCACGTGGCTATCGGAGATGAGGCCGATCTTCACGGCTATGCCCCCGCTACGATGTCGCTGAGGCGGGGTGTGCGGGCGCCGCCGCGGCCGCGCTCTGGGCGAGAAACTCCTCCCGTACGATCTCCATGCGCAGGAAGTCGTGGCCAAAGCGCTGGACCTCACCCACGGGGTGGAAGCCGGCCTTGAGGAAGGAGCGCTGAGCCCGGGTGTTCCACGTCAGGGTGTGGAGGTAGATCCGCAGGAGCTCCGTGTTCTCGAAAATGTAGCGCAGCAGGGTGCGGACGGCGTCGGCCCCGTAGCCCTGGCTCCAGTAGTCCTTGCGTCCGATCATGATGCCCAACTCCGCCTGCCGCTGGCGCTCGTCTACGCCATAGTACATACAGTTGCCGATGTGCGTGCCCTCCGCGTCCTCGATGGCGACAGTGAGCTGGCGCAGCGCGGGGTAGCGCAGCTCCTCTTTGAAGACCGTGAGGTACTCCGAAAGGGACATGCGCAGGGGCGCCACGGCGTCGAAGGCCGCCAGCTCTGGATCGGAGCGCCAACTGAAGTCATCCTCCACGTCCTCCAGCCGCTTCTCCCGCAGGATCACCTTCTCGCCCTGGATGCGGAGGGGGGGCCGGGCCTCCAGCCCGGCGTCTTGGCCGGGGAGCCCATTAGCCATGGGAGCCTCCCTCGGGCGAGAGGACTTGCTCGCGTCGCGCCGCCCTGGACAGCCGTCGCAGCCGCACCTTGCCCGAGACCGCGTCCCCGGCCTTGCGGACCATGGCGGCCTCGTTGGGATAGCTCATGATCTCCAGGGCCTCCTCCAGAGGGAACCAGCGCGCCTCGTCGAACTCGTGGTCGTGCCGCGAGGTGTCGCCGCCGGTGGACTCCATGAGGTAGTGGTGCACCGACTTGTCGCAGCGGGTGTTGTCCTGGATCCGGGTGAAGAAATAGCGGATGGTCCCCAGCTTGCCCAGAATGGCCACCTTGACCCCCGTCTCCTCCTCCACCTCCCGCAGCGCGGTGTCCCGGATGCCCTCGCCGGGGTCGGGCGTGCCCTTGGGCAGGCTCCACAGGAGCGGCTCCCGCCGGCCGCAGAGGAGCACCTCCATGCGGCCCTCCACCAGGCGATACACCACGCCGCCGGCGGAGACCTGGCGCTCGTAGCGTCGGTACTGAGCGGGTGGCCGGGTCTCGGTGGTCATGCCGCTGCCCTGAGGAGCTTGCCTAGAGGCGTGAGCTGCTGGCCGAGGGCGCTGGCCACTCCCGGACAGGTGATGTAGCCGTGATGGGTGTTCACGCCCAGCGCGATGGCCTGGTCGGCCACGGCCCGCTCCAGGCCCTCGGCGGCCAGCAGGGCCACGTAGGGATAGCTGGAGGCGGCGTAGGCCCGGCTGGAGGTCTGGGGCACCGCGCCGGGCATGTTTACCACACAATAGTGGATGACGCCGTCCACCGTGTAGGTGGGGTTGCTGTGGTGGGTGGGCCGGGAGGTCTCGATACAGCCGCCCTGGTCTATGGAGACGTCGATGATGACGGCCCCCGGCTTCATGCGGGCGACCATGGCCCGGGAGACCACCTGGGGCGTGCGCGCGCCGGGCACCAAGACCGCGCCGATCAGCACGTCGGTCTCCGGGATCAGCTCCGTCAGAGCCACGTCGTTGGCCAGCATCGTCACCAGGCTGCCGTGGAGCGCCTCCTGGAGGTAGACCAGGCGGCGGTGGGACCGGTCCAGCACCGTCACCTCGGCGCCGAGGCCCAGGGCCATGCGGGCCGCCGCCGTGCCCACGGTGCCGCCACCCACTACCAGCACCTTCACCGGCGGCACGCCCACCACGCCGGAGAGGAGCCTGCCGACGCCACCCGCTGGCTTGGAGAGGTAGTGGGCGCTGACCTGCACCGTCATCTTCCCGGCAATCTCGCTCATGGGGGCGAGAACGGGCAGCGCCCCATCGGGCGTCTGAATGGTCTCCGCCGCAATGGCGCTCACCTGCCGCTCCAGCAGCAGCCCGGTCAGCTCCGGCTCCGCCGCTAGGTGGAGGAAGCAGTAGAGGAGCAGGCCCGGCCGCAGATAGGGGTACTCCGGGAGCAGGGGCTGCTTTACCTTCACGATCATCTGCGCCTCGCTCCAGACCTGCGCGGCGGTGGGCGCCAGGCGGGCGCCCTGTTCCTGGTATTGCGCATCGGCGAAACCGGCGCCCCCGCCGGCGCCCTCCTGGACCAGCACCTGGATCCCCTGTTGGGCCAGCAGCCCACACACCTGAGGCGTGATGCTGACCCGGTACTCCTGGTCCATGATCTCTTTGGGCACGCCAACGATCATTGGTTGTCTTGTTCCTTCGTGAGTGCCTCTGTTCCCAGCGCCCTGGAAGGGGGCGCTAACGGGGGCCCACCCCAACGCTCTCATGGACCGGGGTGAGCCAATGGCTCCGGCCGGGGTCCTGCCCCCGCACCACCCGCGTAAAGCGCTCCTCCAGCGCCCTGGTCACGGGGCCCATAGCGCCGTCGCCCACCTGGTAGCGGTCCACGGACCCGATGGGAGCGATCTCGATGAGGGTGCCGCACAGGAAGGCCTCGTCGGCCACGTAGAGCTCGGTGCGGTCGATGTCCCGCACCTCCACGGGCACGCCCATCTCGCCCAGCAGCTCCAGCACGCTAGCCAGGGTGATGCTCTCCAGAATGCCTGCGCTGCGGGGAGGTGTCGCGGCCACGCCGTCTCGCACGATGACGATGCAGGCGTAAGCCCCTTCGGCCACCTTGCCCTGGTCGTTCAGGATGATGCCGGCGTCGTAGCCGTTGATGCGCGCCTCGTTGGAGACGTAGCGGCTGTTCTGGTAATTGGTGATGGCCTTGGCCCGGGGCGGCATCACGTTGTCCGAGATGCGCACCCACGAGGAGACGCAGCAGTGCAGCAGCCGCGCGCTCCCCAGGTTGGAGGGCGCCGCCCGGGTGGTGATAAAGACCTCGGAGGGCACGTCGTCCGCCGCCAGGTAGCCAGGCACGCTGCGGCCCATGTAGGCCAGGGGCTGGCAATAGGCGTCCTCCCGCAGCCCGTTGGCCCGGAACAGCTCCCGGATGGCCTGAGTGAGCTGCTGGGGGCTGTAAGTCTGGGCCATGCGCATGAACCGGATGGACTGGGCGAAGCGCTTCAGGTGCTCCTCCAGGCGAAAGACATTGAGCTCCTGCCGCTCCTCGTTCCAGTAGGCCCGGATGCCCTCGAAGACCGCGGAGATGGCGGTCCAGCCCACCTGGGTGACGTGCACCGTGGCCGACTCCCAGGGCACCTGGCGGCCCGCCCACCAGAGGTAGGGCGGGTGCTCCGGCGGCGTCTGCGCGAAAGCTTTGGGGTCTCCCGTGGTCACGTACACCTCCCCGTTATCGGAAGCAGGTGGTCTGGCCCCTGCTAACCCCGGAGGCATCCCCCGGCAGGCAGGCGCAGGGGACGGCTACGCTCGATTGTAGGGGCAGCGGGAGGAGGGAGTCAATGCGAGCTGCGCGAAGTTGCGAGCTGCGCGAAGACTGCGGAACGACGGAGGATCCAGAGGGACAGACCCCCCTTCGGCAAGGGCATGCTTTGGCAGGGGGTTCGGCGGATGTGCCGGCTTGTCCCCCGCCCTACGGCTTGGCCCGCAGCGCGCGGTATACCTTCTCCGCCGTGATGGGCAGGTCGGTGATGCGGACGCCTACCGCGTCCTCCACCGCGTTGGCGATGGCCGCGGCCACGGGGCAGTTGCTCACCTCGCCTATGGCTTTGCCTGCATAAGGCACGGGGCCTTCAGGGTGCTGCACCAGCACCGTCACCAGCTCCGGGATGTCCTTCATCACCGGCAGCTTGTACTCCCCCAGGTGCAGGGTGGTCACCCGCCCCTCCTCGATGACCAGCTCTTCCGAGGTGGCGAAGCCCAGGCTCTGGATGATGCCGCCCTCGATCTGGCCCTGGTGTCCCAGGGGGTTGATAATGGTCCCCACGTCATGGGCCGAGACGATGCGCTCCACCGTCACCTGGCCCGTCTCCGGGTCCACCTGCACGTCGGCCACCTGGACACAGAAGGAGGTGATCCCCGCGGTGGAGCCGCCATCGTGGGTGATCTGGACCCGCAGCGGGCCGCCGGCGGCGCGCGTCGCCAGGCGGGCAGCCTCGGCCACCGGAAGGGACCGGGCTGCGCCGCTGCCCGTGGCCACGAAGGAGCCCTGCTCCAACCGCAGTGCGTCAGCGGCGACGCCCAGGACCTGGGCCGCGGCCGCGGCCAGCAGGCCCTTCAGCTCCTGGGAGGCCCGGTAGGCCGCCTGGCCCGTTATATGGGTGGTGCGGCTGCCGCCCACCCCCGCGTCGAAGGGCGCGGCGTCGGTGGTGCCAACCGTCACTCCTACCTGGGACAGCGGGAGGTGCAGCTCCTCGGCAACGATCTGCTGGAGGATGGTGTGAGAGCCGGTGCCGGTGTCTGGAGCCACGGTGGTCAACGTGGCGCGGCCATCCTCGGCCATGGTGAGGGTCACGGTGGACAGGCCGCTGCCCACGTGGCGGTCGTAGAGGGCCATGCCCCGGCCGTGGTGCGGCCTCTGCTTGGGCGTGTCCCAGCCCGAAGCCGCCGCAGCGGCCTGGAGGGTCTCCTTGGCGTGGACATCCCGCAGCGCCTCGCCCGTGGGGGTGGTGTCACCTTCTTCCAGCACGTTCATCAGGCGGAAGGCCAGGGGGTCCATCCCCAGGGCCCGGGCCATCATGTCCACGTGGGACTCCACCGCGAAGCAGACCTGTGGCGCGCCCGGCGAGCGCATGTGGCCCCGGGGCACGCAGTTGGTGTAGATGCAGAGGCTCTCGATCTCCACGTGGGGGATGCGATAGGAGCCGGCGGACTGCATGCCGCCCGCCACGTTCACCGTGGGGATGGGGAGAAAGGCCCCGTACGCGCCGGTGTTCCACACGCAGCGGGCCTGCCACGCCCAGAGGCGCCCATCCCGCTTGACACCGGTCTTGAAGGTGATGACACCCGTGTTGCGGGGATTGCCGGCCATGAGCTCCTCCAGGTAGGTCATGACCATCTTCACCGGGCGGCCGGAGGCCCGGGCAAGGTAGTAGCACAGGGGCGCGTCCATGAGCGCCCCCTTGCCGCCGAAGTCGCCGCCCACGTGGGGCAGGTGCACCACGATCTGCTCCTCGGGCACCCCCAGCACCTGGGCGAGCTGCTCCCGCACGGCATAGGGCGACTTGTTGGACACCCACACATGGATGCGCCCCTGCTGGATGTCCACCAGCGCGGCATGGGGCTCCAGGTAGCCCTGATGCTGGGCCGGGGTGGTGAAGGTGTGCTCGAAGACCAGGTCCGACTCCCGAAAGCCCTGCTCCAGGTCGCCCTTGGTGCGCCGCACCACCGAGAAGACGTTGGTGAGGTCGGACACCGGCTCCCGGTGGCCGGGGTAGGCCGACACGTCGTCGTGGAGGCGGGGCGCGCCGGGGCCCATGGCCTCCTGGGGATCGAAGACCGCCGGCAGCTCCTGGTACTCCACCTCGATGAGGCGCAGGGCCTCCGCGGCGATCTCCGGGGTCTCCGCGGCCACCGCGGCCACCTTCTCTCCCACGAAGCGCACCCGGTCCCGGGCCAGCAGCGGCATGTCCCGCATCCGCCGGCCGTAGAGCACGTCAGGCAGATCCCGGCCGGTGATCACCCCGTGGACGCCCATGAGGGCCCTGGCCCTGGAGGTGTCGACGCTCACGATGCGAGCGTGGGGGAAGGGGCTGCGCAGAGCCTTGCCCCAGAGAACGCCAGGCAGGGCCACGTCGGCGGTGTAGGCCCCTTTGCCGGAGACCTTGGCCGGCCCTTCGATCTGCCCGATGGGTTTGCCGATGGCGGTATATGCAGGACTGGTTGTCATAACGTCATCCCCTTGCGCAGGTTGCCCTGCGACTATACCATTAGACGGCGACCAGGGGGAAACGGAGGCTGCCTGCGCGATGGGAACCTTTCAGTATCCGCTGACTATCTTCTCTCCTGAAGGCGCTCGTAGCGAGACCCTAGAGGCCACGGTGGACACTGACGCCACCTACACCCAGCTTCCGCAGGGCGTGGCCCGAGCCCTTGGCCTCCAGCCCCAGGAGCAGCGCGTCTTCCGCCTGGCCAGCGGCGAGCGGGTGGAGCGCGACGTGGCCTATGTGCAGCTCCAGGTGAATGGTAGGCGCATCTCCACGCCGTGCATCCTGGCGCCCGATGAAGCGCCTGCGCTTCTTGGGGCCGTGACCCTGGAGGAGCTGGGCGTGGCGCCCGATCCCGTGAATAAGCGGCTGGTGCCGGCCGAAGGGCTGCTGCTGACGCTGTTGGCCCAAAACGACGAGATGAGGTAGCCCATGAAATACGCCATCACCCTCCACGTGAACGGCCAGCTCTACACCCTGGAGGTGGAGCCGACCCGGCTGCTGGTGGACATCCTGCGGTACGACCTGGGCCTCACCGGCACCAAGGAGGCCTGCTCCGTGGGTGTCTGTGGCGCCTGCACCGTGCTGGTGGACGGCCAGATGGTCAGCTCCTGCCTCATGCCCGGCGTCGCCGCCGCCGGCTCCTCCATCACCACGGTGGAAGGGCTGGCGGGCCGGGAGGAGTTGCTGCCAGTCCAGCAGGCCTTCGTCGACTACGGCGGCTTTCAGTGCGGCATCTGCACGCCCGGCCAGGTGATCGCCGCCAAGGCGCTGCTGGACGAGAACCCCCATCCCACGGCGGAGGAGATCAAGGAGTGGATGATGGGGAACCTGTGCCGCTGTACGGGCTACTACAAAATCTTGGAGTCCGTCCAGCGGGCGGCGGAAGGAGGCCAGGCGTGAGTGACGTCCAGTACGCTGAGCCGGACAACCTGGCCGGGGTCTTCGATGCGCTGGAGCGCTACGGAGAAGAGGCGCGCCTGCTGGCCGGGGGCACCGGGCTGGTGAACCTGATGAAGCAGCGGCTGGTGCAGCCGGGCGCCCTCATCGGCCTGCGCCGAATCGAGGCCCTGCGAGGGGTCTCCCGCCAGGATGGCGCCCTGCGCCTGGGGGCCATGGCCACCCACCGGGAGGTGGAGACCTCGGAGGTGGTGCGGGCAGCGGCGCCCCTTCTGGCCGAGACCTATCGTCAGGTGGCGACGGTGCGCATCCGCAACGTGGCTACCGTGGGCGGCGGGCTGGCCCACGCCGACCCCAGCCAGGACCCGCCCGTAGCCCTCGTGGTGCTGAGGGCGCGCGTGGTGCTCACTTCCAAGGACGGGACCCGGGAGATCCCCATCGAGGAGTTCTTTACCGATTACTATGAGACGGCCATTGCCCCCGACGAGGTGCTCACCCAGGTGCTGGTGCCACCCCAGCCGGCCCAGGCGGGCGCCGTCTACCTGAAGTTCTTGCCCCGCACGGCGGACGACTATGCCACGGTGGCGGTGGCGGCGCTGGTGGAGCTGGCGGCCGATGGCGAGACCTGCAGGGACGCCCGCATCGCCCTGGGCGCGGTGGGCAGCACTGTGCTCCAGGCTACGGCGGCGGCGGCGGCCCTGCGGGGCCAGCGACCCACGCCCGAAGCCCTGCGGGAGGCCGCGGAGCAGGTGCGGGCGCTGGTGGACCCCGTGGACGACTACCGCGGCTCCGCCGCCTACAAGCGGGACATGGCAGTGGTCTTCACCCGCCGGGCCCTGGAGCAGGCCCTGGCCCGGGCCAGAGACGGCGCCCGGTGATCTTCCAGCAGCGCTGCACCGTGGCAGCCCCGCGAGAAGCCCTGTGGGAACTGATCATGGACGTGCCTCAGGTAGCCGGCTGTATCCCCGGCGTCGTCGGCGTGGAGCGAGTGGAGGACAACGCCTACCGGGGCGTCATGAACGTCTCGGTGGGGCCCATCCGTCTGAGCCTCGCGGGGAGCGTGGTGATCCAACGGCAGGACCGGGAGCGCTGGCAGGCGGCCATGGTCTCCGAGGCCACCGACCGCAAGCTGGGTGGCGGCCTCAAGGCGGTGATGGAGCTGTCCCTTGAAGGAGAAGATCCGGAGCAGACGGAGCTGGCCATCACCACCAACGCGACCTTTCTGGGGAAGCTGGGGGAGTTCGGCCAGCCTATCATCCGCAAGAAGGCCGACGCCATCCTCCAGGAGTTCGCCCGCAACCTCCAGGCGCGGCTGAGCGGCGGTTAACACACGTAAGCTCATGTCACCGTGTTTGTGTAGGCAAGGCAGGCGAGTTCGCCATGAGGGAGAGATGTCTCCGAAGCGAAAGAGCTCCGTAAGTAATGCGCCACATTGGGGTTGACTTGGATGTCCAAATAAGTCTAAGATGGAAGCATGCAGAAGCGCTCAAGCACAATCCTGAACCGTGATCTCAGCACACTGGCTGCCGCCATTGTTGCAAAAGCAACGGCGGATGGGCTAAGACCTCTCCCCGATGAGGACGATGTGCTCGTAGAGCTCACACAGGACTTGCGCCATCTTGCCGCTGTTGCCCTTGGGAGATTAGGAGGTAAGAAGGGCGGAAAGGCAAGGGCAGCCAAGTTGTCGGCGGAGGAACGAAAGGCCATAGCTCGCCGTGCTGCCCAAGCAAGATGGCATCCTAGAGAAGATAGCCGGTGACCAGTCTTCCAGTTCCGAAGAACGCGAACGAATTCATCGAACAGCAGTTGCTCGTGAGACTGCTTTCTAGGCCCACTCTTCCTTGACCCCCCTGGCTGCCGCTGCTAGAATCTCAGGTGCAGGGGGCTATAGCTCAACTGGGAGAGCGCGGCGTTCGCATCGCCGAGGTCAGGGGTTCGAGTCCCCTTAGCTCCACCAACAGACAACTGGCCTTCCGACCCGCCCAAACTTGGGCGGGTTTTTGCGTACCCGTCGAATTGTCGGCCAGGAAACCTTTTTGACGCCCCTGCGGTTATAGTAGAGCAGAGGATGAGGACGTCTCAAAAGGAGCGTGCAGTTGACCGCCACGGCTTCCATTTCCAAGCGAAATCGGCCAGCACGGCTGGTTGATGGAATCCTGATTCTGGTGGTGCTCTTAGTAGCTTGGCTGGTATTTCGTGAAGTCTTCCACATTGGCGGCTTGGAGAGAGGGCTAGATGAGGCAAGCCACCAGGTAGCCTTTGTCATCACTGCCTCAGAATTGGCCCAGGGCGATTGGCGGGTTGGCACCGTGGTTCTGAACGGCTCGGGCACGGTCTATGAAGCGAGCATGGTGAATCAAGGTGGCCAAGAGCTGTTCAAGCTGAGGATGAATGCCAGCACGGGGAAACTCCTGGGCACGGGCGAAAAGCCACCGACCCAAGGCGCTACAGCGCTGCCCGCTGGGGAGGTCAAACGGTCACTGGAGACGCTTCTGGGTGACCTCACCCCAGGACGATCCCGACAGAAAGGCAAAGAGCCTTTCTTCGACGTACCTCTTATCTACCAAGGGAGCGAGGTAGCCAGTCTCAAAGTGGACCCCGCCAGTCGCAAGGTTATCCCTAAGGGTCAGAGAGTTGCAGGCGACCAGAAGGGCGAGGAAAAGGAGGGCAAAGGGAAGATTATTCCCAAGAACCTGATAGAGCCTCTCGGCTGGGGCTCCGCCCTTATCATGATCGTCAGCTCCCTCTATTACTCCTGGAAGCGTTCCCTATACAGCCCTCTTCGTGCTGCCAGTGGTGAGGCCAAGGCGAGAGTCATTGCCGGGCTGCGCAGAACGCTGTGGTGGCACATGGCCTTCGGCACGCTGGCGGTGGCCATAGCTATTCTCCACGTGCTCAACTTCACCGCCAAGATCCAGCTATCGGTCAGTTGGCTGACGCTAGCTATGGCCCTAACTGTTGCCCTCAGTGGCGCCTTCGGCCGGTTTGTGGCTCGGTCTGAGGCAATGCGCCGCAACTGGCGCCGCTTCCACGTCCCCTATACCATCTTGTTCTTCGTCGTCCTCTTCATCCATATATTGGAAAGGACAGGAGTTCTAAGGGATTGAGAGGCTACAGGTATCTTCGTGCAGCGCGGTTGCATGCCACTGCGGGATTTTTCCCGTAGGGGCGGGTTTAAAACCCGCCCCTACGAAATTATCCTCCCCTTCTCGCTCATGGTTCGACGTACCTCTTTAACTCGGTCCCAGTGGCTGGAGGGCTCATCCGTCAGCGCCGATGTATACACTATATCTAGTAACCATGTTCTAATCTAAAGCAACGCTGAGCTTGACAAAACCATATATTGTGGTAGACTAATAGTAAAGAGCGAAAGCTCCCGCGCCGGCGCCGGCTCAGATAACGGTCAGGAGGTGCAGCGCCTAAGGAATGTGCGCTTGGAACGCAGCTCGCTGCGGCGGGCAGAAGGGTCTACGGTCCCGATAGCTAGCTTTTCCCCCATGCCTTCGGGCGGGGCCATCCGGACAGGAGTCTAGGAAGTACGGGGCCAAGGACCGAAGGGTAGGAGTGCGGAGGCGGTGCGGTAAGTGAATACGGGTTGCTCCTAGGCCCCCAGGACTGGAAGAGTCGGGGGCCTAGGTATTTTCGTCTTCCTTGATCACCAGCCGGCCTCCCCGCAGGCCGGCCCGGTACTCCTTGATGGCCTCTTGCAGGGTGTTCCAGCCCAGGGTGGCGCACTTGATGCGCACGGGAAACATACGGACGCCCTCCAGCACCTCCAGGTCCCCCAGGCTATCGGGCTGGTCATTGCCCTTGGTCATGAAGTCCCGGAAGCGCCGGGCGGTCGCCTCCGCCTCCTCCAGGGTCTTGCCTTTGATGGCCTCGGTCATCATGGAAGCGGAGGCCTGGCTGATGGCGCAGCCCTTGCCCTGGAGCCCCACGGACTCGATCAGCCCATCGGCCATCTTGAGCTGCAGCGTGATCTGGTCGCCGCAGACGGGGTTATACCCCTCCGTGGCCACGCTTGGTGACTCCAGAGAGTCGTTGTTGCGGGGGTTCTGGTAGTGGTCGAGGATGACCTCTTTATAGAGGGCGTCCAGCGCGTCCAGCGACACGGGTAAAGAACTCCTGAGTTTGGTGAAGGGCCGCCACCAGGGCGTCGATCTCCTGGGCGGTGGTGTAGACGTAGAAGCTGGCCCGGGCGGTGGAGCCGATGCCCAGCCGCCGGTGGAGGGGCTGCGCACAGTGGTGGCCCGCCCGCACCGCGATCCCGTACTGATCCAGGGCTGTGCCCACGTCGTGGGGGTGGACTTCCTTGAGGTTGAAGGCTACCACGCCGCCCCGGTCCTCCGCGGCCCGGGGGCCGTAGATGGTGATGCCAGGGACCTCCTGGAGGCGGGAGAGGGCGTAGGCGGTGATCTCCAGCTCGTGGGCACGCACCGGGGCCATGCCCAGGGCTTCCAGGTAGTCCAGGGCGGCCACCCAGGCGATGGCGTCGGCGATGTTGGGGGTGCCCGCCTCGAAGCGCCAGGGAACCTCGTTCCAGGTGCTGCGCTCCAGTTGCACCTCCCGGATCATCTCGCCGCCGCCCATGAACGGCTCCATGGCCTCCAGCAGCTCCTCCCTGGCGTAGAGCGCGCCGATGCCAGTGGGGCCCAGCATCTTGTGGCCGGAGAAGGCCAGGAAATCGCACGCCAGCTCCTGCACCCGCACGGGCAGGTGAGGCACGCTCTGGGCGCCGTCCACCAGCACCAGCGCGCCGTAGCTATGGGCGGCCCGGGCCATGGCCACCACGGGATTCACGGTCCCCAGCACGTTAGACATGTGAGTCAGCGCCACCAGCCTTGTGCGAGGGCCCAGCAGCTTGTGGAAGGCCTCCAGGTCCAGGCAGCCGTCCTCGGTGATGTCCACGGAGCGCAGTGCAGCGCCCGTGTCCTGGGCCATGAGCTGCCAGGGCACCAGGTTGCTGTGGTGCTCCATGACGGTGAGGACCACCTCGTCGCCCGGCCTCAGGGTGCGGCGGCCCCAGGCGTAGGCCACCAGGTTGATGGCCTCGGTGGTGTTGCGGGTGAACACAACGGAGCGTGGGCTGGCCGCGCCGATGAAATCGGCCACCCGCCGGCGGGCGTCCTCGTAGGCGGCCGTGGCCTCCTCCGCCAGGGTGTGGATGCCCCGGTGCACGTTGGCGTTATAGCGGCTGTAGTAGTCGGCCAGCGCGTCGATGACGGCCTGGGGCTTCTGGGAGGTAGCAGCGCTATCCAGGTAGACCAGGGGACGGCCGTGGACCTGGCGCTCCAGGATGGGGAAGTCTTTGCGAACCACTTGGACGTCGTACATCTCAGCGAGGACCCCCTCCTGTTGTCGACAACTCGACCTCCCAGCATACGGGGGCTGTCTCGGTGATCTGAACTCCCCGCCCCCGGCCGATAGCCTGGAAAGTGTCACGGGCGCTGGCGGGAGGGTGCAAGAATCGAACCGTGTTGCGGCCTCCGTTCTTCAGTTCTCCGAGCGCGGCAACTAACTCGTCGAAGAACGATGGGCTTGCCGCCTGCACTCCGGAAAAATCTAGCGCCAGAGCGAAGGGCTCATCGGCGCGGGCACTCTCCACGCGCTCCCGTAGAGCGGAGCCAATGCGTCTGGCGGCTCCTCGACTTACCAGGGCGCGTTGGCCTACAAGGTCAAAGGTATCTACTTCTATTTCTATCATGTCCGTATGGACGCGAAGGCAAGAGTCCCCGGAAAGAGGGTGCCTCTGCACACTTCTCGTTCAAGTTCCTCCGTTTGACTAACGATCCCCAGGCCGGAATGAATGAGTAGGTGTCTGGCCTGGCTGTCGTATTCCCTCAGCTACCCAGGAGAGTCCAATTCCTCTGGTAGGGTCTCCGGTACCACCAACACGCTCTTGCAGAGCAAGCTCAATGGCAGTCCAATCATAATACGCCCTACCACGCAGCGCGGGGTTCCCTTCAAGGGATCTTCGGATTCCGATGCCGCCGTCCGCAACTGCGACTATGAACCGCGGGTTCTGTTGGCTTGAAGACCCAAGGCGTAGAATCAGTATTCGAGCGCCACCTTGATCTCCGATCCTTCCACCCGCACCTGGTAGGTCCTGATGCCCACCACGGCGGGGAAGGACCGCACACCCCCGGTGCGCAGGTCGAAGCGCGCCCCGTGGCGGGGACACTCCACCTCGTAGCCGTCCACTTCGCCGTCGCCCAGGGGGCCGCCGTCGTGGCTGCACACGTCCTCAATGGCGAGGATGGCGCCGTCCACCTTGGCCAGCGCCAGGTGCCGGTCACCCACAAAGAAGGTCCTGATGGTCCCCTCGGGTATGTCTTGCACGTGCGCCACCGTCACCAGCTCCGCCACTGCTAGCCTGCGGCGCCCTTTGGCAGGCTCAGGACAACGCCCGGCGCGGGCTGGGCCAGCTTGGCGCTCACCTGGGAGCGCAGCCGGTCCTGGACGCCCGGCAGCGGCACCTCGCCGATGACGGCCTCGAAGAAGCCCGTGACGATCAGCGCCTCCGCCTCGCTGCGGGAGAGGCCCCGGCACATGAGGTAGAAGAGCTGCTCCTCGTCCACCTGGCCCACCGTCGCGCCGTGGCTACAGCGGTTGATGTCGCTGGCTTCGATCTCCAGCACGGGCACCGAGTCGGCCTTGGCGCCCCGGTCCAGCAGCAGGTTGCGGTTGGCCTGGTTGGCGCTGGTGCGCACCGCCCCTTTGCGCACTTTCACCACACCTTCGTAGGCGGCGCTGGCCCGGTGCTTCAGCGCGCCCTTGAAGAGCAGGTCGCTGACGCCGGAGGGAGCGGCATGGTCTTGCAGGGTGCGGAACTCGAAATGCTGGTTGGCGGCGCCGAAGTAGATCCCCCGTAATTGAGCCTCTGCCCCCGGGCCCTCCATGGCCGCCTCCAGGTGCACCCGGGAGACCCGCCCGCCGAAGCTGGCCAGCACCGGGCGGAAGGCGCTGTTACGCCCCAGGCTGGCCCGGACCATGGAGAAGTCCCATAGCTCCTCGCCCCAGTCCTGGAGGGCCAGGTAGCGGAGCTGCGCCCCCTCCAGGAGAAAGATATCGGTGACGCCGCAGGCCAGGGCCGTGCCGCCGTGGCCCGCCGAGGCGCTGTCGTCCACGAAGGTCACGCTGCTGCCCGGCGCCAGCACCATAAGGGTGCGGGGGAGGATGCCACCGGCTTCGCCCTCCAGCCAGCGGGTGCTGACCAGGGGCGTTGGGATCGCTACTCCTGCGGGCACGTAGAGGAAGCTGCCACCGCTCCAGAAGGCGCCGTTGAGGGCCGCGAACTTGCTGCAGGTGGGGAGCACCCCCTGCGCCAGCAGGTAGGGCTCCACCAGCTCTGGGCGCTCTCGCAGGGCCTGCTCCAGGCTGGTGAACACGACGCCCCGCTGCTGCCATTCATCCGCCAGCTCTGCCGCCACCGGCTGGGAGTTGGCCTGAGCCACCAGGCCAGCGCGTGCTCCCAGGGCCTCCAAATGGTCTCGGGTCTGCTGCGGCAGGCCGGCCGCGGGGAGGTAGGCGGAGATGGCCTCGAGCCGAAGGGCCGAGAGGTCGGTGCGGCGCCAGGCCTCGTCCGTCCGGGCGGGCATCGGGGTATCCTCGTAGACACGCCAGGCCTCCCGGCGGCGCTCCCGGGCCCAGTGTGGCTCTCCCAGGGCGTGGGAGATAGCCTCGGCGCCCTCCCGGGTGAAGCCCGGGGCTGTGATGGTGTCAAGTTTCTGGGTCACTAGGGTTTCCTCAAGCTCCACAAGAATCCCGTGTCATGCTGAGCGCAGCGAAGCATCTCTGAGGCCCGACGCCGTCGGGATGCGGACCCTCTCTGTGGAGACTTGTTCCCCCTCTCGTTTGGTGGAGGCAACGCGCTGCCCTTTCTCCCTCCCCCTAAAAAGGGCATTCCCAAAGGCTTTGCCCAGGCGCCTTCCTGCCATCGCTCCCTCATCTCTGCCTGGGTTCGTGTGTTACTCTGTCCTGCTATCTCGCGTCCTGGACTCTCCTTGGAG
>JACPQN010000010.1 GCA_016190485.1 Chloroflexota bacterium
AGAAGGACTCCGAAGACCCGGCGCAGGTGGAGCGCCCTCATCCGCAGCATGAGCCTGGCGCCCAAGACCACCCCCACCAGGCTGCCGGCCGCCAGCGGGGCGGCCAAGGCCCAATCGATGGCGCCCTGCTGGGCATAGACCGGCACGCCCGCCATCGAGACCAGCACGATGACCGCCAGCGAGGTGCCGTGGGCCCTGTGCTGCGGTATCCGCAGGAGGCTGACGAACAGCGGCACCAGGATGGCGCCGCCACCGATGCCCGTGAGGCCGCTGAACAGGCCATCGAGCATGCCGATCATCAGGGAGGCCACCGGAACGCCTAGTGGCGGCATGTAAACACTCGCAGTGGGGGCAGACTGGTCATCGCGCCAGCAGCTCCTCCTCGATGCGGGCCCGGATTGCGTCCCGAACGCGCCGGTACACCGCCAGTTGCCTCTCTTCGTTGCCCTGGGCCTGAGACGGGTCGGGGAAGGACCAGTGCAGCCGCTCCTTGCCCCCGAGAAAGACCGGGCAGGCCTCGTTGGCCTGGTCGCACACCGTGATGACGTAGTCCCACGGCTGGCTCAGGTAGCGGGCCAGGGTCTTGCTCTCCTGGCGGGAGATGTCCACCCCCACTTCAGCCATGGCCCGCACGGCGAGGGGTCGCACCGCAGTGGCCTGGGTGCCGGCGCTGCTCACCTCGAATCGGTCTCCAGCCAGATGCCGCAGCCAGCCCTCGGCCATCTGGCTGCGGGCTGAGTTGTGGGTACAGATGAACAGGACCCGTTTCAGCGCCATTCTGGAGGGCCTGCTGCTTTGTTTACGCTTCTCTCGCTGGTTGCCGATCAGTTCCACTTGCCAGTTGCCAGAGCACGCCGCCGGCGGGCCCGCCCAGCAGCGGCCCGACGATGTAGACCCAGAACCCAGACTCGGGGCCGGGGATGGCGATGGCGCCCCAGCCCAGCGCGTAGGCCACCAAGCGTGGCCCGAAGTCCCGGGCGGGGTTCCAGCCGGCCTGGGTGATGGGGGCGAAGAGGCTGATGAGGGCGGCCACCGTGAAGCCGATGAAGAAGGGCGCGAGGTCCGGGCGCGGCGCGGCGGTATTGGCCGGGTCCGTGAGCGCGAAGATGACGAAGACCAGCACGGCGGTCCCCAGGGCCTCGATCCCAGCGGCCTGCCACGGCGATACGAGCGCCCGGGCCGCGGCGTCGGCGCCGAAGAGGGCCGGGTTGGGGAAGTACTCGCCAAACACCATGGCCGAAAGCTCGCTGCCCGCGGCGCCGCGGCTGATGCCCTTGCTGGCCTCGAACCGGATGAGGAAAGGGCCGAAGGCCAGCGCGACCGTGGCGCCGGCCAGGACCGCGCCCAGCAACTGGGCTGCCACGTAGGGCGCAAGACGCTGCGAAGGGAACTCTCCAGGCCGGAGCAGCGCGAAGGCCAGGGACACCGCGGGATTCAGATGGGCGCCGGACATAGCCGCCGACGCATAGATGGCCAGGGTGACGCCGACCCCCCACACCACTGCGACTTGCCAGAGTCCCACCTGCGCGCCGGTGAGCACGGCGGCAGCCACCGCGCCGGTGCCAAAGAGCACCAACAGGTAGGTGCCGATCAGCTCGCCCACCAGGGCGCGCCGAAGGAGGGAGCGTTTCCTCACGTCTGCTCCGAGACCAAGCGATGGCGGCTAGGGGATGGGGAGGCTGGTGTAGCTCTCGGCCTGGGTGCTGTCTACTCGGACGGCGTTGACCAGGGCGATGACGGTGCGGGTGGCTTCGATCTCCACTGCGCCCATGAAGCTACCCTCACCCACGAACATGCCGGGATGGTGGTTAGCCTTGGCGTTGGGAGGAATGCCCTGGAGCATAGGCGCCTGTACCAGGGAGCCGTTCTGGTCGTAGTAGCGGATGGTCACGTCGGCGGGCAGGTTGGTGTCAAGGTTCATCACGGCGATGTAGGTCCGCCACCCCTGGAGATCGGTAGCGGGAGCCCACCGGATGTAGGGGAGCGCCTGTTTCAGGTTGCCACTGATCTGCCCAGTGTAGGCCATGGAGAGGTCCGTGGCCGAGCCGATGTTGACCACCGAGGCCACCGGCCCTGTGGCCTGTACCACCGCCGAGCCGTTGAAGCCTGAGGGCACCCCCGCCACGCCAGGGTTCCAGCTCTGCTTCTGGTAGCCCTGGATGTCACCGGAGACCTTGCCTGCTACCGTGCCATCCCGGTTGTAGAAGATGATGGCTACCGACACGGGCGTCGCCTGGGTGTTCTGCACCGCAATAAAGGAGGTCTGCTGCTGTGTCGCATAAAGGTAGAGGGCGGAGGGAAGGTACACGGTGTTACCCGCCTGCCCCGTGCCCTCGAAGGCCACCGCTTTGTTGGAGGTCAAGTACGGCTGGTGCACTGCTGCTACCACTCGGGCGCCGGAGGCCTGGATCAGTGCGGCCCCGGTCCAGGGCGGCGCCAGGCGCTGGCCCCCAGGGAGATTAGCCGAGTCGTAGAAGTGGGAGGAGTTGGCTGGGATGGTGTCCGTCACGGTGGCCGTCTGCGCGCCCGTGAAACGCTCGAAGTAGCGGATGGTGATGGTGGCGGGGGCGCTGTCCACGTTCTGCACCGCCAGCAGGGAGGTCTGATCGGCGTACGCGTTGGAGATGGCGGGCACATAGACCGTCGCCGCCCCCTCGGCGAACCCGTTGTACAGGGTGCGGTTGATGGAGGGGTTGGTCACGTCGAAGGCCTGAAACGTCGCGCTGACCGGCTGGTTCGCGCTGACTACGGCCGAGCCGGCAAAGCCGTTGGGCAGGTCGCCGATGGCCTCGGTGCTCACCTCGGCGGTGCCCTTGGGAGGAATGGGGTTGGGCAGGCTGTAGCTCTTTACCAGCACGCCTGCGGTGCTGTAGAAGTTCACCACCACCGTGGCCGGCCCGCTGCCGTTGTTCTGCACCAGGATGCTGCCCGACCAGAGCGCGCTGGTGGCGCCCTGGGCCGGCGCGCGGTCTACCCCAGCCTGGGCGCCGCCCCAGGAGAGGGCCGAGCCGCCCGCCAGCAGGGCCAGGATCCCCAGCGCAATCAGCAGGGCACGCCGCAGCCGGGCCAAACCAGGCATGGTCTCTCCTTGGTCGGTCTCAGTGTAGTGAACGCTCACCCAGGGGCAGCGTTACGATTCTAGGGGGAGCCGCGGGCCACTGTCAAACGGAACGGGCACGGCGACACCTCCTGCGGCGAAGCACAGAGCCAGGACGCTGCTGCCGGGATACGCAGGCCAACGGGGTCGCTGCGGCCCTCTGGGTGGTGTGCAGGCGTGAGAGGGCTACCGCCCTTTGAAGACGGGCTCCCGCTTCTCGGCGAAGGCCCTGGGGCCCTCCTGGCCGTCCTCGGTGCGAGTAGCCATCTGGTAGAAGAGCTCGCCCAGCTCCAGCGCGCGATACAGGTCCAGGTCCTGGCAGCGGGTGACCACCCGCTTGATGAACTGGGCTGCCAGGGGCGCGGAGGCCGCGATCTTGCGGCAGAACTCCCGGGACAGCTCCTGGAACTGGTCGTTGGGGTAGACCTCCAGGGCCCAACCGTATTCCTTGGCCTCCTGGGCCGTGATGAGGCGGCCGGTCCACATCAGCTCCAGTGCCCGCTGCATCCCCATCACCCGGGGCAGGAAGTAACCGCCGCCATTGCCGGGGGACCAGCCCATGCGGATGTAGGTCATCCCCACCCGGGCGGTGTCGGACATGAGGCGGATGTCGGCCATGGTGGCCAGGTCCATCCCCGCGCCGGCGGCCGGGCCGTTGACCGCCGCCACGTAGGGCTTGGGAAAGTCTCGCAGCCCCCGAGCGATGCGGTGCACTCCGTATTTCATGGAGTCGATGCCCTCCCAGGGCGGCGTCGGGCCGCGCTGGGGGCGCTCGCCGCCCCCGGCAGGGCGCAGGTTAGCCCCGGAGGTAAAGCCCCGACCGGCGCCCGTGACCATGAGCACCCGGACCTCCGGATCCTTACGGGCATCCTCGATGACCTGGACCCAGCTATCCAGCATCTCGCCGCTCATGGAGTTGAGGCTCTCCGGGCGGTTCAGGGTGAGGACCGCCAGGCCGCTATCTTCCTTCTCGTACAGGACATCCTTGAGCTCCACGTTACCTCCAACCGCAAAGAGTCTACCACTGGGACCGACGGGTTTACGAGCGCTTGCTTCAGCGTCGGCATTATAGGGAGGCCATGCAGGGGTGTCAACGTCGCTTCGATGGCTACCGCCGAAGCGAGGCGAGCGCCTGCTATCGTGGAGAAAAGGTCCGGTAGCGCCGCACCACTAGGGGCTGGCTGAACCACGCCTCCTCCCCGACGTTGGCGGCCCGGCGGTGACGCGGCGACTCCTCCCACGCCCGCATGGAGGCGCTGTCCTCCCAGCCGGAGAGCACCAGGTAGCTGGGAGTGATGTCCTCGGCCCTGAGCGCGTAGGCCCAGCGGCAGCCGGGCGCCGCCTGGGCGTCCTCCAGCAGCCGCGCCAGGCTGCGCTCGAAGGCCTCCACCTGGGAGGCTTTCACGGAGAAGTGGAGGTAGGAGATGACGGAGGCGCTGGGGGCGATGGCCTGGCTCCCTTCGACAAGCCCTTCGACAAGCCCTTCGACAAGCTCAGGACACCGCTCAGGACACCGCTCAGGACACCGCTCGGGACAGCGCCTACATCCGCTCGGGCGCCGTCATGCCCATCAGCCCCAGGGCGCGGGCCAGGGTGATCTTGACCGCCGCCACCAGCTTGAGGCGCGCCGCGGTGAGGGGCGCATCCTCGGAGATGATGCGACAGCGCTCGTAGAAGTTGTGGAAGGCCGTGGCCAGCTCCTGGGCGTAGTGGGGCAGGTTGTGGGGCGCCAGGGTGAGCGCGGCAGCCTCCACCAACTCGGGCAGCAGCAGCATCTCTCGGATCAGGGCCAGCTCCTCGGGCTGGCGCAGGAGCTGCACGTCGCCGCCGGACCAGTCCAGGCCCCGCTCCTGCGCGTTCCGTAGCACACTGGCGATGCGGGCGTGGGCGTACTGGACGTAGTAGACGGGGTTCTCGTTGCTCTGCCGCTTGGCCAGCTCGATATCGAAGTCCATCTGGCTGTCGGCCGAGCGGGAGAGGAAGAAGAACCGACAGGCGTCTGCTCCCACCTCGTCCATCACCTCCCGCAGGGTGATGATGTCCCCGGCGCGCTTGGAGAGGCGCACCACCTGGGGGCCCCGCTTGAGGGTCACCATCTGGGTGATGAGGACCTGGAGGTGGTCTGGGTCGGCGCCCAGGGCCGCCACCACCGCCTTCACCCGGGACACGTGGCCCTGGTGATCTGCGCCCCAGATGTCCACCACCCGGTCGAAGCCCCGGGTGATCAACTTGTCATAATGATAGGCTGCGTCGGAGGCAAAATAGGTGGGCGCCCCGCTGGTGCGCACCAGCACGTTGTCCTTGTCTTCCCCCAGCGCGGTGGAGACGAACCAGCGGGCGCCCTCCTTCTCGACCACGTAGCCGCCCTGGGTAAGGAGCTCCATGGCCTGCCGATAGGTGTCCCCCTGGTAGAGGCTCTTCTCGCTGAACCAGACGTCGAACTGGACGCCCAGGCCTTCCAGGTCTTGCCGGATGCCCGCGAGCAGCCGCTGAATCCCTAGCTCCGCGAGGGCCTGCGAGCCCTCCGACTGGGGATCGGCAAGGAACCGCTCACCTTCCTGGGCTACGATCTCCTGGGCCAGGTCTTGCAGATAGGCGCCGCCATAGCCATCCTGGGGGAACTCGGCGGGCCGGCCCAGGGCCTCCAGGTAGCGCGCCCACAGGGAGCGTTGAAAGACCTCCATCTGGCTGCCCGCGTCGTTGACGTAGTACTCCTTCTCCACCCGGTAGCCCGCTGCGGTGAGGACGCTGGCCAGGGCGCTGCCCAAGATGGCGCCTCGCCCGTTGCCCACGTGGAGCGGGCCCGTAGGGTTGGCGCTGACGAACTCGATCTGCACCCGGGCGCCCCTGCCCACGTCGGTGGCGCCGTAGCTGGCCCCAGCCCGGAGGATCTCCTCCACCTGCTGGGCCAGCCACGCCTCTTTGAGGGTGAAGTTGATGAAGCCCGGGGCCGCGACCGCGATACGGGCCACGGCGTCGAAGGATCCCAGGTGCTGGCTGATGGTCTGGGCGATGGTCATGGGGTTCATGCGGGCGGCCCGGGCCAGCTTGAGCGGTAGGGTGCTGGCGTAGTCGCCGTGCTCCGGGCTCTGGGGATGTTCCACGACGGACTCCGGCAGCGCCACGGCGGGCAGCAGGTTCTGCGCCTGGGCCTCCTGCGCGGCCTGGGCGACGAGCTGGGCGAGGTCATGGCGTATCACGGGGTGGGTGCTCCAGAGAAGGAGTATTGCTGTCGTGCTGGGGGCTTCCCTAACCAGGACAGCTCCGCCAGGCTCACAGCGTCTGCGCGATAGCATTATAGTGAACGGGGCGCGCAGGCACAAACCGCGGCGCCGATGATGCAGGCAGGATATGTCCTAGCTCATCTCCGTCTGCCCTCTGGGCCGCTGCTTGGCCACCTCGCTCTGGAGCAACTGGTGCTCCGGCGCCGTGAGATCGGGGTCCTGGGCCAGGATGGCCCGTGCCTCCGCCCGGGCGGCCTCCAGCAGGGGCCAGTCGTCCAGCCGCGCCATGCGGAGCTCTGGCAGGCCGCTCTGGCGGGTGCCGAAGACCTCGCCGGGGCCCCGCAGCCGCAGGTCCTCCTCCGCCAGCTTGAAGCCGTCCTGGGTGCCGGCCAGGATGGCCAACCGCTCGTTAGGCTCCGATGAGGAAGCATCCGTGAGGAGGAGACAGTAGCTCCGGTGCCCGCCGCGTCCCACCCGGCCCCGGAGCTGGTGGAGTTGGGAGAGGCCAAAGCGCTCCGCGCCCTCGATGAGCATCACCGTCGCGTTGGGCACGTCTATGCCCACCTCTACCACGGTGGTAGAGACCAGGATGTCCAGCTCGCCCCGGTGGAAGCGCTCCATCACCTGATCCTTCTCGGTGGGGGGCATCCGCCCGTGGAGCAGCCCCAGCCGGAGGTCGGGGTAGACCTCAGTGGAGAGGCGCTGGTGCTCGGCGGTGGCGGCCCGGGCCTCCAGCACCGCAGACTC
>JACPQN010000113.1 GCA_016190485.1 Chloroflexota bacterium
GCGCCGGCTACCCCCGGGGCCTGGCCGGCGAGGCCATTCCCTGGGGTGCGCGGCTGTTCGCCATCGTGGACATCTGGGACGCGTTGCAGTCGGACCGGAGGTACCGCCCGGCCTGGCCCGAGGCGCAGGTGCGGGAGCACCTGCGCTCGCTGGCGGGGAGCCACCTGGACCCCCGGGTGGTGGAGGCCTTTCTGGCCCTGGACCTCTCGGGTCAGAAGAGCACACTCCGGTAGAAACACAGGGGGGCGGAACGAAACCTCCGACGAACCGTTCAAACCCTCATTCGGCCACGGGTGGCGTGAGCGATGGTTTGATTACCCAACCTCTGGAAATCTTCTCAGTACCACGCGGCGGGCTTCACCCTCGTCAACCTCGCTGGCCCGCATACACGGCGCCATGTCCGCCTGCACCCGTTCCGGGTCTCTCCACAGCCGATACTTCTTATAGGTGTCCTCGTACTCGATGCCCAGGGCCCGGGCGAACACGCTCAAGTAGTGCTCGACAGTGGTAGGGTGGCGTTCCTCCTGAACGCACAGCAGACGCTGGCAGCCATGGTAGAGCGTCGCGAAGGTGTTAGCTTGCCCCTCTGCCGCATCTCGAAACTGCTGCTCTATAATCCCCTCCCACACGTCCATGCCAAGCGCCTGCTGGTTAAGCTCTGAACAGATCCGGTCGAGGCGAGGATCGCTCTCGACGTGGAGGTACTCCAGACCTGGGACGGCTGACAGAAGGGTCTCCGCGGCTCTTGCCTCTACCAGGCGCCGCGGCCGGTTGCAATGGTAGTGCAGGGCTACCCTTTGTTGCGCTTCCCGCACAAATCGAAGTTGGCCCAGGTGTGCTACCAGAAACTCCGAGACATGCTGGGTTTGAAACGAGGCCGGGACTTGAAAGACTTCGTCGTAGTAATGGATGCAGGACGGACACCACATCACGACTCGCTCCGGGTGAAAGCGCTCAAAGGCCCGCACCGCATTGCGGCCCATGGCCTGGGAGAGTTCAGTATCCCCAAGGCGGTCGTGGACGATGCCGCAGCAGTATGCCGGGCCACCAACGGCCACGTAGTCGACCTCTAAAAGGTCGAAGATGGCCGTGACCGTGCGGATCATGTGCGATGTCAGCAGAACATTGCACCCCAGGTACAGCACTACCTGGTGGGGTTCCTCCTGCCGCGGCGGCACGGCGCGCCATTTCCTGTCCTGTGGTGACATGGTCAGGTCGTGCAGCAGCCGGATATCCCGGAAGTGCCCGGCATAGTCATATCCAGACTTGTTCCTGCTGAGAAGGCTCGAAGCCATGGGACGCTCCTCGCTATAACGCTTGCCTTGCTTATCTTCACCGGAGCAGCGGCACGACGGAGGTGGCCACCGTCTCAAGCTGGCCTCGATCCGCCGTCACGGGGGAGAAGATCAAAGTCCTGACGCCACTATCGAGCAGACGTTGAGCCTGTTCCGCGCACCGCTCCGGTGGGCCGTAGACGCAATTGCGGGGGATGTCATAGCCTGCGGTGTAGTACTGCGGCAGCGCACGGGAAAGGACGTCGAAGGCATCCTCCGCGCTTTCGGCGCAATGGATGTAGGTGAACTTGGCCGGCTCCAGGGTCGCAGGGTCGCGACCCGCGCTGCGGGCGGCCTCCTGCACCTTGGCCCAGCCAACGGCGAAGTCCTCAGCCGTGGTCCCGCTGGAGGCAAGCCAGCCGTCGGCGATGGTCCCGGCCCGCTGCAGCGCAGCGTCCACGCGTCCCCCCAGCAGGATGGGAATCTGCCGCTGCGGTTGAGGACCCAGGGGGACTCCCGGCAGCGGGAACAGGGTACCCTCTCGGCGGACTGGTTCGGCGGCCCACAGCGCCTTCATAGTGGCCAGGGTCTCCACCAGCCGCGTCACCCGCGTCTTCATGATGACTCCGGCGGCCGCGTACTCGTCCGGGCTTCCCCCCAGGGACGCGCCCAGGACTACCCGACCGCCCGAGAGATAGTCCAGGGTGCCCAGCATCTTCGCCACGACCAGGGGGTTGCGAAGGTTCACCAGGAGAATAGACGTCCCCAGCCGGATGCGCCGAGTGCGCGCCGCGACGTAGGTCAAGGTGGTCAGCGGCTCCAGGACCGTCACGCGCCGGTGCAAGAACCGGTCCTCCACCCAGAGGGAATCCAGCCCCAGCTCCTCGGCCGCCAGGGCGTACTCAGCGATGACCTGGGGTGAGGCCAGGCCATCCCACGCCACGTTAGGTAGGTAGACACCGAACCGCGCCATTGTTGCCCCTTTCGCCCAGCCGTCGCAAACGCGGATCGAAGCGAGGGCCGCTGCTACTCTTCCCAGACGTAGGGCAGGTCGATGATGGTACCTGGCTCGGTGATAGTGACCAGGGCATCCAGCGCGTCTCGAATGATCCGCCGCTGCTGGCGCTCTTCTCGCCCCAAGGGGAAGCCGAAGGGGAAGCGCAGCGAGACGACCCGGGGCAGCTTCAGCTTGACGGCGATCTGGCGGAAGAGGGTGATGGAAACCGTGGGAATGCCGGCTCCCTCGATGGCCCGCTGCACCAGCCCTACAGACCGGTTGCAGCCTGATCAGGCAGGTGTGAGGAAGGCAGCGTCCACGGCGTCGGCCTTGAGCAGAGCCGCCACCTCCTTCGCCGTGGTGGCTGCTAGGGCCTGCGGGTCCTGGATGTAGCCGGAGAAGGAGAAGCAGCGCGGCCCAAGCTCGCCAACGGTACCCTCCTGCACCAGCTCACGGAACCGGTCCATGGGGAGCATGAAGTTGATGTCCTGATCCACGTGAGCGTGGTTGTAGTGGTTGTGCGTCACCATGAGTTCATCGGTCGGCGTAGTCGAAGGGACCTCCCGGTAGCTCCAGTCATAGCCGTCGTTGGTGACGTCAAAGGGCTTTTGGCTCTTGAGGTGAACGCCGCCCGTGGTCACCAGGGCTACGCGACACTGGCGCAAAGGCTTGGTGAGGGGCGTCCATAGAACCGCCTCCGTTTCTGGCGTAGCCGCCAGAGTCCGGGGAAACCGCTCGGCAGGATCAGGAAGTGGTGGCATCACCTTCGCCTTTCAGAAAGATTCTCCGAATGTTCGAGCGGTTGGCAGGAATGGGGCATGGGCAAGCGACTCGTCATGGCGCTACGCCCGCAGCAGCTCCTTGTGGCGCAGGGCCCGCTCCCACGGTCTTTGCGAGGAGGCCGCAGGCGACCCTTCGGCAGGCTCAGGACAAGCTCCGCAATCCGGGCGGGGAGTCTCACAGAGTGCTGTATAGATTCGTCCATTCCCGATTCATGGCCGCGATCAACCGCTCCTTGTCTGCCCGCGAACCTGCTTTGATTTGCTTCTCCCGGGAGATGGCCGCGTACGGGTCCTCAAACAGTTCTATAGTACACCAGCTTGTCGACCCGATAGCGCTTGGTGAACCCAGCGACGAGCTTCTCTCGGTGCTCTGTCACCCGTCGCACGAGATCGTTGGTCACTCCCGTATACAGCACCCGATTCGTGCGGTTGGCCAGGATATACACGTAGAACCGACGGGACATCTTCCTCTCCCGCCCCCAGATTGCCACGGCCCTGCGGGCCTCGCAACGACAGACGGGCCTACGCCCGCAGCAGCTCCTTGTGGCGCAGGGCACGTTCCAGCGACGGCTGCATCTTCATGTCCCGGAACTCCGCGATGGCGAAGTCCAGGTGGGGGCCTCGTGGCGCAGCTCGTCCGCTCGCCCTGAGCCTGTAGAAGGGTCACCCTCTCCCTGTCCCTCCCCCATCGAGGGGGAGGGGACGGCTTCCCTCGCCCTACGCCCGCCTCCGTTAACCCGAGGTCTGGTGAACACACCAGAATCGCCCAAAGGATAGGCATTAGCGAGAGGGGTGTCAACGGATATAGGCTCGATTGGGTGTGGTAGCCATTATTCGTTCACGTTCTTTTCGGGTATGTGGTGGTGCTGCTTCAGGTACTCCCGAATCGAAAGGAGCGCCGCTACGCCCTCTCCCACGGCGGCGCCCAACTGCTTTGTCGATCCCTGTCGAACATCCCCTGCACAGAACAGTTGTGGCAGGCTAGTCTGAAACCGGGTGTTGGTGACTACAAAGCCCCACTGATCCAACTCAACCGTATTGCCGATAAAGGTAGTATTAGGTTGCAAACCGACAAAAACGAACGCGCCTGCGGGATGCCAGGTGTACTCTTCCCCGGTGGCACGATCACGGGCGAGCACCGCTTGCAGCCTATTTTTCCCTTGGAGCTCCACGATCTGAGTGTTGGTGTGGACTGTGAATTGCGGGTGATTCAACACCTTATCTTGCAAGAGCTTTGACGCTTTGAGTTCGGGCATGAATTCGACGATCCGAATGCGTTTGGCAAACCGGCTCAAGAATAGGCCCTCTTCCAGCCCCGAATTTCCTCCACCAATTACCAGGAGCTCTTCCGCGCCCTTGTAAAAGGGTCCGTCACAGGTGGCACAGAAGTGAACTCCTGCCCCAATGAGGTCATCTTCGCCCGGGACTCCGAGCCGTCGATAGGACGAGCCAGTTGCGAGCAGCACCGCATGGGCGCAGAGTTCCTGGCCCGTGCTTAGGCGAAGCACCGCGTCCGCGGCTTCCTGAGCGACGGATTCGACCTGGACAGCCGACAGTAGCTCCACGCCGTAGCGTCGGCACTGGGCTACAAATCTCTCGGCCAGTTCTGCTCCGCCGATTCCCTCGGGAAAGCCTGGATAGTTATCGATGCGCTCGGTCACTCCCGCCTGGCCCCCTAAACCAGCTTTGTCAATGACAATCGTGTCGATGCCCTCGCGGGCGGCATAGATAGCTGCGGTTAGCCCGGCGGGTCCGCCGCCAACGACAGCAAGGTCGTAAAAGGGCCGGCTTGCCTCCAAGCGAAGTCCGAGCTTGCGGGCCAACTCGTCGTCTGCCGGCTCCAGCAAATAGCTGCCATCAGGAAACAGGATGGTGGGAATGGTGTGCCCTCCCTGCTGGAGCTGTTCGACCAACTTCAGTCCGTCCGGGTCCTGGTCGATGTCTATCCAGTCATAGGGCACCCGGTGCTCGGCCAAGAACTTCTTCGAGCGTTTGCAATCCGGGCACCAGGGTGCACCGTACACCTTGATATCTGCCATGTTCGGGCCTCCTGCACCTGAGCGTAAGTTGGGTAGCGCATCGATCCACTACCCAAAGCTTACAGGTTGCGTGCTTGAAGTCTATGTGCTGGCTTACATTCGTGCAATGTTTCTCCAGGTGGGCCTGGCTCCTTCACCTCCGGCTTCCAGTTGTCGTCGTGCTCCCCAACGCCGTTGAACACCGACTTTCCTTGTAGCGCTCTCGCCCACTCCGCTGGGTTCACCTTTGGAAACTCTCCCGGAGCACCGAGGAGTGTTTTGAAGCGTTGCGGGCGCTGCAGCATCAGAGCGAATGCGGCCCGGCCACCGTTGGAAACACCGGCCACGTGGACGTTCTCGGGATCACCACCGTGGCAGGCGAGGACTTCATCGAGGATGGCAAAGGTGCGAGCGAACTCCTCCAAGAAGTCGAGGTTTGCCGAATAGGGGACGATGATGCGGAACGACGCTACACTTTTCTCGCCTGACAGATAGGATTCCCATACGCGTTGCGCGTTCCTCCGCAGCCCAGCGCCACCGGGAATGAATACGATAGTGGGAATCTTGTCCAGCTCAGGAGAGGGATGATGCACGAAATAGGGTCCGGCTGGAGGCTCCTCAGGGCGCTCCGGGAATAGGGGGCTACCGGTCAGATGAGTCGGGCTGCTTTTGTCGCGTGGCGGCATTCAGCAGGCCGTGGTCAAAGGCCCACCGGATGACCTCCGCCCGGTTCCGCAGGTGGAGTTTCGTCAGGATATTCTTCATGTGGAAGGCCGCGGTGTTCTCGCTGATGACCAGCGCGTCGGCCACCTCACGGTTCGTGGCTCCCGTCGCCACCAGCCGGAGCACCTCGCCCTCGCGCGCGGAGAGGTTCTCTTTCGCGTCCTCGCGCATCTCTCCGTCCTTGAGGCGGGCGAACTCTTGCAGGAGCTTCCGGGCCAGCACCGGGGAGATGAGGGGCTCTCCGTCCGCAAGGCGCCGCAGGAACTCCTCGAACTCCTCTTCCTGCATGTTCTTGAGCAAATAGCCTTCAGCGCCGCTCTTGATGGCTTCGAACAGGTCCCGCTCGTCGTCGGACACCGTGAGCATGACGATCCTGGTCTCGGGCAGGTCCGCCTTGATGGCCCTGGTGGCCTCCAGCCCGTTTCGCCGGGGCATATTGATGTCCATGAAAATGAGGTCGGGGTGGAGGGCGCCCGCACTGGCGATGGCCTCGTCACCGTCGCCTGCCTGCCCGACGACTTCGAGGCCGGAGGCCTGGAGCAGGCCGGCGAGGCCGGCCCGGAACAGGGCATGGTCATCTACCAAGAGCACACGCATAGCTGCCTGGCTTTACTCCTGGTACAGTGGGAGCTTTACCTCGACTCTGGTGCCCTGCCCGGGGGCGCTGCTAATGGCCAGTTTGCCGCCAATGGCCTCCACTCGCTCTCGCATGGTCTGCAGGCCGAATCGGGGCCACCCTCTGGCGGGCACTTGGGACGGGTCAAAGCCCACACCGTCGTCGGCTATGGTCACCAGCAGGTCTCGGCCTGCCTTGTCGATCTTGATGGCGGCGCGGCGAGCGTTGGCGTGCTTGCGGGTATTACTCAGGGCCTCCTGGACGACGCGCATGAGCTGGATCTCATGAGCGTGCTTGAGTTGCAGGGGCTCCAGCTCTGGCGGGTACTCCAGAGTGATGCGAAAGCCTGCCATGGACTCAAAGCGGGCGATGTACTCTGCCACTGCACTCGACAGCCCCTTTGTGTCGCGGGGGGAGCTTCGGAGGCCCAAGATCCCTTCGCGCACGTCTGCGTAGAGTTGCTGGACCACTTGCTGCATCTGCGTGAGCTGCTCCAAGACCCTCCCGTTGGAATCATCCGTCAGCAGCTTTTTCAGCGTGAGCACTTGGGTGTTCATGTAGCCCAGAACCTGGGCCAGGCCGTCGTGCATCTCCCGCGCGATCCTCTCCCGCTCTTCCACCACCGCAGCGTCCTGCACCTGGCGGTATAGCTGGGCATTCTCAATGGCCATGGCAAGCTGTTTTGCGACATCCGCCAGTACCCGCTGCTCGCTGGGCCGGCTGAGAGCTTCCGCGGCGCGCGCCGCGACGGCCAGCACGCCCAGCACCTTGCCCTGGCGGACCAGTGGCCACGCGCAGAAGGTCTGAAATCCCGCCTGCTTCACTTCCTGCCTCAGGAAGAGCGTCTCTTCCGAAAGCCGGTGCGTGCTGAGGGGCTGCCCGGTCTGCGCCACGGCGCCGGGGAATCCTTCTCCAAGGCGAAACCGGGTACGCTCCGCGAAGGCCTTGAAATCGGCCCCGCGGTGTAGCTGCATCACTACCTCTGGCCCCGCTATCAGCCATACCTCCGCAGCTTCTACGCCGGTAAGCTTAAGGACGGTATCCAGCGCGTGGGTCAGGAGGGCGTCCAGCTCCAGGGAAGCGGTTGAAGCCTCTCCCACGGCGAGGAGGGTGGCAAGCTCTTGATTCGAACGCTGGGCCCGCTCGTACAGCGCAGAGTTTCTCAGCGCCATGCCGAGCTGGCTCCCCAAGTTCGTCAGGATTTCCACGTCCGCCGACGGAAAGGACCGCTGTTTTGAGGTGGCGATTGCCAACACTCCGGTGACCTCGCCCTGCGCCCGCAGGGGCACGCTGAGGGCGGACTGGATCCCCTCCTTCTTCGCCTGCTCGCTCACCCTCGGGTCCTCGAATAGCCGCTCCATAACCACCGGTTTGCCGGTGCGAACTACCGTCGCTCCCACGGGGTCATCGGCGAGCTTCGCCCGCTTCAACCGCTGTGCCAGCGCATCGGAAAAACCGCGGTGGCACGCCGATGCCAGCTCCTCATTCTCCGCGTCGAGCACGCAAATCACGCCGCATTCCACCTGCATGGTCCGCAAAACGTTGTCTAGGGCGCCTTCCATGAGTTGCTGCAGGACGGTGTACTCTGCTGTCGCCGCCGACACCTGGTTGAGCGTATGCAGCATCGTGTTTTGGTCCACTAGCTGTCGCTCAAGCTGTTCAATGCGTCCAAACACCCACCAGGAAAACGCAGCGACGCCTGCCGCGGTCAACCCATAGGTCCCGATGAATCCGAAGGGGGTGTGAAGCGTCGCGATGAGGACAGTGTGGCGTAGGAAATCGACCGTGAGGAGGAACAGCAGGGGAACGACGACGGCGAAGACTCTCAAGAGTGCCAGATTCATTTCTTATCACCCTGTTTTAGCCGGCCTGGATAAGTGGCTCATGGTGAGCTTGTCGAACCATGAGCGGAGAGATGGCCTCTCTCCCTAACTCATGAGTCAAGAACCACTAGTTGCCAGTCTCTACGATACTGCATGGGCGTGCGATACGCCAGGGCTTGAGGGCGGCGCGGGTCTGGGGATCATGGTGTGCTCTCGGATAAGCCGGGCAACGGCGGCGCTGGCAACCATCAGGCAGGTCGCTATTGTGCTATGCCCACCAGTGGCGCGTATCACAGGAACACGGCGGGGCCCCGAAAACCTGCGGGCGCTCCGGAGCTAGCCGCCTCGCTGCACCTGCCCGTAGCGCACCATCGCGTACATCGCGCGGGCGCTGTCCTCGCCGGCGAACGCGGGGATGCCGGCGGCACGGTAGGCCCGCAGGGCCGGGCCGTCCGAAGCGGCGCCCCGAAAACCGTTCAGCACCAGGGGCTTGCCGTAGCGACGGGGCAGACTGGTGACCCGCTCCAGCAGCCCCACCTCGCCCTCGGAAAGGCCGTCGCCGGTCCCTAGCGTGAGGGGAGAGGTGATGATCCCGTCTATGTAGTCGAGCCTGGCGATAGCCTCCAGGATCTCGGTTTGCATAGTGGGATCAGGGCCGGGGCCTCCCAGGTCAACGGGGTTGCGGGGAGGCGGCGCGTGGGGAGGGAGCAGCCCCTGGAGGCGACGCTGGGTCTCTGGGTCGAACACGGGTAGCTCCAGCCCCAGGGCGTCGCAGGTATCGGAGATGATGACGCACTGGGCCCCGGCGCCGTTCACCACCGCGATCCGCCGGCCTGGGGCAGGCCCTGCTGCGGCCAGGGCCTCGGCCATGTCCAGGAGATGGTCGCTCTCCAGCGCGCGCACCAGCCCCGCCTGGCGGCACAGGGCGTCTACCAGACGGTCTTCCACCGCCAGGGATGCGGTGTGGCCCAGGGTGCTGCGGGCGCCGGTGGAGGTGCGGCCGGGCTTGTACATAAGGATCGGTTTGCTGGGCGCAAGGGCTCTGGCCATCTGAAAGAAGCGGCGCCCATCGTTGAAGCCCTCTACGTAGAGGCAGATGGCCCGGGCCTGGTCATCTGCGGCCAGATATTCCAAGTAGTCGGCCAGGGTCAGGTCGGTCTGGTTGCCGATGGAGAGGCAGGCGCGGACACCGATGCCCCGGGCGATGAGCTGCGATCCCAGGCCCGCCGCGAAGGAGCCGCTCTGGGAGACGATGGCCACCGAGCCGGGCTGCGGCGTTGTGGGCCACATGATGTTAAAGGTGGCCGCAGCCGTGTAGATCCCCTGGCAGTTGGGCCCCACGAACCGCAGGCCGCCCGCCCGCGCCGCCGCCAGGGTGCGCTCTTGCAGCGCCCGGCCCTCCTCGCCCACCTCGGCAAAGCCCGCAGAGATGACGATGGCGGCCTTGACGCCCTTGGCGACGCACTGTTCCATGACCTGGGGCACCAGGTGCGCCCGCACCACGATGATGGCCAGGTCCACCTGGTCGGGCACCTCGCCGATGGTGGGGAAGGCCGGAAGCCCTTGGATCTCTGCCTCGCGGGGGTGCACCGGGTAGAGGCGTCCGGCGTAGCCGGTGCGCCTGGGCCGGTCCACCACCCAGCCGCCCCAGCGCCGGAGGTCGTTGGTGGCGCCGATGATCGCGACGGAGCGAGGCTGAAAGAGGGGTGTAAGCTGCTGGAGAATGGCGGACACTTGGGCCTCCGGGGCAGGAATTACCGTGGGCACGCCAGGCCATTATAGCCTATGTCGCCCTGCAGCAAGCGCTAGGGGGAGCGTGTTTGATCCCGTCAGGGGTTCGCGGCGTCGCGCCCGGCCAGCTCGGCTCCCTCAAGATAGGTGTCGCCGATGAGCCGGTCATCCAGCAGCCCCTGGTACTGGGCGTCGTCCAGGCCCAGGAGGCCCTGGTAGACCGCTACGTTGTGCTCGCCCAGGCAGGGGGCAGGCAGACGGAAACCAGGGATCTCTCCATCTATGCGCCAATATGGCCCTGGGTAGAGATGAGTGCCCGCCTGGCGGTGGACCACCTCCTGGAAGAGCCCCCGCGCCTGGAGGTGGGGGTCTCGGTAGAGGTCCTCGTCGTTGTGCACGGCGCCGGAAGCTATGCCCGCTGCCTGGAGCTGCGCAAGCAGTGTGGCGTTCTCCTGCTCCCGGGTCCAGGCGGCGATGATAGTCTCCATCTCGTCCTGGCGCTGGTAGCGGGCCAGCGCAGTGGCGAAGCGTTCGTCCTCGGCCAGGTCTGGACGTCCCATCACGCCGCAGAGGCGCGCGAACTGCTGGTCGCCCTCAACGGCGATGGTGATCCAGCGGTCGTTGCCCCGGCAGGGGAAGACGCCGTGAGGCGCCATATGGGGGTGGTGGTTGCCCAGAGGCTGGGGCACCCGCCCGTTCATGGTGTACTCCAGCACATACTCGCCGAGCTGGGTCATCAGCCCCTCCGCCTGGGACATGTCGATGTACTGCCCCTTGCCCGTCCGCAACCGGTAGTTCAGTGCGGTGGTAACGGCGAAGACCGCCATGGAAGAGATCACGGCATCCGAGTGGACGATGCTGCTGGTGAGGGATGGATCGGCGTCGGGGTAACCGCGGAGGTAGGTGTGGCCTACCATGGCGTCCACGTGGCTCCCGAAGCTGATGTAGCCCCGGTAGGGGCCGTCCACGCCCCAGCCGGGGGTGGAGAGCTGGATAATCTGGGGGTTGGCCCGGCTCAAGACGTCATACCCCAGCCCCATACGCTCGACGGTGCCGGCGGCGTAGTTGTCGATGACGATGTCGCTGAGCTGCACCAGCTTCAAGAAGTAGTCGGTGCCCGCGGCGCGGGTGAGGTCGATGGTGATGCCCATTTTGTTGCGGTTGACGCCATTGAAGCCGGCGATGCGTTCCCAGGGGCGCTCCCCGGGATCGCCGTCCGGATAGCCGACGGTGCCTGGGGTGGGCCGCAGGGTGCCGCGGGTCTGGGCCACCCGCTGGATTGCCTCGACGTGGAGCACCTCGGCGCCCATATCTCCCAGCAGGGTGGTGGCGAAGGGCCCGGCCCACACCTCCGTAAGGCTGATGACTCTGACGCCGGTGAGCGGTAACCGTTCCATGGCTCTCTCCTGCTTCCTTCAGCCAGCGGCCATCCGCTTAGACCACGCCTGCGGCCCGGAGCCGCGCCAGGTCCTCCCGGGAGCAGCTCAGGCGCTCGCATAGCACCTGCTCAGTGTGCTCGCTCAGCAGGGGCGCGGGCCGCAGCCGGCCGGGAGTCTCGCTCATACGAAAGGGTGCGCCGGGGTAGGTCTGCTGGCCCACTACGGGGTGGTCAAGGGCGGTGAAGTAGTTGCGGTGGCGGTACTGGGGGTCACGCAGCACCTCGTCCATGGTGTAGACCATGCCCACCATGACCCGCTGGGCCTGGCCCAGGCGGAAGATCTCCTCCCGAGTGTGCTCCACCAGCCAGGGATAGAAGATGGCGTCGAACTCACCGTGATGCTCACGCCGGGCGGCCGGCGTGGCAAATTGGGGGTCTGTAAGCAGGTCCGGCATGTCCAGCATGCGCGCGACCCTCACCCATCCTCTGGCCGAGAGGAGGGTGCCGATGTGCACGAAGCCATCGGCGCAGGGGTAGATCCCGTTGGGGAACCATCCCTCGCGCCGGTGCCCCTCCCGCACGGCGCTCTCGTGACCGTAGGCGTAGCGCAGGAGCTGCCGGTCCACGGCGCCGGCCAGGCACTCCATGGTAGAGATGTCGATGTGGGCGCCTTGGCCTGTGAGTCTCGACGAAAGGAGCGCGCACATGGTGGCCGCGGCTGCGTTCACCCCCGCCAGGCACTGGATGATGTGGCCCGGATAGCGGAGGGGATCCCGGTCTGGCTCCCCGTGGCGGTACATGATGCCGCCCATGGCGAAGACCGTCATGTCGGTGGCGGCGTAGTCCCGGTAGGGGCCGGTCTGACCGTAGGGACTGATGGAGGTATACACCAGGCGGGGGTTGGAGGCCCGCAACTCCCCCTGGCCTAGCCCCAGGCGCTCCAGGGCGCCCGGTGGGGAGTTCTCCACCAGGATGTCGGCCTGCTGGGCCAGCTTCCGGAGGAGGCTGCGGCCCGTGTCGGTAGTGATGTCCAGGGTGAGGCTTTTCTTCCCGGTGTTGTAGTGAAGGAAGACCGCGCCGCCCTCAGGGTGAGGGGTGTCATGGTAGAAAGGTCCGAGACGCCGGGATGGGTCTCCTGAGCCGGGTGGCTCGACCTTGATGACCTCGGCCCCGTAGTCCGCCAGGAGCTTGGTGCAATAGGGCCCAGAGACCTGCTGGGTCAGGTCCAGGACCACCACATCGGCAAGGGCCTGATCCGCCATCAGCGCACCTCCCACTAGAGTGCTCTTGAGCTGACTGCTGCGGTCTGGCGGGTGGCGCACGACGGTCAGTCGTGCCGAGCCGCGTCGGTACCGGCGCCTATGTGGGCAATGATAGCGTATTCCAGGTAATAACTACCAATGGCATGGGGGTCATAGAACCTCAGCCAGGCGAAGGAGACCGGCGGCGCCCTCGACAAGCTCTGGCAACGCCGCCGTGAGTTACCCAGCCCTTCTCCGTTGCGCCTTGTTTGTCGCCCGCATTTCTTTGTGTGAGAATGAAGCCAGCCTCCAGAAGGAGCTCGCATGCCGGAAAAGACGGTCCTGATCGTGGAAGACGAGGAGACTAAATGCTTTCGTCGCCCGAGACGCCGAAGTGTCCCGGCAGATCTGCCAGGACGATGACGAGGTGGATGCCCTCTACGACCAGGTCTACCGGGAGCTGCTCACCTACATGATCCAGGATCCCCGCACCATAGACCGGGCCACCCACCTGCTCTGGGTCTCCCACAACCTGGAGCGCATGGCCGACCGCTCCACCAACATTGCAGAGCGGGTGATCTTTCTGGTGACGGGCAAGATGGAGGAGGTGGCCTCTTCCAAGTACTAGGGGAGGGGAGGGTGTTTATCAAGCTGCCACCTCAGGTTCAAGCCTGAGAGCATTCTGAGCGGCTATGCTGTTGGCTTCAACCTGCATTGCGGAGTTACAAACACTCTCGTCGAGAGCCACTCTCGTCAAGAGAGAGCCGCTTGACCACCCTCTCACGCTGTGCTACCATCGCCATAACTGAAAGGAGGTGATGCGGATGGACCAACGTACGTGTTCTTACCGCAGCGCCTTTTCTAAAGGAGCTGCGTGCTAGAGCCACGATCTAGCGGAAAGCCAGCCTGAGCAATCAGGCTGGCTTTTTCTTGGGCGCGCTTCGCCCCAAGGGGCGTCTGGCGGCGTGAGGGATGAGTACTGCGATGCCTTGCTCTCCACTGGTGAACCTGCAATGACCCCTTCTGACCTTTCCGAGCAGGCGCTGCTGCGGGGCTTGCACACCCAGTTCGTCGGCCGCACCATTCACTATGCGCAGGCGCTCCCCTCGACCCAGGATGCGGCCCGGGAAGCAGCCCATGCCGGCGCGCTGGAGGGTGCGGTCTTTGTTACGGATGAGCAGACCGCCGGGCGGGGACGGCTGGGCAGGCGCTGGGAGGCCCCGGCTGGCAGCAGCCTGCTCCTCTCCGTGGTGCTGCGGCCCTCCGCAGAGCTCTATCCCAAACTCCTGATCGTCGGCGGCCTGGCCGCTGCCCTGGCCATAGAGGGCAGCGCCGGGCTGCGGGCGGAGCTGAAGTGGCCCAACGACGTGCTGCTGCGGGGCAAGAAGGTGGGCGGCGTGCTGGTGGAAGGCGAGTTCGCCGGCGCTGAGCCGCTCTTCGCCGTCATGGGTATTGGCATCAACGTGAACCTGGACCCCCAGGCGCTGCGAGAGGTGCTCTATCCCGCCACCAGCCTCTCCCATGAGCTGGGCGCCCCGGTCCCACGGGCGCCCCTTGCCCAGGGCCTTATGCGCCACCTGGAGCGGACGCTGCTCCAGGCCAGGGCCGGCGAGCCGGTGCACCGCCTGTGGCGGGCCCGCTTGGTCACCCTGGACCGGGAGGTGGAGGTGCGGGCCGGCGCCGAGCTGATCAAAGGACACGCCGTGGACGTGGACGCCGATGGCGGCCTGGTGGTCCGGCGCCCGGACGGCTCCCTCACCATCGTGGTGGCAGGAGACGTAACGCTCCAGACGTAGCAGGCACGAGATCTCCATGGCAGAGGGCCAGGCCGTGGCGGGGCCCACGCCGGGAATCGTTACGGCCCGGTGCGGAAGCTCCAGGTCTGAGACCACGCTACGGGTGTTCCGTCACCCTGCACCCGAGGCCGCACCCGCCAGTGGTAGGTGGTGTTGGGTGTGAGGGGAGGGGTGTTCCAGCTATTGGCCGGGCTGGTCGTCCCGCCGTGCACCAGGTTCTGCCACACGAAGGACACAGCGGCAGCGCCCTCCCGGAACTGGGGGTCGCCGCTCACCTGGATCTCGTAGTAGAACACATCGTCGTGGCCGTTGGACCAGCGCAGGGCCTGGGGCCCGCTGCCGAGGGTCCCTCTGTCCACGGGGGCCACCGCCGTGAGGCGGGCGCTGTCCCGCACAGGGGTGCGGAAGGTCCGCGGCTCTGCCCAGGGGCCCCAGCCCGGATCGTTCTCCCCTAGCCCGGCCGCAGCGCTGGCGGTGCGCACCCGCCAGGTGTAGGTCATGCCCGGGAGCATGACGTAGGGCCCCTGGCCCAGCACGGGGGCCTGCACCGGAAAACTGGCCTCCGCATTGCGAATGACGTTGATGCCCGGCCCGTCGTTATTGGCGGGGATCACCTGGAGCTGGTACTGAGTGGTGTTAGGAGGATTAGTCCAGGCCAGGCTGGCAGCTAGGCCGGGCAGCAGCACGCCGTGAGCCGGGCCGCCCAGGACGGGGCGTGGCGCCAGGCTTAGGTCGGTGGCGGCCTGGATGCGGTTCCCGTCGGGCCAGGGGTCCAGACAGTCCCCGGCAGGAAACTCCGAGGGAACACCGGCTGTGGAGGGCTGGAAGTGCCGCTGCACCAGCCCTGCTCGCCCGTGGACCGCCAGGAGCCGGAGGATCTGGGCCCCTTCAACGTTGGCCGTGCCCCGGTAGCCCGGCCGGTCGATCACCACGAAGCTCCGTCCCCGGGGCGACCCGGTCAGGGTCACCGGAAAAGGCTCCAGGGTGGTCTTGCCATCGGTGCTGCGCACCGCGCCATCCGGCCCGATCTCAAAGGCGTAATCGCCGGGAGCCAGGCCCCGTGGGGTGCGGAAGCCCTGCCCCTGGGTGGTGGGGCCATACAGGGTGTTGAAGTAGATGTGCGTCTGCGGGGTGATGCCGGCGGCTGCCAGGCGTATGGTTAGCGGGATGCTGGGCGGCGGCTGGTCCAGCTTCGCCCGCAGCGCCGCCAAATAGTCCTGCTCAAACTGCTCGGGTGGCTGCCCCGTCACCTCGGCGAACGCGGCGGCGAAATCCGTGGCGCCCTTGGGGTGCTTCAGGAATTTGGCGATGGCTGCGAAGCCGTGGCGGCTCTCCCAGTACTCCACCGCGGTGTAGCCTTCACCGTACTGGCGGCCAAAGGCCCCGACGTCACTGGCGTTGGCGCGCCACTGCTCCCGGGTGGAGATGGCGCTCAGCGGCAGATACTTGCCATCCCGCAGCCCGTTCAGCGTGTCCGCCCAGCGCCCCATGATCCGGTCCTCCGCCTGGCAGCGGGCGCCGGCCACGGCGTAGGAGAGGCGCACCCCCAGCAGGTCGGGGATCCCTTCGCCGTACCAGTTGGAGCCGGGGAAGAAGTTGTGGGTGTACTCGTGGCCGATCCGGCTCACGTTGATGTAGCTCCCTTCCCGCACCACGTTGTTGATGACCATCGCGTCCCGGCCGCCGATCTCGAAACCACCCGAGGAGTTCTTGACCATGGCGGCGTAGCTGGGGTTCTCATTAGCCAGGGCGACCATGGCCTGCTCGAACACGTCAGGGTCGGCGGCCAGGAAGAGCTCGTACTGGGGCGTGGTGACCAGATCGAGGTCGTCCTTCATCTTCTGCCACGCGCTGTTGTAGACGGCGTTGTAGGCGTGGGCCAGGTCGGGACTGATGCCCGGCGTGAAGTAGGCGATGGAGCGTTCGCCCACCACGGAGTCCATGACCAGGTAGGGCCGCAGGGTGAGCTGGGCCAGGGGCTCTACCGTGGGGCCCAGCACAGCCTTCACCGCCAGCCACCGTACGCCCGTGGCCGGCGGGGTGTAGCTCCCGGTGAGGGCGACCTGGGTGGTGGCCTGGGTGACCGGAACGTCAGCGCTCAGGGGGATGGCGTCGCCCTTGCCCTCGGAGAAGCCCACCAGGCGCACGCTCTCTGCGGCGGCGCTGGCCAGAGTGACCCGCAGGGTCAGCCTAATGTTTGCCGCTACGCCGGGCGCAAGAGGGAATCTGACGGAGGGACTCAGGGCCTGAGCGGCGAGGGTATCTCCTTCCGCGGCCAGGGCCGGCGGAGTGACGGGCAGGGTTATCGAGAGCGCCAGCAAGACCAGGCTTGCCAGCACGCGGAAGCCGCTCACGGTGAGTCTCCTTTCCGTGGTCGCAACATGATGGCACCCACGATAGGAGGGACGACGGGGGTTGTCAATGGTGGTGATCTGGCAAAGAGGCTGCGCCTCTCTGCACTCTCCCTTACTAAGCACTCGCGGAGGGAGCAGCACGCGGGAGTCCTTCTCGGCGACGTCTTCTCGTCGAGCCTGCTAGACCCTGGTGACGTGGAGCTGCAGCCCTTCCACCTCCACCACCAGCACCTGCTCTCCCGGCTGGATGGGGCCGTTCTCGGCCCGGGCCGTCCAGAGCTCGCCGTGGACCAGCACGGTGCCCTCGGGCTCCAGGGCGGTGCGGGCCAGGCCGCGCATCCCCACCAGGGCGGTGCTCCCCCGAAGGGCGCCCCGGCGGCGAGAACGCAACGCGACGCCCACCAGGAAGAAGAAGAACGTGGCAAAAAACCCAACGACCCCGGCGATGAGCCAGCGGTTGATCTGGAGGTAGGGGGTGTAGCTGTTAATGAGGATGAGGGACCCCAGGCCCAGGGAGATGACGCCTCCCACGGAGAGCATGCCGTGGGAGGTGACCCAGAGCTCCGCCACGAACAGCAGGAACCCCAGCCCGATGAGGAGCAGCCCAGCGATGTTCACCGGCAGCATGCCCAGGGCGAAGAGGGCTGTCAGCAGGCAGATGCCGCCCACAATGCCGGGCAGCACCGCCCCCGGGTTGGAGAGCTCCAGAAAGATGGCCAGCATGGCCACAGAGAGCAGCAGGTAGGCCACGTTGGGGTCGCTGATGGCGAAGAGGAAGGTCTCCAGAAAGGTCATCTCCACCCGCTCCACGGCCGCGCCGGTGGTGGCGATCTCCGCCTCGCCGGCGAGGAGCTGGGCCCTGCGACCGTGGAGCTGCCGGACCAGGTCCTGGAGGTCACGCGCCGTGAAGTCGACCACGCGCTCCTCCACCGCGCGGTCCCAGGAGGTGGAGATGCTCTCTCGCACCGCCCTTTCCGCCCACTCCTGGTTGCGGCCCCGGGCCTGAGCCGTGCCCCGGATGTAGGCCACGGCGTCGTTGACCACCTTGTCCTCCATGGGGCCGCTGATCTGCTGGCCGCCGCCGGCGACAGGGTGGGCGGCGCCGATGGCGGTGTTGGGCGCCATGGCCGCCACGTGGCCTGCCATGGTGATGAAGGCGCCCGCCGAGGCCGCGCGCGCGCCTGCCGGTCCCACATAGACCACCACCGGCACCCGGGAGGCGTTGATCCGCTGAACGATGTCCCGCATGGCGGAGTCCAGGCCGCCGGGCGTATCCAGTTGGATCACCACCGCGGCGGCGTCGCGCGTCTCCGCCTCGCCGATGCCGCGGTCGATGAAGCTGAACATCACCGGCGTCACGGCCCCTTTGGCAATGAGGACCAGCACCACGGGCGAGGCCGCCAGGGTCTCGCGGCTCCCCAGCAGGCCCCAGCCCACTGCGACCAAGCCGAGGGCCACCACCGCTCGGACCAGCCGTCCTGCGATGCTGGAGCTGCCGCGCCGGATGGGTGTGCTCACCCCCCCAGTATAGGGCAGCACCCAGAAGGGGACAAAAGCCTGGTGGTGCTGCGGCAGTCGAGGCAGCCGGACCTAGCCCCTGGCAAGGGTTGCCGCGCTGAAGACCACGCGGAAGGGCACGCAGTAGACGACCACCGACCGGTACCGTGACGGGTCTAGCTCTCTGGGGAGGGGGTAGTTCTGATTGCCGACGTTGCCCTTGAGCTTGGCCACGTCCACGTAGCCGCCGGACTCCAGGTCCTGGTGGTTCTTGGGGTCCGGGCTTCCCGCCAGGAGCACGTGGAGGTCCGGCCCGTTGGTCACCTTGAACCCCTCGAAACGGAGGAGGTGACCGCCGTCAGACGCCCGGTAGACGGTGGCCTTCCCCTCTCCCTTGTGAACGGAATCACCGTCCCGGAAGCTCCCGGCGGCCACGACTGCGGGTGGTGAAGCGCTGCCCGGCATCGCTTCCGCCATGGTCGCGTCCTTCCTGGCGGCCTCGGCCATTTCCCGCTCGGCCTGTTCCCGGCTCACGCCGACAGGGAGGTCCGCCTTGGCGGTGAGGGGAAACTGCTCGTCCACCCGCTGGCTCAGGAACAGCGGGGAAAGAAGGTACCACGCCACGGCTGCGCCCGCCAGAACGCCTGCTACCAGGAGGGGCGTCTTGACTCTATCCCTTAGCGTCCACATGCCGCTGCCCTAGTATGGTGTCCCCGAAGAACGACCCGAATGTCATTGCGAGAAGCCGGAGGCGACCCTTCGGCTAGCCCTTCGACGGTGCTCAGGGCAGGCTCAGGACAAGCAAAGCAATCCGGGTGGGGGCATGGCCGGCTTCCCACCCCCAGATTGCCACGCCCTCCTTCGTCGGGCTCGCAACGACAATCCGGCCAGGCTTTGTCAACGAACTTCGAAGACAGGACACTAGCTTTCTCGACGTTTTTCAGAGACACCGCACTAGCAGCGGCGAGCAGGCTTTGCCCAACCAGAGCGCCGGTGAACTACTGGATAGCCTTGGTGGCCTTCTCCTGGAGTTGCTTTTGCGTCTGCTCCACCGTGGCTTTGCCGGTTGCGATGGCGGTGACCGAATCCTCGATGAGGTTGCGGACCTCCTGCCAGCCACGCACACTGGGCTCCACTTTGCCGTACCGGGCGATCTCAAAGGCCTGGCGGAAGCGGGGGTTCTCGTCCATGAACTTCTTGGCCGAAGGCTGCTCCAGAGCGGATTGGCGCACCGGGAAGTAGCCGTTGGAGGGGTCGAGGCCCCAGCGGGCGGTCACGTCCCTGCTGGTCAGGTACTTGATGAAGAGCCACGCGGCCAGTTGCTTCTCTGGCGTGCTCTTCATGATGCTGATGTTGGCCCCAAAGAGGACCGTCGCCTTCTTGTCCGCCGTGCCCTGGGGGATCAGGGTTACCTCCCACTTGGCGTTGTCCTTGAAACCCGAGGCCAGCCGGGGCACGCTGGTGCTCGATCGGATCATGTAGACGGCCCGCCCGGCCAGGATGTCGTTCTGGTCGTCGGTGCCCTGAACCCGATAGGCCAGCTTCTCTTTGGCCAGGGTGTCATAGAGCTGCAGGGCTTTGGTGACGGCAGGCTGATCGAAGAGCACCCGCTTGCCGTCGCTGCTCACGACATCGCCGCCATAGCTGAAGACGATGCCATCAAAGGTGGAGGCGCTGACTTCCATGGCGTAGCACTGCTTACCCGTTGTCACGGCCTTGCGGCAGTGGGTGAGGAACTCGTCCCAGGTGGCCGCCGGTTTGTCGAAGCCCAGAGCGCGCACGACCTCCATGTTGGTGTACATCACCAGGTCGCTCTTGGTGTAGGGAAAGGTCAACGACTTGCCCCCGTATTGGGGAAACTTGGTGGCCTCTATAAAGGAGGAGACATAGTCGGCAAGCTCCGCCTCGGTGAGGCCGTATTTCTTGCTCTTGATATAGTCGTCGAAGGGAACGAGGGCAGCAGCGTCAAAGTACTCCGCCGCCTGGTTCTCGTAGGCGGCCACCACGTCCGGCGGCGATCCCGCCTGAATGGAAGCGATGATCTTCTGGTAGAGCTTGTTGTAATCGCCCAGGCTCTCGGCCTTGATCTTGACGTTGGCATTGGCCGCCATGAACTCGTCGATGAGCTTCTGCTGGAGCGCTTCCGAATCGCCGGTCTGGCGGTGCCAGAACACCAGCTCCACCGGCCCTTTGATCTCCACCGAGTCCACCGGGTTCGCGGCTACCGGTGCTGCGGAGGGCGGTGGCGCAGGCGCCACGGCGGGAGCACATCCCGCCAGGAAGAACAGACCGCTTGCCAGGGATGCCAGACCCTTGCTCACATGCAACATAGTTCCCTCCTGACCGCTGCGAGCTTTCCCCTTTGACTATGGTTCCAGGGCCTAGCCTTTGAGGCCGGAACCCGAGACACTCTGTATGAAATGGCGCTGGGCGAAAAAGTAGGCCACGATCACGGGGGCCGTAGTGAAGGTGGCCGCGGCCATCCATAGATGATACTGCACCCGGGCTTCCGATTGAAAGGCGGAAAGCCCCACCTGGAGCAGGCGCATCTCTGCGCTGCCGGTGACGATGAGTGGCCACAACAGAGCGTTCCATCCGCCGAGAAAGCTGAGCAGCGCGATGGTGACCAGGGCCGGCGTCGAGAGCGGGAGCGCAATGCGCCACAAGAACTGGAAGCGGCTGCAGCCGTCGATTTCGGCCGCGTCGTAGAGGTCTTTAGGGATGGAGAGGAAGAACTGGCGCAGCAGAAAGATGGCGAAGACGCTGGTGCCCCAGGGCACGATGAGCGCCAGATAGGTGTTGTACCATTGCAGGGTCTTCAAGATGACGAAGTTGGGCACCAGTGTCACCTCAAAGGGGATCATGAGGGTGGCGAGGAAGGCCACGAAGACCAGGTTCTTCCCTTTGAAGTCGATGCGAGCGAGGGCGTAGGCCGCCAGGGCCGAGGTCAGCAGCACCGCCGTGGTCTGAAGGCCGGCCACCAGGATCGTGTTCACGAAGTAGCGCCCGAAGGGCGCCATGCCCCAGGCAGTCAGGAAGTTCTCCGGATGCCACTCGCTGGGCCAGAGGGTCGGCGGGAAGGCGCTGGCCTCTTCCAGGTCTTTGAACGCGGTGACCACCATCCAGTAGAAGGGGAACAGCATCAGGAGCGCTCCTGCCAGCAGAAGGGCATGCAGCACGGCTGGCTTCCAGGCCAGCCGTGCGCGCCCTGCTGTCGCCGCGGTCTCCAGCGCCGGTTCCTCTCGCGCCAGGACGATACTTTCGCCTGCCATACGCTCTACTGGTAGTGGACGCGCGGCCCCAGCACCCGCATCTGGAAGATGGTCAGGGCGAGCACTATTACAAAAAGCACAAACGCGACGGCCGAGGCGTACCCCAGCCGGGTGTACTCAAAGAAGTTCTGAAAGATGTACATGGTGGCGTTGCGGGTGGTGCCCAGGGGGCCACCGTGGTCGGGGTCGGTCATGATATAGATGCTGTTGAAGCTCTGAAAGGCCCCGATGGTGGATACAATCACCAGGAAGAAGAGCGTTGGCGAGAGGAGCGGGAGCGTGATGTGGCGCATCAGCGCCCAGCCCTCTGCGCCATCCACCCGGGCGGCGTCGTACACCTCGCCCGAGATGTTCGACAGTCCCGCCAGCATGATCACCACACCAAAGCCCAGGCCATGCCACACCGTGAAGATGATCACGCTTAACAGGGCCAGGCTGGGGCCTGCCGCCCACTCGGGCGCGGCAACGCCAAGGGCCCCCAGGACCAGTTCGACCACGCCGCGTGGCTCCAGGAGCCACTCCTGCGGCCCGATTGCGATCTTATCCAGGGCCAGGTTCAGGATGCCGTACTGGCTGTGAAAGATCCAGCGCCACACCAGGGCCGCAGCCACGGTAGCGGTCATATAAGGGAGGAAATAGAGGACCCGGTAGAGCCCACGGCCGCGGATCTGCTGGAACAGGGCGTAGGCGATGAGGAAGGAGAGGACCAGGTGAGCGGGGATGACGCCCAGGGCATAGTAGAAGGTGACCTTGAGCGATTCCCAGAATTCCGGATTGCTCACGGCGCTCTGGTAGTTTTCTAGCCCTACGAAGGGTCCCTGGCGGATGCGCCAGTTGAACAGGCTGATGTAGAAGGCATAAAAGATGGGAAGGAAGTGGAAGCCGAGGAGGATTGCAAATGCTGGGAGGACGTACGCGTAGCCCAGGGCCGTCTCCCGCAACGCCTTGGGCAGACGCCAGGGTGTTCCAGCGTACGCGGCTACCGGTGACTGTAGGGACATCCTTCAGCTCCGTCCTTGCTAACCCAGCGCCTGCTCAGTCTCAGCGTCATAGAGATTGATCTGCAACGGGTCGACCACAAAAGCCAACTCGTCTCCCGGCGCCGCTGGCATCCGCGGGTCTACCCGTGCGACGAGGCTCTGCCCCTGGGCGATCAGGTGTAAGAGCTTCTCGCTCCCCAATGGCTCCACGAGGTCGACGCGGGCCCGAAAGCTCCCCCAGCGCGGTCCCGGCGGAGCGGAACCCGCATCTCGTATCTCCTCCGGCCTCACGCCCACTACCACCTCGCGTCCCACGGCGCCAGCAGCAACCCGCGCCAGGTCTCCGACCAAGGGCAGATGAAGGATCCCGGCATCCAGGACTATGCTCTCTCCTTCGGCCAGCACACGACCTCTGAGGAAGTTCATCCCGGGACTGCCGGTGAACCCGGCCACGAAGAGATTGGTCGGCGCATCGTAGACCCGCTGCGGCGTGTCCACCTGCTGCAGCCGTCCGTTCCGCAGCAGCGCGATGCGGTCTGCCATGGTCATGGCTTCCATCTGGTCGTGGGTCACGTAGATGACGGTAGCCTGCAGCCGTCGCTGGAGCTTGACCAGTTCCGCCCGGGTCTGCACCCGGAGCTTGGCATCCAGGTTGGAGAGCGGCTCGTCCATCAGGAACACCTGAGGCTCTCGGACGACGGCCCGGGCGAGCGCCACCCGCTGCCGTTCACCACCAGACAGCTCGCGCGGCTTGCGCTTCAGCAAGGGAAGGATGTCCAGCAGCTCCGCGGCCTCACCCACGCGACGGTCGATCTCCGGGCGTGGCACGTGGCGCATCTTCAGCCCGAAGCCGATGTTGTCATGCACGCTCATGTGGGGATACAGGGCGTAGCTCTGGAACACCATGGCGACATCCCGGTCCTTCGGAGACAGCTCGTTCACTCGCCGCTGGCCGATCTGGATATCGCCGGCAGTGGGGGTCTCCAGTCCCGCGATCAGGCGGAGGATGGTGGTCTTGCCACAGCCAGAGGGACCCACCAGGACAAGGAACTCCTTGTCCTGCACGTCAAGGGACACCTCCTCCACAGCCGTGACCTTACCAAAGGCTTTGGTGACGCCTTGCAACGTCACGCTGGCCATGGAGAGCGCTCCTTGATGAGACTGGAACCGGCGATGAGTTGGTCCACCTCAGCCATCGGGCATCATTTCCACCCCGCGGGGCCTGCTGCGCTGAAGCTTACGATTCCTCTCTGAGGGTGTCAACAATCACGCAGCCTCTGACTCCTACCTGCCGATCTTCCTGCCGCGTGGTGTAAGGCGTACAATCACCCTGTGTACGTGTCCCGCCTTTCTCTGGCCGGCTTCCGGAACTATCGCGCGCTGGACGTAGTGCTCCCACCGGGGCTGGTGGTGCTCCAGGGAGAGAATGCCCAGGGCAAGACCAATCTTCTGGAGGCCCTCTTTATTCTGGCCACCTCGCGCTCGCCCAGGACCACCCGGGAAGGCGAGCTCATCGCATGGAGCAACGGGCAGGGCGGAAGCGCCGTAACGCAGCTTGCTGCTATGGTGCAGCACGCCTCGGAGGCGGTGAGGTTGGAGGTCACCCTGGTGGCACGCCCGGAGGCGCCGAAGGTGGCGCAGCCGGCGCCGGAGGGAGAGGAAGAGACCCTGCTGGCCCCGGCCCGGGGCGTGCAGAAGCGCCTCCGGGTCAACGGAGTGGCGAGGCGGGCCGTGGACTACCTGGGCGCCCTGCGGGTGGTGCTCTTCCGCCCGGAAGACCTGGAGCTGGTGACAGGGCCACCGGCAGGCCGCCGCCGCGCCCTGGATATCCTCCTCTCTCAGATGGATCGCCGCTACACCCGCGCTTTGCAGCGCTACGCGCGGCTGCTGGTGCAGCGCAACAGCCTGCTGCGGCGCGTCGGCCAGGGCCTGGCATCCCACGACGAGTTGGCGCCCTGGGATGCGTCTCTGGCCCGGGAAGGGGCGTCCATCCTGTCCTTCCGTCTGCGGGCCCTGGAGGCGCTGGCCCCGGCGGCCGCGGCCTTCCACCAGCCCCTGAGCGGGGGCGCTGAATCCCTGGCGGTGTCCTACGCCTGCACCCTAGGGGGCTCATCCCAAGACCTGATGGCTCAGGAGGACCTGGCCGGCCGCTTCATGGAGCAGCTCCGGGCGAGCCAAGCGCGCGACGTCGCCCTGGGGCAGACTACCACGGGCCCTCATCGCGACGACCTGGAGTTGCGCATCAACCGAGCGCCGGCCAACGCCTACGGTTCCCGGGGCCAGCAGCGCACCGTAGCCCTCGCCTGGAAACTGGCGGAGGCCCAGTACCTGCGCGCGGCCACGGGTGAAGACCCGGTGGTGCTCCTGGATGACGTGCTCTCGGAGTTGGACGCGGGCCGCCGCCGCTGTGTGTTGGAGGCCAGCCAGGAGTATCAGCAGGTGCTCCTCACCTCTACGGGCGCAGAGCTGGCCAGCGAGGCGCTCCGTGCTGCCGCCAGCTTCCACGTGAAGAATGGGCAGCTCACACCCCAGGACGTCTGATGCACCCGCTGGCGGCCCTGGGCCTCTTCCTGGCTGGCTTAGTGTTGCTGGAACGCGGCGCCGACCTCTTCAACGACCGCGTCGGCGAGCTGGTGGAGCGCACCGGGGCGTCGGAGACGGTGGTGGGGCTGCTCACGGTCGGGATGGAGTGGGAGGAGCTGCTGGTCAGCCTGGTGGCCGCCTTCAGCGGGAGTCCCGGCATCGCTGTGGGCAACGTCATCGGGGCGAGCATCGCCAACCTCACCGGGTCCTTCTCCCTGGGAGTGCTGGCCCGGCCCATCGCCATCACCGGCGCCGACCGCGTGTTTGCCGGCCTCACCCTGGCCCTGACCCTCCTGGCCGCCGGTTTTCTGACTGGAGGTGAGATAGGACGTGGCCACGGGGCCATCCTTAGCCTGATCTTTCTGGCGTACCTGGGTGGCCTCATCGTCCTGCTGGCCAGAGGGCTGGCGCGGATCCCCTTTGAGCGGGAGGAAGAGGAAGGCGGGCATCATGGGCCACTGGCAGACCTGGCGCTGGCCTTCGGCGGGCTGGCCCTCATCCTGCTGGGGGCTGAGGCGGTGGTGCAGGCGGGTGTGGCCCTGGCCGGGGCCCTGGGGCTGTCCGAGTACGTCATCGGCCTCACCCTGGTGGCCATTGGCACCACGCTGCCCGACAAGGTGATCTCCATCACCGGCGCGCTGCGGGGCCGGTCCGGGGTGGTGGTGGCCAATGCGCTGGGCAGCAACATCTTCAACCTGTACGCGGTGCTGGGCCTGGCGGCCCTGGTCGCGCCGCTGGTGGTGGATGAGGCCACCCGGGCCTTCGACGTGCCCTTCCTGGTGAGCGTTACGCTGCTGACGGCCCTGCTGTTCCTCCGGCAGAGCATAGGGCGTGGAGCGGGGGTCGCCCTTCTGGTGCTTTACATGAGCTATCTCTACGTGAACTTCTGGGTGAAGGGGTGAGTTCATGCCCTCACCCTAACCCTCTCCCAGAGGGAGAGGGAATAGATTCCTCCCCCTGCCAGGGGGACGCTAGGAGAGGGTGAAGGGTATCTGCTCAGGCATGAGGGGATTTCGCCGCAGGCCGACCC
>JACPQN010000111.1 GCA_016190485.1 Chloroflexota bacterium
ACGCTGATTTAGGATACTAGGTACTAGTTTAAGGAGCGTACAAAATGAACCTTACCCTTTTAATAGTCCTCACCGCAGCCTGTGCTGCTTCGTTCCTCATCATAATCGACCTCCTTCGACACAGGGTCTTCTTTGGGGTGCTGCATACAACCCCTGGATTCATAGCCACCTACGTGGCGACTGCTGCCGGCGTTGCCGTATTTTCATGGGCGGTTTTTGGCCTCATTAAAAGGTTGGAGGGCCAACTCTTAGAGCAAAATCGAAGGCTAGCTGCGCTCAACCGCGTGGCTCTCCTTTCGGCACAGCATATGCAATTGCAGCAGCTCCTGAAGGTCGCTCTAGACTGCATTTTGGAGACTGAGGGGGTCGCGTCCGGCGTTATCTGCACCCTGGGCCTGGAGCACGAAGACCTGTCCGGAGTGTACCATCGCGGATTTTCTGAAGCCCTGGTGCAGCGGATCAGGACAGCGAAGCTGGCTGCGGACCCTGTTGGAGAACATGGGCTGCCAACGAGCCAACCTGTTGTTATGGAACGGCTCTTCGAGGACCCGGGAGTAGGCGAAGCTGCCAGAGACGAAGGCATTCATTCTGGCTTAGGCTTGCTGCTATTTGCGCAAGGTGAGGTTATTGGGCTTCTAGTCATCGCCAGTCGAGAGCAGCGCCGGTTTCATCCGGCTGAGGTGGAGCTCCTCGCTAGCATGAGCACCCAACTGGGTTTGGCCATTCGAAACTCGGTCCTGTATGAGAACGCACTGAGAATAAGCAAAGAGATGGCTACCCTGCGCACGGTGGGCACGGCCACCCCCTCCTCGCTGCGCCTCAATGCGCGGCTGGAGCGAGGGATAGACGTTGCTCTGGAAGTGATGGGCGTAGAGGAGGCAGAAGTATGGTTGGTAGTAGGCCAAGAGGTAGTGATGCAGATGCATCGTGGTCCCTTTGCGAGCGCGTTTATGGAAAGGACCCGATTTAAGTTGGGCGAGGGTTTTCCAGGAATTGTTGCACAGACTGGAAGGCCCTTGATAGCCCACCATCTCTCCGAAGAGCGGTGGTTCCTGCGTCAGCAGGTGAAGAAGGCAGGGTATAATACCTTCGGTGCCTGGCCGCTGATACATGAGGGCAAGGTTCTAGGGGTACTTGGCCTTGCCTCCCGCTCGCCAGAAGCCCTGACCCGCCCCAGTGAACTGAGACTTCTGGATGGCGTCATAGAGCACTTAGCTGTGGCCATCGCGACCGCTCTCCTCTATCGCCAGATGCGGGACACTGCTGACATGGAGGATCTGGCATCTCGCCCGTGAGACGCACGGCTGCCAAGCCCAGATCTTGGAATACTTCAACAACCAAGTCTTCGCTCTGAGAAAGCCGATCCTGGACATCCCTTTTGCCCTCAGGCCACTCATTGAACGACGCAATGTGGATTAAGGAGACTTGGACCTGCGCGGCCCATGAAGCCATGGCCCGCCTGTGGGTACCTACCCAAAGGGGGAGGTGAAAACTACCCAGAAACAGAGTGTGCAGGCACTCCAAAGGGACTAGAGTGAACCTGAAGGATTCGGCGTTTCCGCACCGCCAGCCGGTGCGTGCGATAGAGGGAGGGACCTATGCTTGGTGTATCTCGGCTCCTCTGTGGCGTCACCACGGAGACGGACCACCTCCGCTACGGCGAACAGCTCCGGGCGCCGGGGGCGAAACGCCCGCCAGTGGTGGTGTGGACCAGCACCCGCCGCTGCAACCTCCACTGCATGCACTGCTACTCGGACTCCTTCGATAAGCCCTACCCCGGCGAGCTAACCACCCCAGAAGCCCGGGCCATGTTGCAGGATATGGCCGATTTCGGCGTGCCCGTGCTGCTCCTCTCCGGCGGCGAACCGCTGAACCGGGAGGACCTCTTCGATCTGGCCGAGACTGCCCACCACCTGGGGCTGCGGACCACCCTCTCCACCAACGGCACCCTTATCACCCGGCAGACCGCCCAGCGCATCAAAGACACGGGCTTCGGCTACGTGGGCATCAGCCTGGACGGCATCGGCGCCCAGCACGACAAGTTCCGGGGCAAGCGCGGCGCCTTCGACGCCGCGGTCGAGGGCATCCGCAACTGCAAGGCCGTGGGCCAGCGGGTGGGCCTGCGCCTCACCCTCACCCGCCGCACCGTGGCCGCACTGCCGGACATCTTCGATCTGGTGGAGCGGGAGGGTATCGACCGGGTGTGCTTCTATCACCTGGTCTACAGCGGCCGCGGTCGCCGCATCAGCGGCGACGCCCTGAACCCCCAGGAGGTCCGGGCCGCCCTGGACACCATCTTCGACCGGGCCCAGGACTTCCACGGACGGGGCCTGGAGAAGGAGATCCTCACGGTAGACAACCACGCGGACGGCGCGTACCTCTACATGAAGGTGGAGCGGGAGCAAGGCCCCGAGCGGGCAAGCGAGGTGTGGCGCCTGCTCAAGCGCAACGGCGGCAACAACTCCGGCGTGGCCATCGGCCACATCGACAATACCGGCAACGTCCACCCCGACCAGTTCACCTGGGGCGTGGACCTGGGCAACATCCGGGAGCGTCCCTTCAGCCAGATCTGGCAGGACACGGCCCACCCCGTGATGGCCGGCCTGAAAGACCGGGGCAAGCTGCTGCCTGCGCGCTGCCAGAGCTGCCGCTTCCTTGAGATCTGCAACGGCAACTTCCGCTCCCGTGCCCAGTTCGCCACCGGCGATATCTGGGGCATGGACCCCGCCTGCTTCCTGTCGGACGACGAGATGCAGGCCCCCGCGCCCGCCGGCGTTGCCTAGCCCAAAGCGGGCCACTACCATGGCAGAGCACCGCTACCAGCCCGGCGCCAGCCCTTCCTATTTCGACGTCGACTTCAACCAGATGCCCTTTACGGTGGCCTGGGAGATCACCAAGGCCTGCGCTCTCAACTGCATCCACTGCCGGGCCGTGGCCCAGAAGAAGCGCCACCCCGATGAGCTGACCACCCAGGAGGGCTTTCAGCTCATCGACCAGCTGGTGGAGATGGGCAAGCCCATCCTCATCGTCACTGGCGGCGACCCCCTGATGCGGCGGGACGTGTATGACCTGCTGAACCATGCCGTGGCCGCAGGGCTGCGGGTGGCCCTCTCTCCCAGCGCAACCAAGCTGGTAAAGCGGGAGGCCCTGCAGCGGGTGAAAGACTCCGGCGTCCACATGGTCCACCTGAGCCTGGATGGCTCCCGCCCCGAGATTCACGACGCGTTCCGGGGCTTCAAAGGCTCTTTCCAGCGCAGCATGGAGATCCTCCAGGACATGCGGGAGCTGGGCATCCCCTTTCAGATCGGCACCACTGTCAACCGCCACAATCTGGAGGACCTGCCCGCCATCGCCGAGGTGGTGGAGCGGGCGGGCGTCACGGTGTGGAGTGTCTTCTTCCTGGTGCCCACGGGCCGGGGGCAGGCCAGCGACATGGTCAGCCCCCAGGAGCACGAGGCCACCTACAACTGGCTCTACGACCTGTCCCAGCGGGTGTCCTTCCACATCCGGACCACGGCCGCCCAGAGCTACCGGCGGGTGGTGATCCAGCGGATGCGCCAGGCCCAGGGCCAGATCGCCCCGGCAGGCCCGGCCCGCTGGGAGCTGACGGGCGCGGGCTACGCGTTCCGGGAAGGGCGAGCGCCGGTGGAGAAGGGGGTTAACGATGGCAACGGCTTTGCCTTCATAGACCACCTGGGGAACGTGTGCCCCAGCGGCTTCCTCCAGATCCCCGCGGGCAACGTGCGCCAGCAGCCCTTTGCCGAGATCTACCGCAACGCCACCCTGTTCCGGGACCTGCGAGATGTCTCAAAGCTGCGGGGCAAGTGCGGCCTCTGCGAGTTCAAGCAGGTGTGCGGCGGCTCCCGGGGCCGGGCCTACGCCATGACGGGAGACTACCTGGCCTCCGATCCTAGCTGCGCCTACCTGCCCCAGGCCCTCCGGGCCACGCAAGTGGGTGCGAGCTAGTGTCCTGTCTTTGAAGTTCCTTGACAAACTCCGGCGGGAAGGTCATTGCGAGCCCGACGAAGGAGGGCGTGGCAATCTGGGGGTGGGAAGTCGATCATGCCCCACCCCGGATTGCTTCGCTTGTCCTGAGCTAGCCGAAGGGTCGCCTCCGGCTCCTCGCAACGACATCTGAGGCGTTCTTCTAGGACACCACACTAGTGTCCCCCCTCCTAACCTCAACACCATCGCTCGGAAACCGCTCGTCTAACGAGTAGACTACCTTCGCGTTCGTTGACCGTGCAGCGGCCCACAGCAGGGCATCGGCGAAGGACACGCGACCCGATGGCCGGCATAACAGTAGCGCCTGGAGTAATAGACCTTTATCCAGTCCAAAACCGCCGATGTTCTCCTTTTGAAGAAAGGTCATCAGGTTATCTACAACCGTTGCTCGCTCCACGCCGTATACGGAGGTGAGAACGTACGCCGTCTCCATCAACACCCCATCCGTTACCGCTAGATCTTCCTCGCTGTCGATGACGCCGGCCGCACGCGCCGCCATCTCCGGCGGATCGCCGGTGAGATAACGGACCACCATGCTCGTATCAAGCAGGCCGCTCATAAAGGCCGCTCTTCCTCAGGGACGGTCTCCCGCTCTTGAGCTGCCTCGCGCCATGCGGCCTCTCTCGCCCTCTCCCACTCTTCGCCACCACCAACATGTCTTCTCAGATGTCCGGCCAGGCTCCCTTTGAGGGACTCTCGATGGGCTGGTGGCACGAAGTAGACCTCTACGTGATCTCCCACGAGACGCTGTAGGGCGACCCAGCCCGACTTCACGCCCAGCCGGTCGCGGAACTCTTTCGCAATCACTACTTGCCCCTTCGGGCCAACAGTATAGCTCATGGTCTTACTCGTTCCCATCAGTATGACTTCATGCTATCAGAATAACCCTTGCCCTTGCAAAGGTATGGGCACTGGACATTAGCTTCTGGGCCGGAATTCTCTTGTCAGGTAACGCGTAGTGATATGATTGCGTAGTCACCACGAGCGGGCGACCTGCATCGGCGGACGCCAGTCCCTGGCGGTCAACTCCGCTCTGCTGTCCCTAGTAGCGCCTGGAGTAGGCGTTCCTTAGCCTGATGTAGCTTCCGCCGGCGCACCAGCTCCCGAAACTCTCTCCCCAGGTGCTCCTGCCACGCCTCCGGGGAGCACTGCACCCCCCGCAGCGCCAGCTCCTCCTCTACCTGGTGGGCGACGCGCAGCAGGTCACCGTAGTCAGGGGTGAGGTAGCGCTCCAGCTCTTCCCGCAGCCGCCGCGCCAGGGCCGGGCTTCGGCTGTTGGTGGAGATGGCCACGGTGAGGTCGCCCCGCTCTACCACGGAGGGCACGATAAAGTCGCTCTCCTGGGCGCTGTCCACCGTGTTCACCAGCGCTCCCGCCGCCCTCGCGTCCCTGGACGCCTGCTGGTTCACGGCGCGGTCGTCGGTGCTGGCCACTACCAGGAAAGCGCCGGTCACGTCGCCTTGCTGATAGGCCCTCCGCAAGGCGGTGACGGCGCCTCGCTGCGCCAGGACCGCCAGTCTGGGGGAAAGGACGGGGCTGACCACGGTGACTTGCGCCCCGCAGGCCAGGAGCGCCAGCGCCTTGCGCTCGGCCACCTGGCCACCCCCCACCACCACGGCCTTTTTCCCAGCGAGGTCCAGAAAGGCCGGATAATACACGGGCATAGGCATCCGCTCCCAGAGGGTGGGCTGTCCCTGCTACTATTCTACCCCCTCCTGAGCCCTCAACTTAGATGCATCTTAGGTTCTGTAGTGTCCCAGATTTGAGGATGAACCGTACGGCTGTCTGATTGACATACCTGCATGCGACGTGTATACATATCCCTAGATTAACCCTCCGAGGTTGCCAGCCAACCTCGGATGATGAACCCCAGGAGGTTGCTAGTCAACCTCCTGTTTTTATTTCTGCCAACAACCCTGTAGGAAAGCGCTATCGATCCTAACGACGCGGTCTGCAACATCACGCAGGTGCTGCGAGCCAGAGCCAAAGAGCGCAATCTCCACGTTCTTTCCCAAGTCTTTGATAGCCTGTAGTGCACCCACGAAGTCATTGTCCCCGCTGACCAGGAACCTCTTAACACTCCTTGCTCACCATTTCTAATTAGAACACCGCCCCAGCTCGCGTCGTGGCCCTCTGACTAGGCAGACAGCTGAGGGAATGGCACAGCACTCTCGTCTACGCCGCGCAAGAGGGACAGGAGACGCTCCAGGGGCAGGTCGGCCAGGTTGCCTCGGCTCTTGCTCATCTTCTCGCCGTCGGGCCCCAGCAGGATGGGAGTGATCAGGTGCTTCATGGCCGGCGGCTTGCCGTCAAGGGCCTCCACCATCCGGTCCAGGAAGTCCACGGTGCGGTACTCCAGGAAGTCCCCACCGAAGATCCACACGTCGGGGCGGAACACCAGGTACTTGGCCGCGCCCAGCAGGTGGACGTAGAGCCAGTAGTCCAGGGCCTCCTTCGGCCGGGCGGAAGCGCTGCCGCATGCGGCGCAGCGGAAGGTCACGGCGCCCCTCCCACCAGCATAGGATGTCTCGCCCTGGATGGAGCGGCACGACGGGCACACCGCGCCCAGGAACTGAAGGGGAGCGTCCAGGATGACCACCTTGAGGGTCTCCTCCAGCAGCAGCCGGACCTCCTGGGGCCGGGCCAGGCCGGCCTCCAGGGCCCGCTGCATCCCGTCTGCATCCCTTATCTGAGAGGCGCGCACCAGGCTGAGCTGCACCGCCGGGAAGCGCTCCTGGATGGGCGCCAACTCCCGCCGCAGGTGGGACTCCCAGTGGTCCACCAGGCCGGGGCTGCAGCCGTCGGGGTCGGGCTGGTGCTGGAAGGAGCGCCCGGACGGGGTGACGTTCAGGGGGTAGCCCGCCGGATGCGCCAGGCCGTCCGTCTCCCAGTCGTTGAGGGTGACCAGGTAGCGGAAGCGGGGTTCCACCCCCCGGCGTAGCATCTCCTCCCCCAGAAGGATGGGGTAGCAGAGGATGGGCGCCTTGTTCCCCGCGTGGAAGCCGTAGGGCCGCATGCCAGCGTGGACCACCTCGTCGCCCCGCAGCTCCTGGGCCAGCGCCCGCAGCCCCGTGGCCCGGAGGTAGCGCCCGCCCGCGCCCACGGTCATAGCCCCCGCTCGGTCCGCACCCGGTGCTCCAATGGGCCGAACACCAGGCCATCCATCGCCAGGCCCAGGGCTGCCAGCAGCACCATCACCATGCCCGCGGTGTCAATCTGGCTGAACTGGCGGGCCACCCCCAGGAGGCCACCCAGCCCCTCCTGACCCGGCCCGGTGCGGGTGGCCAGCACGATCTCCGCTGCCACCAGCGCCCGCCAGCAGAAGGCCCAGGAGATGCGCATGCCCGCCAGGATGCTGGGCAGGCAGGCGGGAAAGATCACCTCGGTGAAGAGCGCGAGGCCCCGGACGCCCAGCGTGAGGGCAGCCCGCTTGTACAGCGGCGGCACGGTGCGTACCCCGGCGCTGGTGGCGATGACCAGGGGAAAGAGGCTGCCGGTGAGCACCACGAAGATCTTCGCCGTCTCCGACACGCTAAAGAACCAGGCCACGGCCAAAGGCGTCCACGCGATGCCGGGGATGGGCTGGAGCAGCCGCACCAGGGTGCCCACGGTCCAGTCCATGAAGCGGAAGCTGCCGATAGCTATCCCCAGGGGCACCCCGATAGCCAGCGATAGGGCGTAGCCGATGAGGGCGCGCCGCAGGCTGATGGACACCGCGGTGGCCAGCCCCCCGTTGTCCCACCAGAGCCTGAAGCTCTGCGCAATGCCCGAGGGGGAAGGAAACAGGCTCCGCTCGAAGACGCCCAGGGAGGACACGACCTCCCAGAGGATCAGGAGGCCCAGGAGAAAGATCCCGGAGACCAGCCACTGGGCCAGGCCCTGACGCGAAGAGGCGTCGCCAGTTGCAGCGGCCTCCGGAGCCTCGCCGGCCGGTATCGGGGGTGGGAGCGCCACGGCGAGCGCTCAGTCCAGGGGCCGGCCGGCCATGGTGGAGAGCAGCTCCAGCACGGCCTCCCGCACCTGGTTGAACTCGGGACTGGTGCGCCGCCTGGGTCGGGGCAGCTCTACCGATAGCGGGTTCAGCAACCGGCCCGGCCGGGGGGTCAGCACAAGGATGCGGTCCGCCAGGTAGACGGCCTCGTCCACGTTGTGGGTCACAAACACCACCGTGGTGCGCTCCTTGCTCCACACCTCCAGCAGCTCCGCCTGCATCCGGTTGCGGGTCTGGGCGTCCACCGCGGCGAAAGGCTCGTCCATGAGGAGCACCTTGGGCGAGAGCGCCAGCGCCCTGGCCAGGGCCACCCGCTGCTGCATGCCGCCGGAGAGCTGATGGGGCCGCGCCCGGCTGAAGTCATGCAGGCCCACCAGGTCCAGATACTGCGCCACCAGCTCTCGCCGCCGGAGCCTGGGCACGCCGGTGTGCCGGAGGCCGAAGTCCACGTTCTGCTCCACCGTGAGCCAGGGGAAGAGCGCGTACTCCTGGAAGACCATGGCCCGGTCGGGCCCGGGGCCTCGCACCGGCTGGCCCCCCAGCAGCGCCTCCCCCTGGCTGGGCTGCTCTAGGCCCGCCACCAGGTTTAACAGCGTGGTCTTGCCGCACCCGGAAGGCCCCACCAGGCACA
>JACPQN010000112.1 GCA_016190485.1 Chloroflexota bacterium
CAGAGTCGGTATGGGACGCGCTGGAGTATGGCCGCCCCCACCGGATCGGGCACGGCGTGGCGGTGTTTCAGGACCCCCGGCTGATCGAGCGGGTTCTGCGAGATGGCATCCACCTGGAGATGTGCCCCACCAGCAATGTGGCGACGGGTGCTGTGGACTTGATGGAGAACCATCCGGTGCGGCTGGCCCGGGAGCTGGGGCTGAGCTTCAGCGTCAGCACCGACGACCCGGGCCCCTTCGAATCCTCCATGGAGTCGGAGTACCAGTTGCTGGCAGATGTCTTCGGGTTTGAGGAGCAGGATTTCTTCCGGATGGCGGAGCAGGCCCTGGCGGCGCGGTTCCAGCCGGAGCTGCGGTATCCTACTGCACGGTGAGGTCGCCCCAACCGCGAGACAGGCTTAGTTGGTGTCCTATTACCTGAGGAGATTGGCCGTGGCGGAGCTTAGGAAGCGTCGGCTGGGAAAAACCGACCTGATGGTCACCGAGCTGGGCGTGGGAACCCTGGATACGGCGCAGGCGAAGGAGGGCGCGGAGACCCTGGGCCTGGCGCTGGACCTGGGCATCAACTTCATCGACACCGCCCGGATCTATGAGGGCGCCGAGCATCTCATCGGCCAGGTCATCAGCGCCAGGGGCGGCAAGGACTTCTACGTGGCTAGCAAGACCGTCAACCGGACCAGAGACGGGGCGCAGTACGACGTGGACCGGAGCTTACGGCTGCTGGGCGTGGACCGGATAGACCTCTACCAGTTGGACGACGTGTCGCCCGAGGCCTGGGAGGGTGTGCTGACGGAAGAGGGAGCGCTCACGGGCCTGAAGATCGCGCAGTTCCTGGGCAAGGTACGGTACATCGGCATCTCCTCCCACAGCCTGGAGGTGGTGGAGAAGGCCATCACCTGTGGGGAGTTCGACACGGTGATGCTGGAGTACTCTGCCTTCTACCCGGACACCCGGGGGCTGATCGCGCTGGGCAAAGAGAGGGACGTGGGGGTTATTGTGATGCGCCCTCTGGGTGGCTCCGGGCGCATCAGCGTGGTCAGGAGCCTCAGCCGGACCTCGGAGCAGGCCGCCGCCCTGTCGCCCGCAGCGCTCCTGCAATACGTCCTCTCCAACCCGGACGTCTCGGTCGCCATACCCGGCGTCCGGTACCCCGATAGGGTGCGGGTAAACGTGGAGCTGGCCATGACCTACCAGCCCCTGGAGGAGGCCCAAAGAAGGGAACTGGAAGCGGCGGCGAGATCGCTTCCAGCCTAGGACCACCCTCGTCCACAACGTTTCAGGAGGCCTCATGAACATCCTCGTCGTCTATGACAACCGGGGGAGGGCCATGGACGCGATGGCCACGGCCGTTGCGGAGGGCGCTGGCTCCATCTCTGGCACTCAGGTGCGGGTGCGCACCCTGGAGGAGGCCACTATGGAGGAGCTGAAGCAGGCCGACGGCCTTATCTTAGGCTCCCCCAACTGGAGCGGCGTCTCTGCCAAGATGAAGGAGTGGCTGGACCAGGGAGAGGATATCTGGGAGTACCAGATGCTGGTGGGCCGGGTGGGCGCCGCCTTTTCCTCCGGGCGCTCCCGCTCCTCCGGCAACGAGGTTACCCTGCTGCAGCTCTGGCACTCCCTGGTGGCCAACGGCCTGATCCCGGTGGGGCTGCCCTGGAGCAGCGCCATGCGCACCAGCTCCAACTCCTACTACGGCCCGGCCAGCGTCGGCCCGCCTACGGAGGATGACCTGGAGCAGTGCCGCATCCTGGGTAGGCGGGTGGCGGAGGTGGCGCGCCGCTTGGACGTGGGCAACCAGGGGCCACCCTAAGAGCGTGCGCGCCGGACGAGCCAGCGCAGCACTGGCCAGGCCGCCAGCACGGCCAGCAGGCCGAGGCCCGTCCAAAGGCTGACGGTCCAGCCACGGGCCAGGCTCTCCGGCACATAGCGGAACTCCACCTGGTGAGCGCCTGCCGGCAGCGGCACGGCGCGGAAGAGGTAGTTGGCCCGCAGGATTTCCGCCTCGACGCCGTTCACCCAGGCGCGCCAGCCGGGGAAGTCGGCGTCGGTGAGCACCAGGTAGGCCGGTTCGGCCAGGGCTACCTCCAGCAGCACCTGCTCCGCCTGGTACCGGACTATGCGCACATCTCCCGGCACGGCGGCGGGTGGGCGAGCCAGGCTGGAGGTTGCGCTGATGGCTGTCGCAGGAGGAGGCTGCTCCAGGAGCACCGCGGGTGGCAGCGCTTGGGGCAGCGATCGGAGCTGTTGCTCCTGTCCTTCGGCCAGCAGGACCTCGGAGGCCAGATAGGCCCGCTCCTGCAAGGCGAGGTTCTGGTAGACCTTCACGTCGCCGGTGTGGACCCGCCGTAGGCGGGGTTCCAGGTCCACCGTCTGGCTGGCAAGGGTCCGGCCGTCTATCAGGGTGGCGCCAGCCACGGTGAGGCTCCCGTGGGCCAACTGCGCATCGATCACGATGGCCCACGGATAGCCTACTCGTCCCAGCTCCAGGCGCGCCACGTAGACCTGCCGCCCCGGAAGACCCCTCCGTCCCGCCAGGAGCCGGGCACGCCTGTGGGCGCCGGTGGCCAGCGTCGCACCGTCGGACTCGGCAGTCTCAACGCCGGCCCGCAGCGTCCAGGACTGCTCCCGGCCGTCTGCGTCCCGGAGGATCACCCGGGCGATGGGCGTCCCCTGAGGTAGCTCAGCGGCATCCTCGAGATAGGTGGCCAGGCTGAGGGCGGTGGCCGGGCCCCAGGCCTCGCTCTGGAGGGCCAGTCGCTGGCCGGGCTCCAGGCGTCTTGGCGTGCCTAGGTCGTGATAGATGCCGTCGGCCCAGCCATCGTATAGCCGGTCGGCAATGAGGTACTTCACGTTAAGCATGCCCAGAAGGTCGGGGGGCGGAACGCCCAGCAGATGGTCGCGAATCAAGGCCGCTGAGACTTGTCTGCCGTTCGTGCTCGTGGAGGCGCTGGAGTCACCCCGGGCCAGCAGCTCTCCCTTGAAGTCTGTATAGCGGCGGGTGGGGAGCACGCCACCGTCGTAGCCGTCCAGGGTGGCGATGTGGTAGCGCATGCCCAGGTTGGGCGACTGCACCTCCTGGTACTTGGTGGCAACCACGTAGGCCTCCACCTCTGCGGCGGACAAAGCGTCGGAGAGGATGGCCCGGAGCTCGCCTAGGTCTCCCGGCTCGTAGGCCGGATTAGCGATGCTGAGGGTGCGATGCAGCCCCTGGTCCTGGACCACCTGGAGCAGGCCGGGGCGCAAGGCGCTGTAGACCTGCTGCGGGAGCGGATGGGAGACCGGCAGCGCTTCTCGGGCGGCCAGCAGCTCCCAGGAGGCCAGCGCCAGGATCAAAGCCGCGCGCGCCGTCGTCAGCAGGGGTACCTGTGGTAAGGAGACGATGCCTACTGTGGCGGCGCCGGCTGCCGCCCAGAGAAGGATGGCATGGGACGGTGGCAAGACCACGACCGTGAGGGCGCTGCCCAGGATGGCCAGCGCCAGGAGCGCCGCCAGGGGAAGGAGTGGTTGCAGGGCAGGGCGCCACCATGGCGTCTCCCTGGCCGCTGCGCTTCGGCCAAGGGTCTCCAGGCCGAGGGCCGCCAGCCCTGCCGCACCGAAGGCGCAGAGAAAGAGCCAGCGGGCAGGCACACGGAAGAGGTCGAGACCCGGAACCCGTTCGAAGAGCCAGGGGTAGGCCGGGTTGTAGCCCCCCAGGGCCAGGAACAGGCCCACCAGCCAGAGGCCGCCGAAGAACCCGGCATAGGGGGCTGGTGGCCACTGACGCAGCGCCAGGGCTGCCAGCAGGAGCGGCGCAACGCCCACGTAGCCTACGAACTCGCTCAGGGGCAGAGCGCCGTACGTCGGCAGCAAGGCGCGCAACAGCTCCCAGGGTGGCAGCGAGAAGGAGATGGCATCCTCGTAGGCGAGGCCGCCGCCACGGATGGAGAGGGCCGCCAGCTCGGCCGCAGGGACCAGTTGGACTGCGGCCAGGCCGGCGCCCAGCCCGCTCATGAGCGCCAGGAGAGCGGCGGCGTGGCCGCAGCGCGCCAGCCAGCGGAGGGGGTATCCTGCCAGCGGCAGCCGCTCGAGCCAGCCGCTGCCCGGCGTCTGTCTCGCCTGAGCAGCGGCGGTGGCCTCGTGCAGGCCCAGGAAGGCCAGGGCTGCCAGAGTGAGGTAGGATTCCTGGGGATGCCCGGCGGTGAGCTGCATGGCCATGAGGAGCGACCCCAGGGCCAGCCAGGGCAAGCTCCAGCCATGATACGCCCGCCAGTAGGCCAGCGCCAGCGCCGGGAGCCAGGCGGCGGCTTGCACCTGGTTGATGTGCCCCGCCTGGGCGGCAAAGAAGCCTCCCAGGGCAAAGACCAGTCCGCCCAGCAGCGCCGCCGCCGCGCCCACCCCCATCGCGACCCTGAGCAAGAGGTACATGCCGGCGGCGGCCAACCAGAGATGAAGCAGGTAGGACAGGGCCACGGCCGCCGGCGCCTGCGGCCCCAGGAAGAGCAGGTTTGGGGGGTAGAGCACTCCCGTCTGAAGGTTGGCCAGAAAGGGCACGCCCGCAAAGATGTAGGGATTCCACAGGGGCAGACGCCCCTGCTGGATCACCTCTGCGCGATAGTGCCAGTTGGGATAGAAGTAGGTGAAGAGATCGTAGTCCGTGAGCACGCCTCCGGCGAAGGCCAGGGCCGGGTGGAAGAGCAGCACGGCGCCCGCCAAGAGCGCCAGGCACAGTAGGTCCTGTTTCAGATGCAGGGGATGAGGATGCGGCATCAGGGAGGGCTGCCGGATAGGGCAGGGGCGATTACCTGGGGTGTTCGCCGAAGCGTTTCCAGCTCAGCGGGCACCACTCCCGAGACTGGTCGGGAAACTCCCGGCAATGGGCGGGCCGCTGGGCGTATATCTGGCACAGGTTGCTTTTGCTCAGGAAGGTGCATGGTAGGGAGTACATGATGTACTCCTGCGCCGGGCCATCGGGTCCGCCCTGGCGGCTCTTGTCATTGGCCACGATCTCGGGCCCGGGGACGCCCAGGCGTTGCGCGAGGCGGGGCATCAGCTCCGCCTCCTGCGGCGTCAGGGAGATAAAGCTGCCTTTGCAGCAGCGCGCGCCGCAGCCCTGGGAGCAGATGGCACGGTCGGAGCGGACCACCCACCAGGGCCGGTAGTCTCGTTCATGAGCGGACAGCTTGGTGCGAGCGGAGGCGCTCCGAGGGTTTCGAGTCACGGCAGGAACCTGAAGCGGATGAGGGTGAACAGCACCGAGAAGCCGTCCCGCCAGCGGAGGTTCTTGCCCTCCTCGACGGTGCGGCCACGGTAGGTGATGGGCACCTCCACGATGGCGTAGCCCATGCGGATGACCTTTGCGGTGATCTCCGGATCGAAGCCCCAGCGCTGGGTGGCTAGGTCCAGGCGATGCGCGATGTCTCCCGTGAAGACCTTGTAGCAGGTCTCCATGTCCGTGAGCCGGGTGCGGAAGAGGAGGTTGGCGGCCGCGGTCACGAAGCGGTTGCCCAGGGCGCTGCCGGTGGACATGGCCTCTATCCGGCCCAGGAACCGGGAGCCGTAGACCACCTTGGTCTCGCCCCGCTGGATGGGCGCCAGGAGCCGGGGATAATCGCCGGGGTCATACTCCAGGTCGGCGTCCTGGATGATCACCACGTCGCCCTTAACATGGGTCAGCCCGGTGCGCACGGCCGCGCCCTTGCCCATGTTCTGGAGGTGGCGAAAAACATGGGTGTTGGGTTGGCGACCCTCCTCCTGGAGAATCTCCCAACTCCGGTCCCGAGAGCAGTCGTCCACACAGATGATCTCTTTCTCCAGGGGGACCGCCCGCACCCGGCGCAGGATCTCCCGGAGGTGCGCCTCCTCGTTGTACACCGGCATAATCACCGATAGGAGCATGCTCAGGGGCTAACCTCCCAGACCTTCCAACTCGTGCTTGGGTTCTCGGGACATCAGCTCGGCGATAGCCTGGCGAGGGTCGAGGCCCTCGTAGAGTACCCGGTAGGTCTGCTCCGCGATGGGCATCTCCACGCCTAGGCGTCGGGCCAGCCCTCGGGCTGCCAGGGTGGTCGTCGGCCCCTCAGCCACGCCGCCCAGCGCCGCCAGAATCTGCTCCAGAGGCCGGCCCTGGGCCAGCTCTTCGCCCACCCGCCGGTTCCGGCTCAGGGGGCTGGCGCAGGTGGCCACCAGGTCGCCCAAGCCCGCCAGTCCCAGGAAGGTAAGGGGGTTGGCCCCCGCGGCCACTCCCAGGCGGGTGATCTCTGCCAGACCTCGCGTCATGAAGGCGGCCTTGGCGTTGGCGCCGTAGCCCCAGCCGTCGTTCATGCCCGCGCCCAGGGCCACAATGTTCTTCAGCGTGCCGCCCAGCTCCACGCCCACCACATCGTGACTGGAGTATACCCGGAAGCGGGTCGTCATCACCAGGTCTCGCACCTGCTCGGCCACCTGGGTGTCTTCGGCGGCCACCACCGTGGCCGACGGGAGGCCCTGGGCTATCTCACGCGAGAGGTTTGGCCCGGAGAGGACGCAGCAGGGATTGTGCGCCGGCGCAGAGAGCTCCTCCCGGATGACCTGGGACATGCGCAGCGCGGTGTCTAGCTCTAACCCCTTGGCCGCGCTCAGGACCACGGTGCCGTGCCTCAGGTGCGGGGCCAACCGGCGCAGGTTCTCCCGCATCCGCTGGGACGGCACGGCCAGCACCACCAGCGCCGCGCCTTCCAGTGCCTGTGGGAGCGAGGCCGTGACCGTGAGCGTCGGGGGAAAGATGATGCCTGGGAGGCGCAGCCGGTTCTCCCGGGCCGCCTCCAACCCCAGGGCCTCCTCTTCCTGGCGTGCCCAGAGGTGGACGGAGAGGCCCTTCTGTGCCAGGATCACCGCCAGGGTGGTGCCCCAACTGGTGGTCCCCACCACTGTGATCGCAGGCAACGCTGGGGCGGGTCCTTACCCTAGGGCTGCGCCTGAGGCAGCACCGGATCGCCCAGGTGGCGCTCGGTGCCGCGGCGGAGCCGCTGGAAGTTCGCCCGGTGCCGGGCCAGCACAACGCACGCCCCGGGCACCACGTAGAGCAGGTAGCTGGCGCGCTCGAGGCCCAGGGCCGCCGCCGCCGTCATGATCACCAGCGCGCTGGCGGCGCCCAGGATGGACCCCAGAGAGACGTAACGAGTGAGGAGGATAGTGACCACCGTGACCAGGGTGATGACGACGCTGACCACGGGCGCCATGGCGAAGAGGCCGCCGATGCCCGTGACGACGCCGCGCCCGCCGGCAAAGCGGAGGTACAGGGACCAGTTGTGCCCCACTAGCGCTCCCCAACCTGCCATGACCTGGGCCGCGGGGGTGCCCAGCCACAGGAATCCCAACTGGACGGGCAGGAAGCCTTTGAGGAAGTCCACGGCAAACACGATGGCGAAAGCGCCCAGCCCCAAGGCGCGCAGAGTGTTGGTGGCGCCGATGTTGCCGCTGCCGTAGGTCCGCAGGTCTATTCCTGCACCCAGCTTGCCCAGGATGAAGCCCGTGGGGATGGACCCCGCTAGGTAGGAGAGGATCAAGACGGCGAGGTACTCCACACTACTCCTCCCGGCGGTTTTTGAAGATCAGCCGCAGGGGCGCACCGGCAAAGCCGAAGGCCTCCCGCAGACGGTTCTCCAGAAAGCGCTGGTAGCTGAAGTGGAGCAGCGTGGCGTCGTTGACGAAGAAGACGAAGGTAGGAGGGGCTGCCTCGGTCTGGGTGACGTAGAGGATCTTAAACTGCCTGCCACGGACGGCGGACGGGGGGTGGCTCTGCACCGCTCGCTGCACGCACTGGTTTACGGCCGCCGTGGGCACCCGCTGCTGCCGCGCTGCCTGCACGCGCAACGTCTCGTCCAGCAGCGTCCCGATGCCCTGGCGTTGCAAGGCCGAGACGAAGACCAGGGGTGCGCCCGGCACGAACTTGAGCCGGGCTGCCACCACTCTCGCCATCTGCTCCCGCTGGAGGCCCAGGGCCTCCGCCATGTCCCATTTGTTCACCGCCAGCACCAGCCCTTTGAAGGCCTCCTGCACGTAGCCGCCCACATGGGCGTCCTGCGCGGTGACGCCCTCGGTCGCGTCAAACAGCAGCACCGCCACATCAGCACGCTGAATGGCCCGCAGCGCCCGTAGCACGCTGTAGTGCTCGATGCCCTGCTCTACCCTGCCGGACCGGCGCACGCCGGCGGTGTCGATGAGGGTCATGACCTTGTTCTGGTAGGTGAAGGAGGTGTCCGTGGCATCCCGGGTGGTGCCCGGTGTCGCGCTGACCAGCACCCGCTCCTGGCCCAGGATGGCGTTGACCAGCATGGACTTGCCCACATTGGGTCGCCCGATAATGGCCAGCCGGACCCCCGTCTCCGCGAGCGGCGCCTCGGGGAGTCGGGGCAATCGGGGCAGGAGCTGCTCCATCAGGTCTGCGATGCCCGTGCCGTGGTAGGCGCTGATGGGGATAGGATCGCCCAGGCCCAGGGCGTAGAACTCTGCGGCCGCCTGCTCCCGGGCGCGGTGCTCTGCTTTGTTGGCCACCAGGAGGACGGGCTTGTGAGAACGGCGCAGCAGGTCGGCCACTTCCTCGTCAGCGGGCAGGATGCCAGCGCCGCTGTCCACCAGGAAGAGGATCACATCTGCCTCGGCAACGGCCAGCCGGGCCTGCTCCTGTACCCGCTGTGCCAGCTCCTCCGCGGGGGCAGTCTCCATGCCGGCGGTGTCCACCAGAAGGAAGGTGGCTTCCTCCCACTTCACATCCCCGTAGAGGCGGTCTCGCGTGGTGCCCGGCGCCGCTTCGGTAATGGCTTCCCGGCGGCCCAGCAACCGGTTGAAGAGGGTAGACTTGCCCACGTTGGGCCGGCCCACGATGGCGACCACCGGCTTCACGCTGGCGCGAGCAGGGCTATCCAGGGAGGTATCGGCAGGGAATGTCATGGTCGCCTCAACGCAAGGTAACGTTCAGGCGGGCGGGGGTCAGGCGGATGACCCGGAAGCCGGAGGGCAACCGCACCTCTGGCTCCAACGGGTAGACTCCTGGCCCCCTGCCGCCGAGGTTGAGGAACACGTTCACCCGCTCTGGCAGCAGGTCCCGGAGCATGGGCACTTCACCGCCGATGGTCACCTCCACCAGGGGCACCTCCGGCTGAGCGGTGCGGCCTGTGTCCAGGCCCAGGAACTGAGGGGCGAGCTGGAACACCACAGTGCCCTGCGCTGGCTGGACCGTCACATCGACGCGCACCACGCTGCGGTCCACCAGGGCCACACCCGCCGGTAGCTCTATGCCCACGTTGCGAGAGACGGGCGCGGTGAGATTGCTTACCTCTACGGGCAGGGTCTTCAGCGCTCCGAGGGGCTGAAGCACATCCTGGGGCCCGGTGACGGCCACGGTCATGGGGTCGACCCGCACCTGGCTGACCCAGTAGCCCGAGACCGGGCTGCCCTGGAGTTGGGCTACCACGGCCAGACTCACATAGTTGATCTGTCGCACCACTGGGACCTCCACCACCGCGTTCTGCGGCTCCAGCCGGACCCCGGCGATGTCATAGCCGCGGGCGGTCCGGGGCACCAGGGGAAAGGTCTGGCGGAGGGTGGAGCGCGCGCCGCTGAGGTTCACGTCGGCTACGGCCACGTCTACCAGGGAGACGAGCCCCTCCGGGCCGAGGATCGTCACCTCCGCTGGCTCCACCCGGGGCAGGTCGGCGGCGTAGCCCAGGGGCGCGCCCTGCTGGAGGTTGACCCGTACCGGCACCACCTGGCGGCGCAGGGTGTCCAGCCGTACCCGGACCTGGGCTGGCACGATGTCCAGGATGCGCACTCGTCCGTCTCGCGGCCTGGCCCGCACGGGGACTTCGGCCTCGCCCTCGTCCATCTCGGCCAGGTCGACGGTGACCTCAAAGCTGTTCTCTGTCATGGTGTTCCAGAGGTCCGTAGGCGCCGTGATACGCAGCACCACTGGGTCGAGCTGGCCCAGCACGTCCAGGTTTGTCGGCACGTTCACGGGTTGCACGGGAACCCGGGTGGGGAAGATGCCCGTACGGGGTGGGTTCTGCTCGTTGGTGATAAACACCCAGATGGAGGCCGAGAGCGCGACGGCCAGAAGCCCCATACTCAGGTTGTCCCGCAAAGAGCCGCCAAAGGCTCCCAGCAGGAACCCCAGTGTACGCAGCCACCGGCCCAGCGCCTGTCGCAGCGATCCGCGTGCCATCACAGTCCCGGCTCTGCTAGCGACCCGTCAGGGGGGCGTTGAGTCCGGTGGTGTAGTGGGCCAGGAGCAAGGCCCGCAGTCGCTCGCTGTCGCTGAAGGTCGCGTGGGACGCCATCTGGCCATTGGAGGCGATGGAGATGGTGCCTCGCTCCTCGGAGACGGCCAGGGCGATGGCATCGGTGCGTTCGGCGATGCCCATGGCGGCCCGGTGGCGCATGCCCAGGGCCATATGCTCGCCGGCGGTTTCCGAGAGGGGCATGGCGCAGCGGGCCGCCACGATCCGGCCGTTGCGCAGCACCACTGCGCCGTCGTGCAGGGGCGAGGTGGGCTGAAACAGCCCCACCAGCAGCTCTGGTGTGAGCAGCGCGTCCAGCTTCACCCCGTGGTCCACGTAGTCTTGGAGGCCCGTTTCTCGCTCCAATACGATGAGCGCACCCACGTGCCGCTGGCAGAGATAGCTACAGGCTCTGGCCACCGCGTCTGCCGTCCCTTCGATCACCTGCCGGCCCGACCCACCGTGCCAGACGCCGATGCCCCGACCCATCTGCTCCAGCACCCGGCGCAGCTCTGGCTGGAAGAGAATAGGCACGGCCACCAGCATGGCAGGGAGCGAGTTTCTCAGGAGCCAGCTTACCACCGTGAGCTGGAACACCGTGCTGACGAAAAACCCGGCTAGGTACACTGCGACGATGGCCCGCAGCAGGGTGATGGCTGTTGTGCCCCGCAGCAGCACCAGCAGCCAGTAGAGCAGGAAGGCGACGACCAGGATGTCGATGACGCTGCGCAGGTCAAAGTGACTTAGGGTCGCCGTGATGGCCGTGGTAATCTCCGGCATTGCCTCAGCTCCACCTCATGGCCAGGGAAGCCATGGAAGCCTGCTCATGGAGCGACCGGCCGGGCCGACCGGGGCGCCCCTCGGGATGGGTCACTCTAGCCTTCTAGCAGGGTGGCGAGCACTGCCTTCTGGACATGCAGGCGGTTCTCCGCCTGGTCAAACACTGCAGAGGCGGGGAGATAGAGCACTCCTTCGGCCACCTCCTCGCCGTGGTGGGCAGGCAGCGGGTGCAGCAGGATGGCGCCGGGTTTCGCCGCGGCCAGCAGTGCCGCCGTGACCTGGTAGCCCGCGAATGCCTCCTGGCGTAGCGCCTGCTCTCGCTCCTGGCCCATGCTGGTCCACACGTCGGTATAGACCGCGTCGGCGCCCCGTACGGCTTCTCCGGGGTCCTCGGTGAGGAAGACGGTGGCCCCGCTGCGGGCTGCGTACCCCTGGGCCTTGCGCAGCCGCTCTGGCTGCAACTGGTATCCCACGGGCGACGCGATGCGGAAGCTGGTCCCCAGCATGGTTGTGGCGTAGAGCAGGCTGTTGGCGCAGTTGTTAGCGTCGCCAATGTAGGCCAAGGTCAGGCCCCTGGGCCCACCCCTCCGCTCCCACAGGGTCAGCACGTCCGCCAGGGCCTGGCAGGGGTGCTCGTCGTCCGTCAGGGCGTTGATCACGGGGATGCTGCCGTACCGGGCCAGGAGATCGAGGTTCTCCTGGGCGAAGGTGCGCACCGCCAGGGCGTCCACGTAGCGGCTTAGCACCGCTGCGATGTCCCGAACGGCCTCCCGCTTGCCCAGGCCCACCTCCTCGGGGGAGAGGTAGAGGCAATCTCCCTCCAACTGGCGCATGGCCACGTGAAAGCTGACGCGGGTGCGCAGCGAGGGCTTCTCGAAGAGCAGGGCCAGGGTGCGGCCGGCAAGACGGGTAGACTCCCTGCCCGCCTTGAAGGCGGCGGCGCGCTGGAGTAGCGTGGTCAGTCCCTCTGGGGTGAGGTCCGCAATGCTCAGGAAATGCTTGGGTTTGGTGATGGTGGTCATGCTTTACCTCGGAGTGGTCTGGGGAAGGCGGGCGCCAGGGCCTGCTTCCTGCGGGCCGGCCGGTGGGCGGGCCGGGCTAGCGCGTCTTCCTGTGCCTGTCGGGCACATGCGGTGCTCCTTCAGCTTCCCAGTAGGCGACGCTGGAAAGACCACAGCCGCCTATCACTATGGTAAATTCGCCACGAGGTTGCACAAAGTGCTCCAGCGCCCCCGCGGCATCGCCCCGGTAGACCTCTTCGTACAGCTTGGTCAGCTCCCGGCACAGCACCAGGGGGCGCTGGCCCAGCAGGGTCGCCAGGTCCTGCAGGGTCTTCCGGAGCCGGTGGGGCGCCTCGAAGCCCACCACGGTCCGGGACTCCGTGGCCAGCGCTGCCAGGGCTTTCCGGCGTTCCGCCGGGCGCCGAGGCAGGAAACCCAGGTAGACGAACTGGTCCGTGGGCAGGCCGGAGATAGCCAGCGCCGTGACCACGGCGGAAGCGCCGGGCACAGGCGTGACGGTGTAGCCCCGGCGCAGGGCCGCTCGTACCAGGGTAAAGCCGGGATCGCTGATGCCCGGCATGCCAGCCTCCGAGACCAGGGCCACATCCTGGCGTTCCAGCACGTCTACCAGGCTTTGGACGCGTGCCGGGTGACTGAACTGGTGGTAGCTGGTGACCGGGGTGCGGATGCTGTACTTGGCAAGGAGCCGCCGGGTGGTTCGGGTATCTTCGGCGGCGATCACCCCTACCTCTCCCAGGACCCGCAGGGCACGCAGCGTGATATCCTCCAGGTTACCGATGGGTGTGGCCACCACATACAAGACCGGCATGGATGCTCTTCTCCGCCAGCTTAACCCAGGGGCCAAGGCATGTCAAAATCTTGGCCGCCCTCCGACTCCTATGGTACACTTGGAGCATCCGCACGCACCTGCGGAAATCGGGGACTGCCCCCTTAGCCTCTCGTAACCCGGGAGACAGCAGACGGAGGACGCGTTTTGCCACCACTGGTTACCATGAAATCACTCCTGGAGGCCGGGGTCCACTTCGGGCATCAGACCCGGCGGTGGAATCCCCGGATGCGGCGCTATATCTTCACCCAGCGCAACGGGATTCACATCATCGACCTCCAGCAAACGGTGGTGAAGCTCCAGGAAGCCTATGACTATGTGCGGGACCTGGTAGCCAGCGGAGACAGTATCCTCTTTGTGGGTACTAAGAAGCAGGCCCAGGAGTCGGTGGAGACCGAGGCCAGGCGCTGCGGGATGTTCTACGTGAACCAGCGCTGGCTGGGGGGCACCCTTACCAACTTCGCCACCATCCAGTCTCGCATCGACTACCTGGTACGGCTGGAGGACCGCAAGGCCAAAGGGGAGTTCGACCGGCTGCCCAAAAAGGAGGTCCTCCAGCTCGAGGAGGAGATCCAGCGGCTCAACCGGCAACTGGGCGGCATCAAGGAGATGACGCGGCTGCCCGGCGCCCTCTACATCATTGACCCGACCAAGGAGCGCATCGCCGTGGCAGAGGCCTTGCGTCTGGAGATCCCCATCGTGGCCATTGCGGATACCAACTGCGATCCTGAAGAGCTAGACTATCCCATCCCAGCCAACGACGACGCCATCCGGGCGGTGAAACTGCTGTGCACCAAGATGGCGGATGCGGTGCTGGAGGGCATGACTGCCCGGGAGTACTACAGCGAGGAAGAGGGAGCCGAGACGCTGGTGGGCCACATCTACGAACCCACCGAAGATGGGGAGGCGCCCGGCCACATCACCTTTGAGCCAGACGACCAGGGAACCCAAGGAGGATAGGTTGCAGATTTCGGCAGCGGCGGTCAAGGAGCTGCGGGAGCGCTCCGGGGCCGGTGTGATGGAGTGCAAGAGCGCGCTGGAACAGACCGGCGGCAACATGGAGAAGGCCCTGGCTATCCTGCGGGAGCAGGGGCTGGCCAAGGCAGAGAAGCGCGCGGGCAGGGTGGCCAGCCAAGGGCTGGTGGAGGCCTACCTCCACGCAGGCGGGCGCATCGGCGCGCTGGTGGAGCTCAACTGCGAGACCGACTTTGTGGCGCGCACCGATGACTTCAAGGTCCTGGCCCACGACCTGGCCATGCAGGTGGCCGCCACCAACCCCCGCTATATCACCGAGGAGGACATCCCCGAGGAGGAAGAGACCAGCATCGACGAAGACTGCCTGGTGCGGCAGCCCTTCATAAAAGATCCCAGTAAGACGATACGTGACCTCCTGCACGAGGCTATCGGCAAGACCGGCGAGAACATTCGCATTCGCCGCATCTCCCGCTTCGAGCTGGGAGCGGAGTAGGCATGCCCATGGCTGAGGCTCCGTACCGTCGGGTCTTGTTGAAGCTCAGCGGCGAAGCGCTGCAGGGCGAGGGACAGTTCGGCATCGACTTCGGGGTGGTGCGGCAGTTGGCCCACGCCATCAAGGAGGCCATGGCGCTGGGCGTCGAGATGGCAATCGTGGTGGGGGGTGGGAACTTCTTCCGTGGGAGCGCCTACATGGCGGTGATGGAGCGGGCCACGGCAGACTACGCAGGAATGCTGGCCACCATTATCAACGGCCTGGCCCTTCAGGATGCCCTGGAGAAGAGCGGGCTGGTGACGCGCACGCAAACGGCCATCCCGGTGCAGGCGGTGGCTGAGCCCTACATCCTGCGCCGGGCCATCCGGCACCTGGAGAAGGGGCGAGTGGTCATCTTTGCGGCGGGCACGGGGAACCCTTTCTTTACCACGGACACCGCGGCGGCCCTGCGGGCCCTGGAGATCGGCGCAGAGATCCTGCTCCTGGGGAAGAACAAGGTGGATGGCGTGTACGACGCCGATCCCCGCAAGGTCCCCTCGGCGCAGCGCTTCGACCAGCTCACCTACATGGAGGTGCTCAACCGCCGGCTGGAGGTGATGGACAGCACCGCCCTCTCCCTCTGCATGGAGCATGAGCTGCCTATCCGCGTCTTTGACCCCCTGACGCCAGGGAGCATCCAGCGGGCGGTTGCCCGGGAGCACATCGGCACCCTGGTCAGCGATAAGCAGCCCACCAGGGTGGCGACGCGCTAGCCGCCTTGGTGCCGCGACGTAGCCTCTGGAGTCAGCCATGATCAAGGATGTGCTTGCCGCCGCAGAAGACAGAATGAAGAAGGCCGTGGACGCCCATGAGCGGGAGCTGGCCACAGTCCGCACAGGCCGGGCCAGCCCGGTGCTGGTCGAGCAGTTGAAAGTGGAGTACTACGGCGTGGCCACTCCCCTCAATCAGGTAGCCAGCATCACCGTGCCAGAGGCGCGACTGCTGGTGATCCAGCCCTGGGATCGCAAGGCGCTGGGGGGTATTGAGAAGGCTATCCTCAAGTCAGACCTGGGCCTCACGCCCACCAACGACGGCACCGTGGTCCGCCTGGCCTTCCCCCCCCTTACCCAGGAGCGCCGCCAGGAGCTGGTGAAAAATGTGCGCAAGAAGGTGGAGGACGGGCGGGTGGCGCTGCGCAACGTCCGCCGAGACGCCCACGAAGCGCTGCGGGCTATGGAGCGGCAGAAAGAGGTCTCCGAGGACGACCTCAAACGGGCCTCGGAGCAGCTCCAACGGCTGGTGGACACCTATATCGTCCGCATGGACCAGGTGGGCAAGGACAAAGAGACCGAGCTGATGGAGATCTAGCCGGCATGGTGGAACGGAGGCAGGAGGCCAGGGAGGCAGGGCGCGTCACGGCGCGCTAGCCTTCGCGGCATGGCCGAGCCAGAGCAGATCACACCTCTTCCCACCCACGTCGCCATCGTCATGGATGGCAACGGCCGCTGGGCCGGGCAGCGCCGCCTGCCCCGATTGGCGGGCCATCGGGCGGGCACGGAGAATATCCGCCGGATCATCCGTGCCTTCTCCGATTACGGCGTTCAGTACCTCACCCTCTACGCCTTCTCCACGGAGAACTGGACCCGACCGTCAGAAGAGGTGCGTGGCCTGTTTGGCATCCTGCGGGAGGTCATCGACCGGGAGACCAGGGCCCTCCACGAGGCGGGGGTGCAGATCCGGCACCTAGGCTCCCTGGAGGGCGTCCCCGCGGATCTGGCGGCGGCCATAGGGCGTGGCGTCCGGCTGACCCAGGGCAACAACAAACTGGTATTGTGCATCGCGTTCAACTACGGGGGCCGGCTGGAGATCGTAGAGGCGGTGCGGGCAATCTTCCGGGCGGGAGTCTCGCCCGAACAGATCGACGCCGACCTCATCAGCAAACACCTCTATACGGCCGGCATCCCGGACCCCGATCTGATCATCCGCACGGCAGGAGAGATGCGGCTCAGTAACCTTCTCATCTGGCAGGCGGCCTACGCGGAGTATTACAGCACTCCCACCCTCTGGCCCGACTTCGACCTGGAGGAAGTCCGTGCAGCCCTCCTCGCCTTCAGCCGCCGTGAGCGGAAGTTCGGCGGCCGCCCCCCAGAGTAACTTTCGGGCCCAGCCCCTGAGCAACCTCAGCCTGCGACTCCTGGTGGCCCTGGTGGGCATTCCCCTCCTGGGGGTCGCCATCTGGCTGGGCGGCCCGTGGTATGCGGGAGTGGTGGCCGGCGCAGGCATGCTGGCAGCTTGGGAGTACACCCGCCTGGCCGCCGCCGGCCAGGGCGATCCCTGTCCGTCCCTGATCTACGGCAGCGTGGCCCTCTTGCTCCTGGACGCGTGGCTTGGTCTCCAGGCCCTCGCTCCGGTGCTCACTGTGAGCATCTTCCTGGCCCTGGCCTGGGGTGCGCTCCGGTACCAGCAACGAGGTGTGGGAACAGGCTGGCTCTGGACTCTGGGGGGTAGCCTCTACGTCGGCTGGCTGCTAGGCCACTTCCTTAGCCTGCGGGCGCTGGAGCAGGGAGCGTCCTGGGTGTTCCTGGCGGTGTCAGCGACCTTTCTCAATGACACGGCCGCCTATGCTGTGGGCAGGCTGACGGGGCGGCATCGCATGGCCCCGGCTATCAGTCCCGGAAAGACGTGGGAGGGCGCGGCCGGCGGCCTGGTGGCCACTGCCTTGGGCGCCCCGCTCCTGGCGGCAGCCCTGGGCCTGCCGCCGGACGGGAGCCTGTGGGCCCTGGGCTGCGGCATCTCCCTCGTGGCCCAGACCGGCGACCTGGTGGAGTCTATGCTGAAGCGGACTGCGGGCGTCAAGGACGCCAGCGGGTTGCTGCCGGGCCACGGCGGCCTGCTGGACCGTATGGACAGCCTTGTGTTCGTGGGACCCCTCGTTTACTATTATTCGTTGTGGGTGGTACGGGCAACGTGAAACGCGTCGTCATCCTGGGATCCACCGGCTCCATAGGCCGCCAGACCCTGGAGGTGGTGCGCGCCCACGATGCCCTCCAGGTGCTGGGCTTGGCCGCCGGAGCAAACCTGCCCCTGCTGGCAGAGCAGGTTCGGGAGTTCCGGCCCGCCGTGGTGTCGTGCAAGAACAACGCCTGCCCGGACCTGGGTGTCCCCGTGCGCTACTGCTCCCTGGAGGAGATGGCGGCCTTGCCGGAGGCCGACCTGGTGGTGGTGGCCACCGTGGGCAAAGTAGGGCTTGCCCCCACCCTCAGCGCTCTGCGCGCGGGCAAGTCAGTGGCCCTGGCTAACAAAGAGGTGCTGGTCATGGCCGGCGCCCTGGTGGCCGAAGCTGCCCAGCGCTACGGCGGGGCGCTCCTGCCGGTAGACAGCGAGCACAGCGCCATCTGGCAGTGCCTGGTGGGGGAGCCCGGCAGCCCCCGGCCCTCGGTGCGTCGGCTGATTCTCACCGCCTCCGGCGGCGCCTTCCGGGACACGCCGGTGGAAGAGCTGGCGGCGGTGACGCCGGCCCAGGCGCTGCGGCATCCTACATGGCGGATGGGGCCCAAGGTAACGGTGGACTCTGCTACGCTGATGAACAAAGGCTTCGAGGTCATCGAGGCGCGGTGGCTCTTTGGCTATCCGCTGGAGCAGATCGAAGTGATCATGCACCGGGAGAGCATCGTCCATTCCCTGGTGGAGTTCGCCGATGGGATCATCAAGGCGCAACTGGGCCAGCCTGACATGCGGCTCCCAATTCAGTACGCGCTGACCTATCCGGAGCGGTGGCCTTCCCCCATCGCCTCTCCGGATTTTGCGACCAGCTCGTGCCTCACCTTCGAGCCGTTGGATGAGCGCCGCTATCCGTGTTTGGCCCTGGCCCTGGAGGCCGCTCGCGCCGGGGGGACCTATCCGGCGGTGCTCAGCGCAGCCGACGAGGTGGCGGTCTCTCGCTTCCTGGCGGGCGGGATGGCCTTTCCCGAGATTCACCACCAGGTGGCCGAGGCCCTGGCGCGCCACCAGCCCGTCTATAACCCCAGCGTGGAGGCCGTATTAGAGGCCGACCGCTGGACCCGTGAGTCCCTGGGCCAGCGCTCGCCGCGGGAGGCCGACTAGTGCCGGGGATTCTGGGATTTTCTGGCAATATCCTCGCCTTTCTAGGCGTACTGCTGGTGCTGGTGCTGGCCCACGAGCTGGGCCACTTTGTCACCGCCAAGCTGGCGGGCGTCCCCGTGCTGGAGTTTGGCTTCGGCTACCCGCCGCGGCTCTTTGCCATCCGCTACAAGGGCACCGACTACTCCCTCAACCTGCTGCCCCTGGGGGGCTTTGTGAAGCTGGTGGGCGAGGAGGACCCGGCGCAGCCCGGCGGCTTGGCCGGTCGTGGCATCGGCGTGCGGCTCATGGTGCTGGGCGCCGGCTCCTTCATGAACGCGGTGCTCCCGGTGCTGCTGCTGACCGCCACCTTCATGGCGCCCCGGGACACCGTGGTCGGGCCGGTGCGCATCGAGGACGTGGCTGCTGACTCGCCCGCGGCCCTGGCGGGACTGCAAGCGGGCGACGTGATCCGCAGGATCAACGACCGGGAGATCACCAGCATTCGGGAGGTGGGCTACAACATCCAGCTTAACCTGGGCTCTCAGATCGAGGTCGCCGTCACGCGCGATGGCCAGACCCGAGTGGCCACCATGGTGCCCCGGTGGAACCCGCCGCCGGGCCAGGGGGCGACGGGTATCGTCATCAGCATGCCGGAGCGGGAGGTCAGGACAGTCGCGCTCCCCCTGCCCCAGGCGCTGGGCGAGGGCCTGCGCAGCAGCCTGGACATGCTCTCCCTGTTCAAGAACGGTATCCTCTCCACCTTCCTGGCCCGCTCCGGCCCGGCGGTCACGGGGCCCATCGGCATCGCGCAGGTGACGGGGGAGGTCGCCCAGGGAGGCGTGCTGCCGCTGCTGGAGTGGATGGCCCTCCTGAGCATGAACCTGGCGGTGATGAATATCCTGCCCATCCCCATGCTGGACGGAGGGCGGGTCTTCTTCGTGCTGCTGGAGTGGGCGCGCCGAGGAAGGCGTATTCCCGCGGAGCGGGAGGGGCTGGTCCACCTGGTGGGGTTTGTCATCCTCATGGGCCTCATCCTGATCGTCAGCTACTACGACATCATGCGTATCGTGAGAGGGGAGAGCATCCTGCGATGAGCACGCTGCACGTGGCCAACGCCACGGTGATCATAGACGGCATTGGCCCCCGGCCGCGGCGGCAGTCCCGCCCGGTGTGGGTGGGCAAGGTGCAGGTGGGCGGCGACGCGCCCATCGTGGTGCAGTCCATGTGCACCACCGACACCGCCGACGTGGACGCGACGGTGGCCCAGATCCACCGCCTGGAGGAGGCAGGGTGCGAGATCATCCGGGTCTCCTGCCTCAACCCTCAGCAGGCCCGGGCCATCGGCGAGATCAAGCGGCGGATCGCCATCCCCCTGGTGGCCGACATCCACTTCGACCACCGCCACGCGCTCATGGCCATCGACCAAGGCGCCGATATGTGCCGCCTCAACCCCGGCAACATTCGGGACCCCAAGAAGATCCGGGAGGTGGTGCACGCCGCCAAGGCGGCAAAGATTCCCCTCCGCATCGGGGTGAACGAGGGCAGTCTGCCGCCCCTCAGTGGCGACGAGGAGATGCCCGAGGGCGCCACCCCCGGCCTGCGGGGCGAGTGGCTGGTGCGCCGCATGGTGCGGGCCGCCCAGGAGGAGATCCAGCTCCTGGAGCAGGAGGGTTTCCTTGACATAAAGATCTCCCTCAAGGCCTTCGACGTGTACGCCATGATCGAGGCCAACCGCCGCATCGCCACCATGATCCCGTATCCGCTGCACCTGGGCGTCACCGAGGCCGGCACGCCCAAGCCCGGCTCCATCCGCAGCGCCATCGGCATCGGCACGCTGCTCATGGAGGGCATCGGCGATACCATCCGCTGCTCCCTCTCCGGCGATCCGGTGGAGGAGGTGGAGACCTGCTACGAGATCCTGCGGGCCACCAACCTGCGCCAGCGGGGGCCGACCCTGGTGGCCTGCCCCTCCTGCGGCCGCGCCCAGATCGACCTCATCGGCCTTGCCAACCAGGTGCAGGAACGGCTGAAGAAGATGGACAAGCAGGTGAAGATCGCGGTTATGGGCTGCGTGGTGAACGGCCCGGGCGAGGCCAAGGACGCCGACCTGGGCATCGCGGGGGGCAAGGGCCGGGGCGTCATCTTTAAGCACGGCAAGATCCTCCGCACCGTGGAGGAGAAGGACTTCCTGGGCGTGCTGATGCAGGAGGCGGAGAGCCTGTAGGGGAGTGGCAAGATGAAGTACACGGTTATCCTGTTGCCCGAAGAGGATGGTGGCTATTCCGTGATCTGCCCCGCGTTGCCGGGATGTGCGAGCCAAGGTGACGATATTTCAGAGGCGCTAGCCATGATCAAGGAAGCGGCCGAACTTTGGCTGGAGGTCTGGCTGGAAGAAGGACGGGAGCTCCCCATCGAGACGCCTGACGTTGTTGCGGAAGAAATCCGCGAATGCCTGAAAGACCGGGCGGAAGACGGACTCCCCCTGCTCCTAGAGACACGGGAGGTTGAGATACAAACTCCTGTGCCTGCTTGATGCCAAAACTACCGAGGATCAGGAGCCACGAAGCTGTGCGAGCATTTGAGCGAGGTGGTTTCCGCCGAGATAGACAGCAGGGTAGCCATCTCACGATGATCCACGAGAACGGAAGACGAGTTGTTGTGCCCCTTGACCGTCGTGAACTGCGCTCAGGCATGCTCCGTTCGCTTATCCGGGATGCCGGGATGACAGTAGATGAGTTTGTGGAGTGTCTGCGCGAGGGGGGATCTTTCACGCCTACATCGCTGTGGCCGCTCAGCCCGACGGCCCTTTCCGAGAGCTGGACGCGTTGGTGGACACGGGTTCGCTATACACATGGGTGCCTCGGAGCCTCCTTCAACAACTGGGAGTTCGACCAACCGCTACAAGACGCTTTGTTTTGGCCAACGGCGAGGTTATCGACCGCGATGTAGCGTGGATCGTTATCCGCCTCAATGGAGAAACTTCGCCGACCATCTGCGTGTTCGGCGACGAGGGCACGGAGCCATTGCTGGGAGTAGTCGCGTTGGAGGAATACGCTCTTGCGGCTGATCCTGTGAACCAGCGGCTGATCCCCATGGAGAAACTGCCAGCGCTTTGAAATAGAGGCTCAACTTCTGCACCATAGAGGAGAAGGACTTCATGGACGTGCTCATAGAGGAGGCGGAGAGCCTGTAGGGCAACTATGGGGATTTTTCAACAGCGCATATCAATTGCAGCGACACCGGAAGGGCCCTTCCGTGAAATGGAGGCCGTGGTGGATACGGGGTCGCTGTACATGTGGTTGCGGCGAAGCCTTTTGTCCGAGATGGGTGTCAGGCCTATCGCAACACGCCAGTTCATGCTCGCCGATGGCACGCTGATCAATAGAGATGTGGCTGAAATTGTGCTTCGAGTGGACGGGCAGCAAGTCCATACGATCTGTGTATATGGAGACGAAGGCACGCTTTCTCTGCTGGGAGCTGTGGCCCTGGAACAGCTTGCCCTGGCCGTAGACCCGGTGAACAAGCGCCTGGTGCCAATGGCGCAGATCCCGGCGCTGTCCACCCCGTGTTCGCCCCCAACGGGGGAGAAGACTGGAGTGAGGGGGCCCTAAGTCTGCTTAGCGGTATAAGACATTTGAGACCATGTCATTCTGAGTGAAGCGAAGAATCTACTTGGGGTGACGAGATTCTTCGGCTGCCTGCGGTGTCTCAGAATGACGCAAGCCGAAGGGGCTGGAAGCAGGAGGCGGAGAGCCTGTAGGGGGTTATCATGAAGTACACTGTTGTATTGATGCCAGGTGAAAATAAAGGTTACACGGTAATTTGTCCTGCGCTTCCTGGTTGCGTCAGCGAAGGGGATGACGTTGAGAATGCGATGAATATGATCAAGGAAGCTGCGGAGCTATGGCTCGAAGTGTGGCTGGAGGAGGGCAGGCCGCTTCCCACCGAAACACCTGATATCGTGGCAGAAGAAATACGGGCGTGCTTAAATGACCGCGCAGAAGAAGGACTCCCACTGCTCGTAGAAACACGCGAGGTTGAACTCTCAACGCTTGTTCCAGCCTAGTGGCTCGACTTCCTGTTGTTTCTGCGACGGAAGCTGTAAGAGCGTTTAACCGAGCAGGATTTCTTTTTGCCAGACAACATGGGAGTCACATAATACTTTTGCACCAAGATGGGCGGCACGCGAGCGTACCTAATCATAGAGAAATCGACCCGGGGACATTGCGATCAATGATACGTAACGCAGGCATGACGGTAGACGAGTTTGTTGGTTTGCTCAAAAGCTAGGCACACAGTTGTCATGCTGAGCGAAGCGAAGAATCTACTTGGGGGTGACGTGATTCTTCGGCCGGCTGTGGCGGCCTCAGAATGACAGCGAGCTGTTGGGCGTGGATGCGACCAACAAGCGGCCGATCCCAACGCCGGGGCTGCTGTTGTGACCGCACTGTTAAGGAGCTTCAGTGATGGGGACTGTCACACTTTTTGAAATAGCGTTTGCTTCTGCAATCTTCAGTGCGCTTGACCAAAACGACAAGTCCTATCATCAATTTGTTGAATGTACAGGCGGCTTTCCCGATCTTAACTTTCCAGAGCACCGGATACACCTTCTTAAATTTTTGAGGAGATGGGGTTGTCGTCAGTTTGAAAACGATTCAGAGGGGGAAGATTCCGAGAAGATTCATTCTTGGTATCGAGATCATGAGACTGAAATAATTTCCAAAAACAAAGATTTGCTTGAATTGACCGAAGAAGATCTTGCTTTAGTCAGTGCTATCTATGATTCACTTCGTACCGTACAAGTGTCACGAATGACAGTCGGGCATACCGGTGCAGCAAAAATCTTGTTCGCGATTAGACCACATTCACTTGTTCCTTGGGACGGAGCCTACAGGAAGAAACTCAAGTACAAAGATTCCGGCAGCGAGTACGCGCGACATCTTAATGAGGTTAAGTACTTGGTCAATGAGCTTAAGATCCAGTGTACGAAAAACAGGTTCTCCATAGAGGATTTGCCTGAGCAACTGGGGAGATCATATGCGACTGTTCCAAAGCTAGTTGATGAGTATTTCTGGGTAACAAAAACGAGAGGGTACAAACTTCCTGATTCATCTCAAGTGCAGTTTTGGATAGATTGGAAGTAATGCACTATGAATAGCTTAAAGTTGAGCATCTAGGAAGATTCGATACCCATGCTCCTCTCAAAGCTTCTCGGTAAGACCTTGCGGCAGCCGCCGTTAGAAAGCTGACAAAATAACGTCATGGGTACATTTCACTATACCGTTGAGGTCGCAGCAATGCAGGGCGACCAGTGGGAAATCCTCGACGCGATAGTTGATACAGGCGCGACCTACTCCTGGGTGTCGCGCGACGTCCTAGAGCGGCTCGGTGTGCAACCCACAGACTCGTCACCCTTTATCCTGGCGGATGGGAGGGAGGTCATGTACCCCCTGGCTTGGGTGAAGATGCGGCTGGATGGGAGAGAGACCTTCTCCATCTGTGTCTTTGGTGAGCAGGGCTCTACGCCTCTGCTCGGCGCATTCACCCTGGAGGCGCTACGGCTCGCGGCCGATCCCTACAACGAACGGCTGGTGCCTGTCCCCGGCTATCTTCTGTAACGGAAGCTTCACCATGCTCTTCTCTAAGCTCCTTGGCAAGACCCTGCGGCAGCCGCCGGCCGAGGCGGAGATCATCAGCCACCAGCTCCTGGTGCGGGCGGGGATGATACACCAGCTCGCGGCGGGCGTCTACTGCCTGCTGCCCCTGGGCTGGCGGGTGCTCCACAAGATCCAGCAGATCATTCGGGAGGAGATGGACGCGGCCGGGGGCCAGGAGTTGAGCATGCCGGTGCTCCAGCCCCGGGAGCTGTGGCAGGAGTCGGGGCGGGACAACAGCATGGGCGAGGTGCTCTTCCGGCTGCGGGACCGCCGGGAGCGAGAGATGGTGCTGGGCCCCACTCACGAGGAGGTCATCACCCTCCTGGTGCGCCACAACGTCCGCAGCTACCGGGACCTGCCCATGATCCCCTACCAGATCCAGACCAAGTTCCGGGACGAGCCGCGCCCCCGGGGTGGCCTGGTGCGGGTGCGAGAGTTCGTCATGAAGGACGCCTATAGCTTCGACGTGGACGAGGAGGGTTTGGACCGCAGCTACGAGGCCATGAAGCAGGCGTACGTCAACATCTTTCAGCGCTGCGGCCTGCCGGCCCTCATGGTGGAGGCCGACAGCGGCGCCATCGGCGGCAAGGCCTCCCATGAGTTCATGCTGCTGGCCGAGAGCGGCGAGGACGTGGTGATTCGCTGCCAGTCCTGCGGCTATGCGGCGAACGCCGAGAAGGCCCAGTTTGCCAAGCCGCCGGTGGAGAAGGAGCCTGAGAAGCCCCTCCAGGAGGTGCACACGCCGGGGAAGAAGACCATCGCCGACCTGGCGGCGTTCCTGGGGGTGCCCGCCAGCAAGACCGCCAAGGCCGTCTTCTACGCCGCGGATGGCCGGGTGGTCTTCGTCAGCATCCGGGGCGACCTGGAGGTGAACGAGATCAAGCTGAAGAACGCCCTCAAGGCCACGGAACTGCGGCTTGCCACCGACGCCGAGGTGGCCGCCGCCGGGCTGGTGGCCGGCTCCGCCTCCGCCGTGGGCCTCAGGGGCATCCAGCACGTGGCCGACGACTCCATCCTCCTGGGCAACAACTTCGTGGTGGGAGCCAACAAGGCCGACTACCACTTGCTGAACGCCAACTATCCCAGGGACTTCCAGGTGGACCTCCTGACGGACATCGCCCTGGCCAAGCCGGGCCACCGGTGCGCCCAGTGTGGTGGCCAATTTACCGAGGCCCGGGGCATCGAGGTGGGGCACATCTTCAAGCTGGGCACCGCGTACAGCGAGGCTCTGGGGGCCGTCTTCCTGGACGCGGAGGACCGGGAGCGGCCCATCATCATGGGCTGCTACGGCATCGGTGTGGGGCGGCTGCTGGCCGCCGCGGTGGAGCAGAACCACGACGAGCGCGGCATCATCTGGCCCCCGGCCATCGCGCCCTACCAGGTGTATCTCTGCGCGCTGAACATGGACACTCCCGAGGTGAGCCAGCAGGCCCGGGAGCTCTACCAGCAGCTCCAGCAGGCCGGGGTTCAGGTGCTCTTTGACGATCGGGTGGAGTCTGCCGGCGTGAAGTTCAACGACGCCGACCTGCTGGGGCTGCCCCTGCGGGTCACCATCAGCCCCCGGACTCTGGCCAAGGAAGCGGTGGAAGTAAAGGCTCGTACCGAACGAGAGGCGACCCTGGTCCCCCTGGCTGATGCGGTAGACTTTCTGAAGCGTGCTGGATAGGAGTGTGCCAGCGTGCGCCGCGCTACGCTGCTCTTGCTCTGCGCTGCCGTGATCGCGCTCCTCTCCGGAGACCAGACCGCGGCTGCCGGCTGTGGCGACGCCGAGGTGGGCGTGCTGGCCCAGGTGAGCCAGGGGCCGTACGTGATCACGGTAAGCACGATGCCCCCACAGCCGAGGATGGGCAGCCTGCGGCTGGTAGTGGCCGTCTGCGACGCCAGGGACGGACAGCCGCGCGAGGACGTGCGGGCGACGCTGGTGCCCACCAGTCCCGATGGCCGCCAGGGCGCGCCCATCTACCCGCTGTTGCACAACACAGGCACGGGGGAGTATAGGGCAGACCTCACGGTGAAGGCCGCGGGCATCTGGCGCTACCAGGTGGAGGTTAGCGGCCCTCCTGGACTGGCCAGCTTCGAGGTCTCCGCGCAGGTGGAGGCGCTGTCCAGGACAGGAGAAGGGTCGACCACGGCGGTGTTTCTGGCCACCACCGGCCTGCTGGTGGCGGGAGGCGTCTACCTGGTGGTCGCCTCGCGGCGCCTCCGCCGCGCTGAGAGTGTTTAAGAATCCGCTCACCCTGAGCTTGTCGAAGGGCGAGCGCCGTGGTTCGACAAGCCTGTCCTGAGCCTGCCGAAGGGCTCACCACGAGCGGCCAAACACGTTGTTAAACACCCTCGTCGCGGTATCTGCCTTGAAATACCGGCTACCTGCCCTATTTTCATACGCGGTGGTGGCCTCTGGCCATGACCTACTGTTCAGGCATGAGGGGATTTCGCCGCAGGCCGACCCTCGGCAGCGCCCCGCGGGAAGTGCAGAAGGGCGGCAGCCCTTTTGCCAGGGAGCCCGAGGGGTGTC
>JACPQN010000119.1 GCA_016190485.1 Chloroflexota bacterium
CTTCCAGCATGGGGCCCTGGGTGAGGCCCTGCGGGGACTGCATGGCCGGGAGCTACTGCTCCGCTGCTGGCATCACGGTGCGCTGCCGTCCCAGGCGGATGCGCCCGGCCACTCCGGCATGAGGTGTGCTCACCTCCGCTAACCCACTGTGGATGGGGATGGCCAGATCAGGGAGCAGGGGCTTTCGGCGGCTCATGGGCACCTCTTTGGTATAAGGAGAGGGGAGTCTCCCCCTGCTATAATAAGGGTGTGTTGGATACGCTCCACCCGTGGGACGTGACTCCCGCGGAAGCCAGGGTCTTGCAAGAGCAGCTCGCAGGGCGGGTGGTCCGCCGGGACGAGACCCAGGGGGTGCGGTGGATCGCGGGCGCCGACGTGCACTACCCCCAGAGGGGCCAGGCCAGGGCGGCGGCGGTGCTCTTTCGGTACCCCGAGCTGACCCTGGAAGCCGCCTCGGTGGTGGAGGAGGAGGTGAAGTTCCCCTACCTGCCTGGGCTGCTCTCCTTCCGGGAAGCTGCGGCTGTTGCCCACGCGCTGGAGGGCCTGCCCCGCAGGCCGGAGCTGCTGCTGGTGGATGGACAGGGTATAGCCCACCCCAGGCGTTTTGGATTGGCGGCCCACCTGGGGGTGCTGCTAGACATGCCGGCCGTAGGCTGCGCCAAGTCTCGCCTCATCGGCGCCCATGAGGAGCCATCGCCGGAGGCGGGCGCCTGGACGCCACTCATGGATGGCCAGGAGGTCATCGGGGCGGTGGTGCGCACCCGCAAGGGGGTCAAGCCCCTGTTCGTCTCCGTCGGCCACCGGGTGGACCTGGAGGCGGTGATCCGGTGGGTGCTGGCCTGCTGCCGGGGCTTCCGGTTGCCGGAGCCCTGCCGCTGGGCGCACCGGGCCGCGGGTGGAGCCGACCTCACGGGGCGGGCCGCCGACGTTCGAGGCCGGAGGGCTTAAGGCCGAACCAGCGAGAGAGGGCGACTCATGACGCCAGGAGCAATCCTGCTGGACTTGGACGATACTATACTCAACTTCAGTGGCAGCGTTGAGCCTGCATGGCGGGCAATCTGCGCAAGGGCTGCGGCGGGAGCCCCCGGTCTGGACCCAGAGAGCTTGTACCATGCCATTGATCGGGTGCGGACGTGGTACTGGGCTGACCCGAAGAAACACAAAGAAGGACGAGCCGACCTGAGAGCGGCCAGTCGCCGTATCGTGTATGAGGCGCTGGTATCTGTGGGCTTCGATGCCCCCGACCTGGCAAAAGAGATGGCAGAAAGCTACCGGGACCTGCGAGAGCGGGCTGTAGAACTCTTCCCGGGCGCCGCGGATACCTTGGCCGAACTGAAGTCGCGGGGTATCCCTCTGGCTCTCCTTACCAACGGCAACGCCGTGGACCAGCGCGCCAAGATCCAGCGGTTCAATCTGGCCCCGTATTTTGAATGTATTATCATCGAAGGTGAGTTCGGTGCCGGTAAGCCGGACCCGCGGGTCTATCGCGCTGCGCTAGATACGCTGAGGGTGGGCCCGGAGGCGACTTGGAGCGTCGGAGATAATCTCGAATGGGACATCGCGGCGCCGCAGCGTCTGGGCCTCTTCGGAGTCTGGGTTGACGCTGCGGGTGGTGGACTGCCGCAAGATACGGGGGTGTGCCCCGACCGTATCGTCCGGTCCATCAGGGAACTGCTGTAAAGCATCGTATCAGAAGAATCGGTTGACAAACCCGAACATAGCCAGGAGGATGAATCTCAGTGCAAGAGACCAGAGCACGGCTGGAGGCCTTGGGGGCCCGCATTTCCGACATCCTGGTGCGCCTTTGACGTGGCCAGCAAGGAGCAAGAAGCCGCCGTGCTGGAGCGTGGCACCGCCCAGGACGGCTTCTGGGACGACCCCCAGCAGGCGCAGGAGGTCATGCGCCGGCTCTCGGAGCTGAAGGAGGAGGCGGCGTTCTGGCGCGCCATCGAGCGCCGGGCTGCCGATGCCCTGGGCCTACTGAGGCTGGCCCTGGAGGAAGAGAGCACGACCCTTGCTCCGGAGCTGGAGGAGGAAGCGACGTCGCTGGAGCGGCTTCTGGAGGAGCAGGAGCTCCGCCTGGCTTTCCGGGACCCCTACGCCAAGCGCAACGCCGTGCTGGCTATCCACGCCGGAGCAGGCGGCACCGAGGCTCAGGACTGGGCGCAGATGCTGCTGCGCATGTACCTGCGCTGGGCCGAGCAACGCCGCTACCACCCCCTGGTGGTGGACGTCTCCCCCGGTGAGGAGGCGGGCATCAAGAGCGTGGTAGTAGAGGTGGAGGGGCGCTACGCCTACGGCTATCTCAAGGGAGAGCGGGGCGTCCACCGCCTGGTGCGCCTCTCGCCCTACGACTACGACCACGCCCGCCACACCTCCTTCGCCCTGGTGGAGGTGATGCCGGAGGCGGAGGAGACCGGCGAGGTGGTGATCGACCCCGGCGACCTGCGCATCGACGTCTTCCGGGCCAGCGGCGCCGGCGGCCAGAATGTGCAGAAGAACGCCACCGCCGTGCGCATCACCCACCTGCCCACCAACATCATCGTGAGCTGCCAGAACGAGCGCTCCCAGCTCCAGAACAGGGAGGTGGCCCTGCGGATCCTCCGGGCCCGCCTCATCCAGCGAGAGCTGGAGCAGCAGCAGGCAGAGCAGGCCAAGCTCAAGGGCGAGTACATCACCGCGGGCTGGGGCAACCAGATCCGGAGCTACGTCCTGCACCCTTATAAGATGGTGAAGGACCTGCGCACGGGCTACGAGACCAGCGACGCCAACGCCGTGCTGGAGGGCGACCTGGATGACCTTATCCGGGCCTACCTCCAGTCCACCGTGGGGGAGGAATAGAGAGGATGAGACCGGTCATCGCGCTGCTGCTCGTGCTTCTCGCAGGCTCGGCCTGGGCCCCGGCTGTCCACGCCGAGGCGCCCCTGGAGGCCAGGATCACCGCGGTGGAGAACAAGTTCCCGGAGGAGGTGGTCTTCACCGCCGAGGCGGAGTCCACCGCGGCGGACATCCGCTCCATGGCCCTGCGCCTCAGCATCGGGGCCGGCGACACGGAGCGCTACGGCAACTTCGAGTTCACCCCCGGACGGAAGGTCAGCGCCCAGTTCTCCTTCAAGACCGGCGGCAACAACCACCTGGTGCCCGGCGCCGACATCGCCTACTGGCTGGAGGTGCAGGACGCCGCAGGCAACCGCCTGGAGACGCCCCGCCAGAGCTTCTGGTACGCCGATACCCGCTTCCAGTGGAGCAACCTCAGGGAGGGCCCGGTCACCGTCTACTACTATGGCAACGCGGAGCGCAACGCCCGGGCCATCCTGGGCGCGGCGCGAGAGACCCAGGAGAAGGTGGGGCGTATGCTGGGCTCCGAGGCCCGCCCCTTCAAAGTGATGCTCTACAACAGCGTGCCCGACCTCGTCGGCGCGCAGCGACCCGAGGGGAGCGAGACCCGCCGCCGTGAGCTGATCCGGGCCGGGGTGGCCTACTCCGGCGAGGCGCTGGTGCAGGTGCTGGGCATCGGCTCCCTGGGGGCGCTGGACACGGCCCGCCACGAGATCGCGCACCTCTTCGTCCACTGGGCGGCGGGCGTCAACGTGCCCGCCTGGCTCAACGAGGGGCTGGCCGTCTGGGGCCAGAGCGATCCCGGCGACGAGTATATCGGCGCGCTGCGGCGGGGCATCCGCACCAACGACCTGCTGCTGCTGCGGGGGCTGGAGAGCTTTCCCGGCCGCTCCGACGAGAATATCCTGGCCTACGGCCAGTCCTACAGCGTGGTGAACTATCTCATCGAGAGCTACGGCCCGGCCAAGATGCGCCAGCTCCTGGAGGTCATCCGGGCCGGCGACGGTGCTATAGAGGGGGTCAGGCGGGTGTACGGCCTGACCATGGACGAACTGGACGCCAAGTGGCGGGAGAGCGTGGGCGCGCCCTCCCGCAGCTACGAGTCCACGGCGCCCACGCCCATCGCGGTGCCCACCATCGCGCCCATCGGCGCGCTGCCGCCGCCGGAGCAGCAGCCCGCCGGAGGCGCAGCCGCTCCGGGCGCAGCGGCTGCGCTGCCCCCCTTTCTCCTGGTGCTGGGCGCCCTGGGCGCAGGCCTGCTGGCGCTGGTGGGCGGCGCGACGGTGGTGATGCTGGCTAAGAGGCGGGGGTAACTCTTTTCAAACAAGTCACCCGCTGTCGCCGGGACTTGTGGTGAGCCCTTCGACAGGCCCTTCGACGTTGCTCAGGACAGGCTCAGGACAGGCC
>JACPQN010000120.1 GCA_016190485.1 Chloroflexota bacterium
ACCCACCCGTTCGCCCTGAGAGCGTGTGAATCTTCCCCTCTCCCTTGATGGGAGAGGGTGAAGCGACGCCTGCCCCCTCCCTCTAGCTCCCTCCCACCAGGGGAGGGAGGACAAAGACTCACAAGCTCTCAGGGTGAGCGGGATTGGACTGGTCTTGTAACGCCGATTTAGGACACCAGGCACTAGCCTACAATGCTGATGGTTTTCTCGCCCCCCGCTGGAGCAGCAGCCAGTTGCGCGCCTCGATGGCCGCCGGATGCAGCAGCCCGCTCTGCGCCAGGATGTGCCCCACCTGCCACTCCAGGTAACGGAGCACCGCCCCGTCCAGGTCCCGCTGCGCCAGCTCAGGCAGCCGCTCCAGGCCGGGGTAGTAGCCTTCCTTCTCCGGGTCCAGCTTGTCCGCCAGGAACACCGCCTTCTCCAGGGCGCCCATACCCCAGCGCCCGGTGGAGTGCCAAGCGACGGCAGCCAGCACCTCCCCGTCCTCGATCCCCAGCTCCGTCCTGGCCTGGGCTGCCCCAACAGGGCCGTGGAGCAGCACCGGCAGCGCTTCCTCCACGGGGTGCACCGTAAGGCCGTAGCTCCTTGCCCGCGCCGCCAGCGCTTCCAGCGGCTCCGCTCTGGCGATGTCGTGAAGGTATCCGGCAAGGGCAGCCCGCTCTGGATCGACGCCCCAACGGCGGGCCAGGTCTGCGGCCAGGACGCTGGCCCGCTCCAGGTGGTCCAGGAGACCCTGGGGCAGCCGCCCCCAGTGGCGCCGGGCTCGCGCCAGGGTCTCGGCCGGGTTCATGCGACCAGGGCCCGGGCCAACCCGGTGGGGAACAGCACTACCCAGGGCAGCATGAAGTCCAGCAGGGCGGCCCAGAGGTGGTACAGCGACTGCACGAAGACGAAACGGTAGACACCCCCAAACTCCGCCATGGCCTCCGAGCGCGCGACAGCCCTACCCAGCGCCAGCGAGCGAGCGCGCGGGATGATGTAGGCGCCCTCCAGGGGGATGAGGACCACTCCCCTGGCCGCGCCGGTCAGCAGCGCGGCGGCCAGGGCCAACTGGAAGGAAATCAGGGGCGGCGGCGGGTAGCGCCCGCCCCAGTACAGGACGACCGCCAGGGCCACGGCCACCATCCAGCCCCAGGCGCCGGCCAGCTTGGAGACCGCTTCCAGGCCCGCCCCTGGCCCTGGCGACAGCCGCCAGACTCCCAGCGCACCCACCGCCGCGCTCAGCATGCCCACCACGGGGCCAAAAGTCAGAAATCCCACGGCCCAGGGGAAGCCGATGGCTTCGGCCCAGGGCGCGCCCCAGAAGGTACGCGGCTTGGGAAACCGCACCAGGGGAAGCGAGGAGAGTCCAAGAACGAGGCCGCTCACGGCCCACCCCAGGAGGTCGGCCACGGCGCGCCTAACCCATGGCCCGCAACTGGCGGCCTCCCAGCACGTGCAGGTGCAGGTGGGCGACTTCACTGCCCGAGTCTGTCCCGGTGTTGATCACCACCCGGTAGCCCCGGGCGGCTAGACCCTCCCTGCTGGCGACCGCTGCTGCGGCCTCCAGCAGGCGGCCCAGCAGCTCTCGGTGGGCCGAGCTGGCATGAGCCAGGGACTCGACGTGCTCCCGGGGCACCACCAGCACGTGGGTGGGGGCCACGGGGTGGATATCCCGGAAGGCCACCAGGTAATCGTCTTCGTAGGCAAACTGGCCCGGCAGCTCACCCCGCAGGATACGGCAGAAGATACAGGGATCAGCCACGGGGTCTCCTCCTCAAGGGCGAACCATCATGGCGTCACTGTAGCCCTTCTACGCCTTCTCCCGCAAGCTCAGGCGGAGGGGGCCGCCTATTAGGCGCGCCGTCGGCAGATGGTATTGACATCTCAAAATCAAGGTGTACTCTTTAGTTTAATAGGATAATCTTATGGTATACGGCCTTTTGTGATGGGCAGCACAAATAGCTCGCCAGGTTCCACCAGGCACAGGACAAGGAGGCGACATGGACAAGCGAGAGGAGACCACAGGAGTGCTTGCCGGGCTGGCTATCGGCCTGTTCCTGGCCCTGGCTGGGGTCATCGGCGCGACGGCCGGGCTGGGGTACCTGCTAGTGGTGCTGGTGCTGGCCGTGCTGGGAGCGGGCCTCCTGGGCGGCGTGGCGGGCGCCCTCTGGCAGCGGGGCGAGAAGCGGACGCCTCGCGCCCAACTGGCGTCTCTCGCATCTCTGCCCACCCTGCCTGTGGAAGACGCCCCGGTGCCGGCCATAGCCGGGCCACTCCCCTCCTGGCTGGGGCAGGTGAAGATCTTTCAGGGTCTCACCCGATACGACCTGGAGCTCATTGCCGAGGCGGGGGAACGCTGGATGCTCAAGGATGGCGTGAGGCTGGCGGCCCAGGGAGACCGGGGAGACTACCTGTACGTGATCCTCTCGGGACAGCTCCGGCTCACCGCCTGGGGGCCACGGGGCGAGACCACGGTGCGGCTGGCCGGCCCCATGGAGGCTGTCCCCGTAGCGGCGCTGCTGGAGACCCCTATCCTGGTGACCAGCGTGCAGGTAGTGCGAGGGGCTGAGGTGCTGGCCATCCCCCGGGAGCGACTGCTGGAGCTATGCCACCAGAAGCCGGTGCTGGCCATGCACCTCTACCGGGCCGTGGCCACGGTGCTGCTGGAGCGCTACCGGGCCACCCTGTCCGAGCTCACCGGCAGCATGCGCGCGACCGTCGATCTGGTAGCCGTTTAGCCTTTCCCGGGGGCTGAGATTCCCGGCGACAGCCGCTCAATCGGCTATCGTCGGGAGTCGCGCGGGCGGTTGCCACCCCCCCTGGCGAGCAACTACAGGTGCTCCAGCTCCTCCTCGCTGAGGCCGAAGTGATGGCCGATCTCGTGGAGCACCGTAGCCCGCACCTCCGCCTCCATCTCGGCCCGGTTCCGGCACACCTCCTCGATAGGCCCCTGGAAGATGTAGATCCGGTCGGGCAGACGCATGCCGAAGTCCCGGCCGAACTCCGTCAGCGGCGTTCCCTCGTAGTAGCCGTAGAGAAGATCGTCGGGGGCCATGCCGAGCTGCGCCAGCAGCTCCCGGCTGGGCCAGTCTTCAACCAGCACCACCACGTTGTCCAGATAGGCCCGGAACTGAGGGGGGAGATCCCCCAGGGCCCGCACCACCAGGCGCTCAACCTCCCGGCGCCGCACGGAGGCCCTCTCTCGGCGGGACTTCGCCCACGGCCTGATAGAAGCTCCAGAGCCGGTCCAACGCCTGCCTCATGGTCTCATGGGTCCGCAGCTCCCGGAGACGCCCGCCCGCCCACAGCGAGAGGAAGAACCTGCAGTAGCCGTCTTCAGGCCGGCCCCAGTGCCCAGGATCAAAGTGCTGCACCCCCACGTACGCCTTGAAGCCACCCGGGCCTGCGCGGAGCACGCCGAGCCTGCGGGTGCGCCCCGGCGGGAGCAGACCATGGCGCAGATAGGCCCAGGGGTCGTCATTCCATGCGCTACGGTAGCGGGGATGCCAGCGGATAGCGCTCAGCAGCTCGTCGCGCGTCACGCCCTCACCCCCTTCTGAAGCACGCCGCTCAAGATGGTACGTAGTATACCCCATCACTTCCTCCGACACCTCGCAGGAGTATGCTACTATGAGAGTGCCCCAGGCGCCCTCTGCCCAGGGCCATTCCGCGCCTGCCCGAGGTACGCTCCCCATGGCCAAAGCGCCGGCTCCTCCTGCTCCACACATCCCTCGTCCGCCACTCCCCGTGCCCTTCTACTACGGCTGGGTGATCGCCGTGCTCTGCGCCGTCACCATGGCCGTGGTGTACGGGTTCCGCTACAGCTTCTCCGTCTTTTTTGTGGCCATTCTGGACGAGTTCGGGTGGGACAGGGCCAGCACCGCAGGCATCCTCTCGGCCAACATCCTGGTCTACGGCGCGGTGGTCGCCCTCATCGGCGCGCTGGTCGATCGCTCCGGCCCCCGGCTCATCATCCCGGCAGGAGCAGCCATCCTCTCCGTGGGCATCCTCCTGTCCAGCAGGGCCACAGAGCTGTGGCACTTCTACCTCCTTTTCGGTGGGGTGTGCGCCCTGGGCCTGGCCATGAGCGGCTACGTGCCCAACTTTGTCGTGCTGACCAACTGGTTCGTGCGGCGGCGGGGCGCGGCCTTCGGCGTAGCCCAGGCCGGCAGCGGCGGCAGCTTTCTCCTGGCCGGACTGGCGCAGCTCCTCATCGCCTGGTACGGCTGGCGTAGCTCCTACGTCATCATGGCCGTCGCCTTCGGTGGCGCGGTGGTGCTCCTCACCGCCTTCCTTGTCCGGCGGCGTCCCCAGGACGTGGGATTAACCCCCGATGGCGAGACGGCGCCGGCCCTCCAGACATCCGCTGCCGGGCATAGCTACACCCTGGTGGTAGTGGACGAAGCCTGGGCCAACACCCGCTGGACCGCCCGCCGGGCCGTGGCCACCGGGCGCTTCTGGACCCTCTTTTGCGCCAACCTGCTCATCTGGGGCTTCGGCTTTGCCCTGGTGGTGACCCACCAGGCGGCCTACGCCCGGGACGTGGGCCACAGCGCCGAGGTGATCGCCCTGATGGTGGGGATCTACGGGCTGGTAAACCTGGCGGGGAACCTCTGCGGTTTTCTGGTGGACCGCCACGGGCGAGAGCCGGTGTATACCCTGGGTGGCGCCGCCGCGGCCCTGGGCATCCTCGCACTGATCCTGGCCAGCGACCCTTCGCGCCCGTGGTTGCTGCTGGCCTACTCGGCGCTCATGGGCTTCGGGCTGGGGCTGGTGGCGCCGGCCGCCACCGCCGCCCACGCCGACCTCTTCCAGGGGCCCAACTTCGGCGTCATCAACGGCCTCATCGTCACCAGCTTCGGCCTGGGCGGCTCCCTGGCCCCCTGGCTAGCAGGCTTCATCTACGACAACACTCACAACTACCTGCCGGCCTTCATCTTCTCCCTGGTGGCGGTGGTCGCCGCCTGCGGGCTCATCTGGGTCGCTCGCCCCAGCGCGGTGCGGGCCGTGCGGCGGACGGGCCTTTCGTCCGGCGCTGCGCCAGGTAAGTAACCGTCTCAAAAAGCGCAGCCGGTGCGCCACCCTCTCCCTGCCCCTCTCCCATCGAGGGAGAGGGGACGAAGTAGCTTCCTCTCCCCTGGTGGGAGAGGATTGAGGAGAGGGGGAGAAAGTAACTATCACCGCCTTACGTCCGTTGCGCGATAGCTTCTAAGGGCCTTCTTCGCGCCAGGATGCCGCAGCCTGCTCCGCCAGGAGAGCGAGGGTGCGGCCTGCGGTAGCGCCGTGTGGCCGCCCTCACTAGCCCCGGTCCGCCTCCCGCGGCCCGGGCGGCCGCGCCGAAAGCAGTAGCAGGCCCGACACGACGAAGAGCACGAGGGACAGCGTCCACACCAGCGCCGGGCTGCCCCCCGAGTCCAGGAGGTAGCCGAACGCGGGCGCCGCGATGCCGTTGGCCACCACCGACGCAGGGAGCACCACGCCCTGGATCGCGCCGATGGCCTGCCGGCCGAAGTAGTTGGGCCAGATGAGATTGAATACGGTGATCAGGGCGCCGGCAAACCATCCCCAGGTGAACCCGTGCAGGAAGATGGTGTAGCCCTCGCCATTAGTGAAGATCATGGGCAGCATGGAGATGGCCATGCCACCGCCGGCCGCCAGCCCGATAAACCGCACCGGCACCCGCTCTCCCAGCATGCCAAAGGCCATGGCGGAGAAGAGGACGGTGAAGGGGTCCGCGGCGGTGCCCAGGGCCACCAGGGCCGGCGACATGCCCAGGCCCTGCCAGAAGGCAACCCGGTGCACCAGGGTGCCAGAGAGGGCAAAGCCCATGAGCACCATAGCCGCCAGGATGACCCACGCCACAGGGGTGCGGAAGGCCTCGCCCCGGGTCCAGTGCACGTCCGCCGTGGCCTCCGCAGGCCCAGAGCGTGCGTGATCATCGCTCGGTGGCCGAGCCCCGTCCGGGCGCAGACCGTGGTCCTCGGGCATGCGCCGCATGAAGATGCAGCTCACCGGCGTCACCACCGCCAGCAGGACAATCCCGAATACTTGCCAGGCGGTGCGCCAGCCTGCGGTGCTGATGAGCCACTGAGCCACCTGAATGACGATGACCGTGCCCAGGGGGAAGCCCATGGTCGCAAAGGCCATAGCCCGGCCCCGCTGCACGATGAACCACTTGCCCACGGGCACGATGGTGAGCAGCGCCCCGGCCGGCCCGCCAAACCCAGCCAGCCCCGACACCGCGAAGATGAGATAGAGCGCCCATAGGTCGCCCACCCAGGAGAGGGCCAGCAGGCTACCGCCCGCCACCAGGCCCGCCAGCGCCGTGATCCACCGGCTGCCATGCCGGTCGATCATCGGCCCCAGCAGGGGCCCGGAGACACCCGCCACCACCAGCCGGAAGGTGATGGCCCAGGAGAGGTCGCTGCGGCTCCACCCCAGCTCCTGGCCCATGGGCGTCAGGAAGAAGGAGTAGGCCACCGGGCTCATGGGAGAGGCCGCCATGTTCATGACCAGCGCGCTGGCCACGATGACCCAGCCGTAGTAGAAGCCGAAGGGCGACCAGAGGCGAGACCCCGCGAGGAAGGAGCGCACGAACGGACATTACCGCCCTGACGCTTGGCCGTCAAGCGTTGACATTCTCTTGCCGCGCCCTACAATGGCACTACCCGACTCACGGACCTCACGGGCAAGAAGGAGACCCGCCATGAAACTTGTCACCTACGACGACTTCAAGCCCGGCCTGCTGGTGGGCGATCGGGTCGTGGACATCACGCCCGCCCTGGGCGGGCTGGGACCGCTGGACTGGGACGAGGCCATACCCGCTATCATCGCCAACTACCAGAAGCTACAGCCGGAGCTGGAGCGCCTGTCCCGGAGCGGCGGAGACGTGCCCTTGGCCAGCGTACGCTTGCGGGCGCCCAACCCCCGGCCGGCCAAGATCCTCTGCGCCGTGGCCAACTACCTGGAGCTCGGCGCCCGGCCCAAGCCACCCATCGACTTCTTCTTCAAGTCGCCCGAAGGGGTCATCGGCGACAGCGACACCGTGGTGCTGCCCAGGGCCGAGGCCTCCATCTTCCACCACGAGGCCGAACTGGCTGTGGTCATCGGCAAGGAGTGCCGCAAGGTCTCCGCCGCCCAGGCCATGGACTACGTCTTCGGCTACACCGCCTTCATCGACGTCTCGGGCCGCAACCTGGGGCGGGTGCAGGCCTCCACCTTCTTCGGCAAGTCCTTCGACACCTTCGCCCCCATGGGGCCCTGCATCGCCACCGCTGACGAGATCCCCGACCCCCACAAGCTCCAGGTGCGCCTCTGGGTGGACGGCCAGCTCCGCCAGGACTACAACACCGACGACATGGGCAACCCCATCCCGGACCTCATCGAGTGGGCCTCGGGCTATATGACCCTCAACCCTGGCGACATGATCGCCACAGGCACCAACCACCAGGGCCTGGGCGCGCTCCAGGACGGCGACCGGGTGGAGATGGAGATCGAGCGTATCGGCCGCTTTACCGTGCGGGTGCAGGACCCCCTGAAGCGGAGCTGGCCCAAGGGCGTGGACGAGGCCCTGGCCGCCCGTATGCGGGGCGAGACCCAGCCGGCCCGCTAGCGCTACCCCTGAGGACAGGAGGACCACGATGAAACTGGTGCTGTACAACAACTACCGGCTGGGCATCCTCAGAGACGACCGGGTGCTGGACGTGAGCAGCGCGGTGGCTGACCTGAAGATGAGCAACCGCACACGCCTCATGCCCGCGGTCATCGCCCAGTGGGACAAACTGCGAGGGCCCATCGAGCGGGCGAGCCAGGGGCTGACGGGCGTGCCCCTGAGCAGCGTCCGCCTGCGGGCGCCGGACCCTCGCCCGCCCAAACTCCTGGCCTGCTTCGGCAACTACAAGGAGTTCACCCAGCGGGAGCGCCTGCCCCAGGACATGTTCCTCAAGTCCCCAGAGTCCGTCATCGGCGACGGCGATACTGTGGAGCTGCCGCCCCACCAGGCCACCATCTTCCACCACGAGGCGGAGCTGGGCGTGGTCATCGGCCGGCGCAGCAAGGACCTGCCGCCCACCCGGGAGGCCCTGGACGCGGTCTTCGGCTACACCTGCTTCGTCGACGTGTCCGGTCGCGGGCTGGGACGCCCCGGCCAGGCCAGCCGCATGGGCAAGTCCTTCGACACCTTCGGCCCCATGGGCCCCTGCATCCTCACCGCCGACGAGGTGCCCGACCCCAACAAGCTCCAGGTGCGCCTCTGGGTCAACGGCGAGCTGCGCCAGGACTACAATACGGACGACATGGAGTACACCGTGCCGGAGGTCCTGGCCTTCGCCAGCCACTACATGACCCTGGTGCCCGGCGATTTCATCTGCTGCGGCACCAACCACCAGGGCCTGGGGCCGCTCCAGGACGGTGACCGGGCAGAGATGGAGATCCAGGGCATCGGCCGCTTCAGGTTCAGTGTGCAAGACTCTCTGAAACGCACCTGGGCCCGGGAGATCGACCGGGAGATGGCCCAGCGGGTCCGGGGCGGATAAAAGGGGGAGTCCAGAGGGGGTATCCCCCTCTGGCAGAGGTTGGGGGGATGTGCCCCCAAACCTCAAAGCCCGCAGGGCCTCCTTGAACCCCCTAGAGGGGGTTTGGGGGTGATGACTATCCCATGAACTTCTTCGAACTGATCTGGCTCTTCTTCATCGTCTCGGCGGTGATGCCCATGCTCCAGCGGTGGCTGCTGGACCGGGCGCGCCTGGGCCTCATCCGCGCCATCGAGCGGCAGCGAGGGTCCCGGGTCATCACCCTCATCCACCGCCAGGAATCCATGGCCCTCCTGGGCATCCCCATCGCCCGCTATATAGATATTGACGACTCGGAGAGCATCCTGCGGGCCATCCACCTGACCCCCTCGGAGCTGCCCATCGACCTGATCCTCCACACCCCCGGCGGTCTGGTGCTGGCCGTGGAGCAGATCGCCCACGCCCTCATCCGCCACAAGGGACGGGTCACCGTCTTCATCCCCCACTACGCCATGTCCGGCGGGACCCTGCTGGCCCTGGCCGCCGACGAGATCGTCATGGACCCCAACGCGGTGCTGGGGCCCACGGACCCCCAGTTGGGGGAGTACCCCGCGGCCTCGGTGCTCAGCGTGCTGGAGGCCAAGACCATCAACGAGATCGACGACCGCACCCTGATCCTGGCCGACGTGGCCCGCAAGGCGGTGGCTCAGGTGCAGCACACCGTGGCCGAGCTCCTCACTGCCAACGGGATGGAGCAGGAGAAGGCCCGCGAGATCGCCGACGTGCTGGCCACCGGCCGCTGGACCCACGACTACCCTATCTCCGTGGAGGAGGCGGCGGACCTGGGCCTCCCCGTGACCGCCGGCCTGCCCCTGGAGGTCTATCAGCTCATGGAGCTCTACCCCCAGCCCTCCCAGCGCCGCCCCTCCGTGCAGTACATCCCGGTGCCCTACCAGCCCCAGGATGGACGGCGAGGTGACGGGAGGCGGTAGCCCCGGGGATAAGAAAACCTCCCTGGTAGCGATAATCACTCCTCCGCCGGGCGAGAATCATCCCTCCAGACGATGCTCCACATTGCGGGACAGGGGGATACTGAGAGTGGTGGAGAGGAGCCGCTTCCGCCACTACGGAAGGGAGGTGAGGGGCGATGATGAGACTGGAACACGGCGTGAACGGGGTTCCGCCGGGAGATGAAGTCGCTTAACCTCCCAGGGCTGCGGGCGGGCTTGGCGAGCGCCGCCGTGTGGGCGGTGCTGGTGGCCACGGCCCTGGTCTTCGAGTTCGAGCCGCTGCTCGCCCTGCAACTGCGCATCACGGACTTCATCTTCGTGCAGGAAGGCGGCCCGCGCCTGGGGATCAGCGGCGCCCATCGGGACTACGTGGTGGTCGTCCACGACGAGGCCGGCGGCGCCGGGACCTATACCACGGCAGACGTGGGCCGAGACCTGACCCTCTACGTCCGGCTCCTGGACGGCGGCGCTATAGCTGTCGGCGACCTTCGCTTTCGTGGCCCGGGCAAGGAGAGCGACGACCTGATGGCCGGGCTGGTGGCGCTGGAGGCCAAGGGCCTGGTGCTGCGCCAGTTCGACAACCGCGTGGCCGAGCAGAGCGCCGTCTCCCACAGCGCGCCGTCCCTCTACTGGTTCGACAGCAGCCGCGATCTGGCCCAGAACGTGCGCTTCTACCCCCTCTTCGGCAAGCATCCGGATGGCCTGCGGGAGGGCATGGCCCTGCGCCTGGCCCGGGCCTATCTGGGCCTGAGCAATGCCGGCCCGGCGGTAGCCCACTCCCCCGGTCGCGGCTACGAGTTGGCGCCCGGCCACGTCCTTCCTACCCTCCACCGGCCATCCAAGACTGCGCCCCAGTTCGTGGGAGATCCAGCGCTCTGGATGGACTACCACGGACCGCCCGGCACCTTCCCCGCGCTGACCGTTAAGGAGGTGGCGGAGGGAAGGGCCGATCCCGGCTACCTGCGGGGCAAGCTGGTGATCATCGACGTGGGGGACCTGGGCGCGCTGGGCACCCCCACCTCGGTGCGGCAGCCCATGACCGAGGGGGAGATGGACGCCAACGTGGTGCAGTCCATCGTGGAACAGCACTTCCTGGCGCCTCAGGAGATGGTCCCGGCTGTCCTGAGCCTCGTGGCCCTGGCTGCCGCGGGAGGCCTGCTCTTCAGTCAGCTCCGGCCGGTGCCCTCCGTGGGTGTGCTGGTCCTACTCCTGGGCGCATACCTCGCCTACGGCACGGCGCTGTACCGGGGCGGCACCGTACCCGACGTGTTCTTCGGCTCCCTGGCCCTCCTGGGCACCTTCGTCTCCACCTCGGTCTACCAGTACATCGGCGAGTCCCGGGCGCGGCGCCGGGAGGAGGAGGAGAAGCGGCGGATCCGGGAGACCTTTGGCCGCTACGTGGCCCAGCCGGTGGTGGAGAAGCTGCTCCAGGACCCCGGCAGCGTCGCCCTGGGCGGCAAGCGCCAGGAAGTGACGGTGCTCTTTGCGGACATCCGGGGCTACACCACCCTCTCGGAGCAGACCTCTCCCGAGGACGTGGTGAACATGCTCAACACCTATCTCACCGAGGCCACCGGAGGCATCCTGGCCCAGGAAGGAACGGTGGACAAGTACATCGGCGACGCCATCATGGCCTATTTCAACGCGCCCCTGCCCCAGGCCGACCACGCCCTGCGGGCCATCCGGGCGGCCCTGGAGATGCAGGCGCGCCTGGGCGCAGGCCAAGCAGGCGCGGGGCCGAGCTGCGGCATCGGCATCCACACGGGGATCGCCATCGTGGGCAACGTGGGCAGCCCTCAGCTCATGAGCTACACGGTGATTGGCGACGCGGTGAACGTGGCGGCCCGCCTCCAGGCCAGCGCCGGACCGGGGGAGGTCCTCATCAGCGAAGGCGCCTACGACCAGGTGCGCGGCATGGTGGACGTGGAGCCCTTGGAGCCGCTCCAGGTCAAGGGCCGCACCGTGCCCGTGCCGGTGTACCGGGTGAGGGGGGTGAGGAGGTAGCGGTCCGCCCTCCCGTCTTATGTGGAGGTGGCCAGATTGCCGGCCTCTACTTGCTCGAACAGGGCCGCCGCTTCAGCTTGCTTTTGCAGGTCATCGCCAGTAAGCAGCCGGATAATGACATCGGTGTCTACGAACGGGTCGCTCATGGATTCTCGGAATACCTGGCTATCCGCCGGTCCTCTCGGGCGATATCTCTCATCTGCTGCCAGGTAAGGAGCCGTTTCAGAGAGCCCGCTGCGCCTCGGAGTGAGGCGATATCGGGATAACGAGGCGCAGCAAGGCGCACCGTTCCGTCCGGTTCCGCACAAAGGCAACCTTGCTTCTCTTGGCTACTCCCAAGTGTCGGCGCACCTCTGCCGGAATGGTGATCTGGCCTTTGCTCGTAATAGTAGCAAGAATCTCTTTCATGTCCGATACAACGTAGCTTCTCAAGTATGTGGCCGGAGTGTTGCCCCCTCTCTCGGCAGCCCGTACGGGTTCTCCCTATCCAGACCACAACCGTCCAGGTCATGGGCTGCACCGTGCCCGTGCCGACGTACCGGGTGAGGGGGTCTACCCCTTAATCACCCCCCAGCGGCCGCAGGCGGGCCGTGCAGCCAGAAGAATCTCCCTCTATGCTATATTGTTTATGCACCAAGTCCGAAAGGAGGTGAGCAAGATGGCGAAAGAACCCAAGGGCATCGACATCAGCAACGTCCCGGAACTGGTGCGCATCGCGCAGGAAGTGCGGGACACCAACCAGCCCTGCCTGCTGAAACGGGACAACGAGGAACTAGCTATCCTCATGCCCGTCCGCCCGACGCGCAAGCGGAGTCCCAAGGGCCGCCCGACGACGGCAGAGGACCCCCTCTGGAAGCTCGTGGGTATCGGCGACTCAGGCGGGCCGGGCGACGTCTCAGAAAACAAGCACAAGTACCTTGCTGACGCTTATCTCCACGGCGCCTAGCACGAATGTGGCAGCGCGGTGCGTTCCGCTCCCTGACTCTGCTCGTTGATGCCTCTGCATACTTCGCCCTGTTCGACCGAAGGGACGCTAACCATGCACAGGCGCTGGCTGTTCGCGGCCGCTTGCTAGCCGAGGGCAGGCGTCTCTTCACCACGAGCTTCATCCTCGCGGAGACCCACGCACTGCTGCTCAACCGCTTGAGCCAGCAGATTGCGACTGATTTCCTCCGGAACATGGAGCAAAATAGCACGACCGTCGTATGGGTGACGCCTACTGACGTGCAGCGGGCAATGGCCATCATCTACCAGTACGACGATAAGGATTTCTCCCTCACTGATGCCACGAGTTTTGCTGTGATGGAGCGGCTACGCATTTCCTCCGCTTTCACTTTTGATCGCCACTTTGCGCAGTACGGCCTTTCAGTCCTTACTCCTGGATAGCTGTAGAAGAGCCTCCTACCCCTTGATCACCCCTACCGGCCGCAGGCGGGCGACGCGGCGGGAGAGGCCCGCCCGCTCCACCACCTCCACCACCTCCGCCACGTCCTTGTAGGCCTCGGAGGCCTCTTCGGCCAGCATGGAGGCGCTCTGGGCCTTCACGGTGATGCCCCGCTGGGCCAGCCGCGCCGCGATATCCACCCCCTTCAGGCTCTTCATCGCGGCGGTGCGGCTCTGGGTGCGCCCGGCGCCGTGGCAGGTGGAGCCCCAGGTCTGCTCCAGTGCGCCCGGGGTCCCCACCAGCAGGTAGGAGTAGCGCCCCATGTCGCCGGGGATGATCACCGGCTGGCCGATGGCCCGGTAGCGCTCCGGCACCTGGGGGTGCCCCGGCGGGAAGGCCCGGGTGGCCCCCTTGCGGTGCACGCACAAGCTCTTGGGCACGCCGTCCACCAGATGCTCCTCCATCTTGGCGATGTTGTGGCACACGTCGTAGACCAGGGCCATGCCCAGCTCTTCGACAGGTCGCCCCAGCACCTGGCCGAAGCTCTGCCGCACCCAGTGGGTGATGAGCTGGCGGTTGCACCAGGCGAAGTTGGCCGCGGCGTGCATGGCCCCCAGGTAGGCCTGGCCCTCCGGTGACCCGATGGGCGCGCCGGCGAGCTGTCGGTCCGGCAGCTCGATGCCGTACCGCTTGGCCGCCTGCTCCATGACCTTCAGGGTGTCCTGGCACACCTGGTGCCCCAGGCCCCGGGAGCCGCAGTGCGCCATGATCACCACCTGGCCCGGCCCCGAGATGCCCATGGTCTCGGCCACAGCCGGGTCAAAGACCGCCTCCACCGCCTGCACCTCCAGGAAGTGGTTGCCGGACCCCAGCGTCCCGAGCTGCGGCAGCCCCCGGCTCTTGGCCCGAGGGCTCACCTGCGAGGGATCGGCGCCCGCCAGGCAGCCGTTCTCCTCGGCGCAGTCCAGGTCTTCGGCCGTGCCGTAGCCGTGCTCCACGGCCCAGCGGGCGCCCTGGGCCAGCACGTCATCCAGCTCCACCCCGATGGGCCGCACCCGGCCCGACGCGCCGGCGCCCGGCGGGATGTTGCGGTAGAGCAGGTCAATCAGGTCCCGGATGTGGGGCTGTACCTCCTCGACGGTCAGGTCGGAGCGGATGAGGCGGACGCCGCAGTTGATGTCGAAGCCCACGCCCCCGGGGGAGACCACGCCGTCCTCCGGCCGCATGGCCGCCACGCCGCCGATGGGGAAGCCGTAGCCCCAGTGGATGTCGGGCATGGCGAGGGAGTAGCCCACGATGCCCGGCAGGAAGGCCACGTTGGCCACCTGCTCTACTGCCTGGTCGCCTCGCAGCGTCTGGAGCAGCCTCTCGTCGGCGTAGACCAGTCCGGGCACCCGCATCCCCTGCTTGTAGCTCATAGGGATGCGCCAGCGGTAGTCGTCGATCTTCTCCAGCGGAGCGGAAGACTTGACGGTCATGGGGCGCCCTCCTCACACGTCCAGATACACCTGGGCCCGGTAGCCGTCGGACTGCTGCACCTGCACCTGGTGGTAGGTGATGGCCTTCACCGCCATGCCGGGCCGGTGCCGCTCCGGGTCGAAGGCGTCACCGGCGACCACGGCCCGCAAGGACTGGCCACTCATGGACGTTATGTCAAACTCCAGGGCCAGAAACCCCTCGGCGTCGAAGAGGTACAGCAGCTCGCTGAGCCATGCCACCAGCAGACCCTCCAGGTCCCCGGCGGCTACCTCGATCTCCCTGACTGTCCGGGGCCGCGCCTGCGAGAGATCGGCCATGAGAGCGGAGAGCCCGTAGGCCGCCGCGGCGAAGGCCTCGGCCAGCGTGTGGCCCCTGGCAATCAGGCCCACGTCCGCCGTGTGCTCCAGGATCTGGAAGCCATAGCTGCGCGGGCGGGTCATCCCTCCCCTTCACCTAGTGGCATGGTTCCTCATCCATTGTATGCCCAGGAGACAACACCGAGCCCTGAGGGGCCCCGGGCGAGTCGCCACGGCTGGACACGGCGCAGCCGCTGCCCTACAATCCTGCCGAGCCGATCCCACGGCAACCCCGGTTTGGAGTGAACCCCATGGAGATAGCCCCAGGTGTGCACCGTGTCCCGGGGGTGACCGGGAGCAACGCCGTGCTGCTGGTGGACCGGCGGATGGCCCTGGTGGACTGCGGCGTCTCGGGCAACGGAGAGGCCATCGTCCGGTACATCCGCTCCCTGGGCCGGGACCCCAAGGACCTGGCCTGGGTGGTGCTCACCCATTTCCACTTCGACCACTCCGGCAGCGCCGCAGAGCTCCACCACCTGACGGGCGCGCAGGTGGTGGCTCACGTGGCCGAGACCGAGCTGGACCATCACGGCAAGCGGCTGCTGATCAAGGGTAACGAGGGGGAGCAGCCGCCGGGCTGGTATCGCTGGGCCATGCGCCGCGCCCGGCGCCATGAGCGCGATGCCCACTATCATGACACCGAGGTGCACCAGCCGGTGGAGGATGGCCAGGTGCTCCCCTGCCTGGGCGGCCTGCGGGTCATCCACACCCCCGGCCACACGCCGGGCAGCATCTGCCCGCTGCTCCAGCAGCCCAGGGTGCTCTTCCTGGGCGACTCCGTGTTGAACAATGTGGACCGTCTGAGCCGCCCCCTCATGTGGGACCGGGCCAAGCGCCGCCGCCTGGACGCCTCTCTCCGCAGCCTGCGCGAGCTGGATGCCGAGATGGCCTGCTTCGGGCACGGCCCGCCCCTGACGGAGGAGGTGATGCGCCGGGTGCAGGCCCTGACAGACCGTCCCTACGACGTCCCCACCTGGCGCATCGTGCTGAGGAACTGGCGCACCCTGCGCCGTTTCCAGGCCAGCACCCGCCGGCCCGGCCACTGGGAGGGCGGCCCGCGCTAAGCACATCGCCGGAGAGTGTTTAACAAGGGAGAGTGCAGAGAGGCGCAGCCTCTTTGCCAGGGGGTTCGGGGGCCTGTCCTGAGCCTGCCTGCGGCAGGCAGGCTTGTCGAAGGGATGTGCCCCTGAATACATCAAACCCCGAAGGGGTCCCTTGAACCCCCTGCTAGGGGGGTTGGGGGGCGTTATTAGACACCCTCAAATTGCGTATCTGTTCAGGCATGAGGGGATTTCGCCGCAGGCCGACCCTCGGCAGCGCCCCGCGGGAAGTGCAGAAGGGCGGCAGCCCTTTTGCCAGGGAGCCCGAGGGGTGTC
>JACPQN010000114.1 GCA_016190485.1 Chloroflexota bacterium
CAGTAAGTACTAGGAACACCGGCAGGGCTCCTGCAAAGGTGCCACCCCCTGCAAAACCCACCGTGACAATGGTGACCCGGGTCGGCTCCGTGCTCGGCCGGGGGACGTACGCCCCAAGCTGAGTCACCTTGTTGAGCAGCATGTCGTAGAGCCTCGGATAAGCCGCCGCGGCGGCGACGCAGCCTTCCTGGGGGGAGGAGCGGGTCCCATCAGCGCTGCTCGTATACTCGTAGCTGATGTTGGGGAAGTCGGGGTTGGGGAACGTGTACCTGAGGATGTAGTCCAGCTCGCGGTGAGCGTCCAAGCGGTCGCGCAACTGGGGGATGTCCGGGATAGGCAGCGGCAGCGCTTCCGCCGCTAGGACCTGGGCAACGGAGCTGAGTTGCGTATCAGCAACGATCAGGTCTGTTTTGGCCCCCGAGTCCCGATAGTCGTCGTACAGCCGCCCCGGCTCCAGTCCCACCTGCCTCCCCGTCGTTCCCAGGAAAACGAAGAGCACCGGGGGCGGCTCGTGCCAGACCGAAGCTGCCCCAACCTGGGTTTCCCCGAGCCTGTACGCGTTAGTCATAGTGCCTCCTGGAACCAGCCGCCGAAGGACCCCCGCTGCATGCGGCTAAAAGGCCCTCTGGCCAGCGCTAGCTACGTCCCTTCCTCGATTTCTGGACCGCTACCCCGAGATGCCCCGCTGATCAATATCAAAACCACGCTGCCACCTATCACAAGGACGAGGACGACGGCAGCGAGGCCAGCCGCGCCCCCGCCCCCGTCTGTGGTTGTGGGTTCCGGTTCCAACTCGACCACTAAGTAAACATCTGATGCTGAATACGAATACCCGTACACATCTATTGCCTGGACCCTGACAGTGTAGGCGCCTGACAACGAAAAATATTCTTTAGTGAGACGTAACGGGCGAACGGGCCTCACCTCTTTAGGATCACGTCCAGGCGGATAATCATACCTGAAGGTACGCGCGCCATCCGGTCCCTGGATCGAGAGCTCAATTCTGTCGTCCACGTTAGTCTCGGCTAGCCCGTCCGTAGATCCGGCCACCACGACATCTATAGGTTTTCTTGGCAAATCGAATTTATGACACAAATCTACAAAAGTATCAGTGTTTTGCGGAGTAGTCTCAGGACGCCCACGCTTAGGGCTATATTCTATGATTAACTGATAAACGAGCTTGTTTGGCCCAAGAGAAATGCCTGCCAAGTCCTTACAGTTTGGCTCTGCCGCAGCTCTTACGAACTCGGGAGGAAGCGCGATCGAGAGCCCCAACGCTAGTAAGACCGTTGCGATTATCAGCACCAGCGCCGCGGCGAAGCTGGCCCACCGCAATGCTGCCGTGGGGCCCCTAAAAGAATTAACGGTAAGCCTTACCCTGTTCACGCTGCCCCCATAGCTGCAACGCACACCCATTGCTCAGACAATGTATTGGAGTCTATTGCCCTTCTCGTTTCACAAAAGGAATTACGAATAGGTCATGGCTACTATCTCCCCCCCCCCCCGTTATTGTCAATAGTGCAATTTCACCAATTGGGCGGTCTGGGGCTGTTTTTCTGCTGGTAGACAGTGGTGAAACTCGCTTGTGACACCTGGCGAGGGTCAATCTCCGCCCGTGAAAGGGTTGGGATCGTCTTGCTACTCTCCCCATCCGCAGGTAGAATGGAAGTGCTGGAACGCCCGTGGGGGCCTGGGCTGCCGGCCCGCATCAGTTGACATAAGGAGGAGACCATGGAGCAAGGCACGTGGCTGCTGAAGAAAGGCCTTGCCCAGATGCTCAAGGGCGGCGTGATCATGGACGTGGTCACCGCGGAGCACGCCAGGATCGCCGAGGAGGCCGGGGCCTGCGCGGTGATGGCCCTGGAGCGGGTGCCGGCGGACATCCGGGCCGCGGGGGGCGTCGCCCGCATGTCGGACCCCACCAAGATCATCGAGATCATGGAAGCGGTGACCATCCCGGTGATGGCCAAGTGCCGCATCGGCCACTTTGTGGAGGCCCAGGTGCTGGAGGCCCTGGGGACCGACTACATCGACGAGTCGGAGGTGCTGACCCCCGCCGACGAGGCCCACCACATCTGGAAGCACGATTTCAAGGTGCCCTTCGTCTGCGGCTGCCGGGACCTGGGCGAGGCGCTGCGCCGCATCGGCGAGGGCGCGGCCATGATCCGCACCAAGGGCGAAGCGGGCACCGGCAACGTGGTGGAGGCGGTGCGGCACATGCGGGCGGTACAGGGCGGCATCAAGCGCCTCCAGGCCATGGGCGAGGACGAGCTGATGGCCGAGGCCAAGGCCCTGGGCGCGCCCTTCGAGCTGGTGCTGGAGGTGCACCGCACCGGCGCGCTGCCGGTGGTGAACTTTGCGGCCGGCGGCGTGGCTACGCCGGCCGACGCCGCCCTGATGATGCAGTTGGGGGCCGATGGCGTCTTCGTGGGGTCGGGCATCTTCAAGGCCGAGGACCCGGCCCCTCGGGCCGTGGCCATCGTCCAGGCGGTGACCCACTACAGAGACGCCAAGGTCATCGCCGAGGTGTCGCGCGGCCTGGGTGCGGCCATGTCGGGCATCGACGTGCGCACCCTGCCGGAAACGGAGCAGCTTGCCCGCCGGGGCTGGTAGCCTATGAAGGTAGGAGTGCTCGCACTCCAGGGCGATTTCCAGGAGCACGCGGCGGTGCTACGACGTCTGGGGGTAGAGGTGGTGGAGGTGCGCCAGCCCGAGGATATGGAAGGGGTAGGGGGCCTCATCATCCCCGGAGGAGAGAGCACCACCATTACCCGGCTGCTGCACCGCTACGGGCTGGTGATCCCCCTGCGAGAGCGCATCCGGCAGGGCATGCCCGTCCTGGGCACCTGCGCTGGCATGATCGTGCTGGCCAAGGAGGCCCGGGGCCTGGACCGGGAGGGCCTGGAGGTGATGGACATTGTGGTGCAGCGGAACGCCTTCGGCCGGCAGATCGATAGCTTCGAGGCCGACATCCCCATCCCGGCGCTGGGCGGTGATCCCTTCCACGCGGTGTTCATCCGGGCCCCCATCATCGAAGAGGTACAGGCGCCCGGTGAGGCGCTGGCGACGCTGGAGGACGGCACCGTGGTGGCTGCCAGAGAGGGCAACATGCTGGTGCTGGCCTTCCATCCCGAGCTGACCGCGGACACCCGGATGCACACGTATTTTCTGGAGCTGGTGCGGACTGCGGCCGCTGAAACAGGCCTCAAAGAACCTAGCAAGAAGTGAGCGACAACCCGTGCCCTGGACTCCTGAACTGGGCGTGATCCGGACCATACGTCCCACAGACCTGGTGGCGCTGGTGGCCTTCGAGGGGAAGGCCGTCCCCAACTGCGCGCTGACGCGTCACCGCCTGGAGCGGGACCACGAGCGGCCCCTGGCCATGAGCGCGTTCTTTAACCAGTGGGTCACCCTGGAGGACCGGCACACCCTGGTCGCCTCCGAAGGTCACTCTATCCGGGGCCTGGTCTCCGCCCGCCACCGCGCGGGGCCCACCGCGTGGGAAGTAGACTGGCTGGTGCTGGGACACGAAGAAGAGGAACCGACGGCCGTGGCCCTGCTGGAGCACCTGGCCGACGTGGCCACGGCGGCAGGCGTGCAGCGCCTCTTCCTCCGGTTGCCGCAGGACAGCGCGCTGATCCCCGCAGCGCGGCGGGCGGGGTTCTGGCCCTACCTGGCGGAGGGTCTGTACCGGCGGCAGCAGCAGGAAGCGGCGCCCGCGGTCGCGCCCATCGAAGGGCTGCGGCCCAAGGTGAAGGGCGACGAGCAGGGGATCTTCCGCCTGTATCATGCCGCCGTTCCTCAGGGTGTACGGGCCGTGGAGGGAATGACCCTGCGAGAGTGGAACGAGGTCCAGGATGCCCGCTTCGGACGGCGGCGGGAGTTCGTCTGCCTACGGGAAGACCAGCTCTGCGCCTGGCTCTGGGTGGCGCTGGGATCAGAGTGCGGCCAGTTCCAGGTGCTGGTGCACCCCGGCCAAGAAGAGCTGCTTTCTCCGCTGGTGGGATTTGCCCTGAGCCGGCTGGCGAGGAAGCAGACGGTGCTGGCGCTGGTGCCCGAGTTCCAGTCTGGCCTGCAGACGACGCTGGTGCAGGAGTGGGATTTTGAAGCCGGCGCCCACTATCACACGCTGGTGCGTCAATTGACGGTACGAGTTAAGGAGGGAAGGCTGGTCCTGGCTCGAGCCTAGGCCCCCGCGTAACCCCGGCGCAGAGAGAGATGCTGGCACAACACATAGTCACCGACGATCTAGACGCGCTCCTGGACACCCTACCGCCCCACATCGCAAACCCGCTGCGTCAGCGCGCCGACCGCTCCCAGCTCCTGGAGGTGGTGCTGGATCTGGGGCGCCGGCCGGAGGCGCGCTTCCCCGATCAGGAGGTGCTGCTCAGTGATCGGGAGGTCACCGAGGAGGACCTGCTCCACGTGGAAGGGCGTATCGGCGAGTTTGGCGACGACAACCGGGCGGGGATTGAGCGGACCCTCCACCGCATCTCCTGCATCCGTAACCGCACCGGACGCATCGTCGGGCTCACCTGCCGTATTGGGCGGGCGGTGTATGGCACCATCAAGGTGGTGGAAGACCTGATCCAGACCGGCAAGAGCACCCTGCTGTTGGGACGCCCAGGGGTGGGCAAAACCACCATGCTCCGGGAGGTGGCCCGGGTCCTCTCGGAGGATATGGGCAAGCGAGTGGTGGTGGTGGATACGTCCAACGAGATCGCGGGCGACGGCGATATCCCGCACCCCGCCATCGGGCGGGCGCGCCGGATGCAGGTGCCTACGCCTGCCCTCCAGCACGCCGTGATGATCGAGGCGGTGGAGAACCACATGCCCGAGGTCATCATCATCGACGAAATCGGTACCGAGCTAGAGGCGGCCGCGGCCCGCACCATCGCAGAGCGGGGCGTGCAACTGGTGGGCACCGCTCACGGCAACACGCTGGAGAACCTGATCCTGAACCCGACGTTGTCGGACCTGATCGGCGGGATTCAGACGGTGACCCTGGGGGACGAAGAGGCCCGCCGCCGCGGCACCCAGAAGTCTATCCTGGAGCGGAAAGCGCCCCCCACCTTCGACGTGGTGGTGGAGATCCAGAGCTGGAGCCAGGTGGCAGTGCACGGCGACGTCGCCCGCACCGTAGACGATATCCTCCGCGGCCGCTCCGTGCAGCCCGAGGTGCGAGAGCTGGGGCCCGATGGCGAGGTCCGGGCGCAGCAGCCGGCCAGCCAAGAGGAGCCTCGGGAGACCCCGGCAGGCCGACTGGCCGCCCGCTCTGGCGCTGGGGGACGCCCCGTCTTAGTCTACCCCTTCGGCATTAGCCGCACCCGCCTGGACCAGGCCATTAAGGGCGCCCAGTTGCCTGTCACCCTCGCCGACCGACTGGAAGGCGCGAACGCATTGTTGACCGTCCGCAACTACTTCCGCCGCAAGCCCCAGACCATCCGGGACGCGGAGGCCATGGGTGTCCCCATTTATGTGCTCAAGAGCCACGCGCTGCTCCAGTTGGAGCAAGGGTTGATGAACATCGCCGCCGCGGGAGACGGGGGCAGCCAGGTGCTGGAGGCCATGCGGGAGGCGGAAGAAGCCGCGCAACTGGTCATGAACGACCACGAAGGGCGGGTGGACCTCTCGCCCCAGAACGCCTACATCCGGCGGTTGCAACACCAGGTGGCGCAACGGTATAATCTGGCCTCTCGGAGCAGCGGGCGAGAACCGCTGCGCCGGGTGCGCATCTTCAGGGGTGACCTGACGGAGTTTGACTAGGGGGGCACGTCGGCGTGGCGCCAGGGCCGAGCGCCGGCCATCCTTTGCATTGTTTATTGCCGTCGAGGGCATAGATGGGGCGGGCAAGACCACCCAGGTGGGATTCCTGGTCCAACGCCTGCGAGGGGAGTGCTCCGTCCCTGTAGTCGTCCTCCACGAGCCGGGCGGCACCCTCTTGGGGGAAGCCGTCGGCCAACTGCTCAAGCACGATCCCCAGGTGATGCCCACGCCCGAGGCGGAGCTGCTCATGTTCCTCGCTTCCCGGGCGCAGCTTGTGCGGGAGGTCATCCAGCCCGCGCTAGAGGCTGGGCAGGTGGTGGTCTGTGACCGCTTCGGGGCCTCAACCCTGGCCTATCAGGGGTACGGGCGCGGCCTGGACCTGGAGCTGATCCGCACAATGCAGGACTTCGCCACCGGCGGCCTGGTCCCCAACCTGACGGTGCTGCTGGACGTGCCCGTGGGAGTGGGCCTGAAACGCAAGCGCAGCGAAGCGGTGCACGAGGGCGGCGTCTTGCAGCTCAGCATGTTCGACCGGGCCGCCTTCGACCGCTTTCACGACGAAGCTGCGACCTTCCACCAGCGGGTGCGCGAGGGCTACCTGCGGCTGGCTGCCCAGGCCACGGAGCAGCAAGGAGCAGGCCGCTGGGTGGTGCTGGATGGCACTCCGCCGCCGGAGCAGGTGGCTGCGGCGCTGTGGAAAGCCGTGCAGCCGCTCCTCTTTGAGGGTAACAATCCACAGCAGGGGCCGTTTACTTAAAGGCCCAGAGCGGCAGGGGCATGGGACGGGTGAAAGATTTCGTCAGGGCGCACCCGCAGCTCGCGGCCTTCGGTGGGCTGGCGGTCGCGATGGTGGCTGTGTTGCTGGTAGCGGCCAGGGATGTGGCGCTGGAGCCAGGGCAGCGGGCCACGCTGATAGCCAGTACAGTGGCGCTGGCGGGCCTGTGCGTCTGGATTATCAACTGGGAATAATCGGTGTTACCTGCCCCGTATGACTATGAACCCCGTCAGTCCTCTGCCAGGGTGACGGGGCGAGGGAGCAGGCAGTCTTGAAAGCGGTAGAGAGCAGAGGTGATGTAGCATGGCGCTCCCGGAAGAAGGAGCACGTTTCAAGCGCCAGCGGGCAGAGCTGGCCGTCAGCTTGGCGATGCAGAGCCGCTGGGAGGAAGCCGTCGCAGCTAACCAGAGCATCGTGGCGATCTTTCCGACGGACGTGGATGCCCTGAACCGCCTGGGGAAGGCCTATATGGAGCTGGGCCGCTATACCGAGTCCTCAGACGCATACGGCAGAGCGCTTCAGATAGAGCCGAGCAACACCATCGCGAAGAAGAACCTGGCCCGCCTGTCCGAGCTCAGGGGGTCGACGCCGGCGGTTGAGGTGGCGCAAACCAGCGTGAACCCCCGGCTCTTTATCGAGGAGACGGGCAAGACTACGGTGGTGATGCTGCAGCAGCCCGGCGCCAAGGAGGTCATCGCTCGGGTCACCGCTGGAGAGCGGGTGCTCCTCAAGCAAGAAGGCAGGCTGCTGCAAGTGACCACCGTCACCGGCGAGTACCTGGGCCTTCTGGAGCCGCGTATCGGCATCCGCCTGGTGAACCTGATGCAAGGGGGCAACAAGTACGAGGCCGCGGTGACCAGCGTGAGCGATCAGCATGTCCGGATCATTATCCGGGAGACGCACCAGGCGCCCGAGATGGCCGGCCGCCTCTCCTTCCCTTCCCGAGGCGATACGGGTTTCCGACCCTACATCAAGGAGAGTATCCTCCGTTACGGGTGGGAAGAGGAAGAGGAAGAACACGCCGAGGAGGAAGAGTCTGGCGAGTGGGACGAGAGCACCGCTGAAGAGGGGGGCATCGTCGCAGAGACCCTGCCGCTGGAGCAGGAAGACGACGATGATGACCGGGAGGAAGAGTACTAGCCCCCCGCCTGCTGCCACTTGAGGCCGGAGCATCGCTCCGGCCTCTTTCTTGTGACGGGGGAGGGTCTGGTAAGATGGCGCGCAGGTACAGGTGGCGCAGGCCCGGTGCCAATGGTGCCCCAGCAACAGGAGGTGCTCCGTGGCTGGTCTGGAAGAGATCTTCAGATATCTGGATGCCCATCTGGACGACGCCGTTGCGGATGCCCTCCGCTACTGCCGCCAGCCCAGCGTCAGCGCGCAGAACCTGGGGTTGGAAGAGTGCGCCGCCCTCACGGCGCAGCTCCTGCGGGAGGCCGGCTGCGCCTCGGAGGTCGTCCCTGTGCCTGGCGGCCCGTCTGTGGTCTACGGCCGGTTAGCGGGCACTTCCGACAAGACCCTCCTGCTCTATAACCACTACGACGTCCAGCCGCCCGAGCCGCTGTTGGAGTGGACCTCTCCGCCCTTCGAGCCGCTGGTAAGGGAGGGTAAGCTCTATGCGCGCGGGATCGCGGACACCAAGGGCAACGTGGTGGCCCGCCTCTGGGCCCTGCGGGCCTACCGGGAGACCATGGGCGAGCTGCCGGTGGCCGTCAAGCTCCTTATCGAGGGGGAGGAGGAGGTGGGGAGCCCCCACTTCGAGGATTTCCTGCGCCAGCCCCGAGAGCGCGAGCGTTTTGCGGCGGACTACTGCCTCTGGGAGGGCAGCCAGGTGGACTGGGCCGGCCGGCCCGACATCCGGCTGGGAGTCAAAGGCATCCTCTACGTCGAACTGGAGGCCCACACCGCGGCCAGGGACCTCCACTCGTCCTGGGCGGCGGTGGCGCCCAGCCCCGCGTGGCGTCTCCTCTGGGCCCTGGGCAGCCTGAAAGGGCCCGATGAGCGGGTGCGCATCCCGGGCTTCTACGACGCCGTACGTCCGGACACACGGGAGGAGCTCGCTTCTCTGGAGGGCATGGAAGACGATCTGGAGCAGACGCGGCAGGCCTTCGGGGTAGGGGATTTCCTGGGAGGCGTCCGAGGGGCAAGCTACTGGCACCGGCTGCTCATGGAGCCTACCTGTAACATCTGCGGGCTGGAGGCCGGCTACACCCAGGCGGGGGTCAAGACGGTATTGCCCGCGGTGGCCCGGGCCAAGCTGGATTTCCGCCTGGTGCCGGACCAGCGCCCCCAGGAGGTCCTGGCCCTGCTCCGGCGGCACCTGGATCAAGAGGGTTTCTCGGACATCGCGGTGCGTGCCCTGGCGGCCGAGGCGCCGGCGCGCAGCCCCATCTCGGCGCCCTTTGTGGGGCTGGTGGCCCGAGCAGCCCAGCAGGTCTACGGGGCGCCGCCCGGCATCAGGCCGTCTATTGCCGGCACGGGCCCCATGGCGCCGGTGGTGGAACTCCTGGGCGTTACCGTGGCCGACTGCGGCATCGCCTATCCCGGCAGCGGCGTCCATGCGCCCAACGAGCACGTCCGGATAGCCGACTTTCTCAATGGGATGAAGCACTGCGCGGCGATCCTCTACCTGCTGAGGGAAGAGGGCGCGGGTACGGGCAGGTGAACGAGGGTGTTTAACAACGTGTTTGGCCGCTCGTGGTGAGCCGAGTTTACCCTGAGCTTGCCGAAGGGAACCACGGCGCTCGCCCTCGACGAGCTCAGGGTGAGCGGATTCTTAAACACTCTCGGTGAACGCCCCTGTCGGGCGGAGGACAAGGCCACCGGCGGCGGGGGACAAGCCCGCGCCCTACAAGTCTCTATTCTTTCGCCAGTTGCTCAGCGGCGTGGCGGGTGGCCAGGCATCCGGGGGGTAGAGGGGTAGGCCCGTTCGATGTAGTCGGCGTAACACGGGTTGCAGTTGAAGACCATGGAGCAGGTCTCTTCATCGAAGTAGATGGCGCCGCAGTCCCTGGCCTCCACGTTCTCGGTCATCCGCAGGTGGAAGAACTGCAGACACGAGCTGCAGAAGGCCTGATGGACGGGGTCCAGCGGGTCATCGCAGACGATGCACGGGCCCGTGGCGGGCTCATCGGGGGGAGGCGCGAACCCGGGGGCAGGTTCTTGCATATGGCGAACCTCCTTGGTGAGACGGTGCGCGCTTACGGGCCCTGGGAGGCGGCGAGCCAGCTCCGCACCAGCGCCTCCTCCTCTTCCCGGTCATTGCACCGGCCATCCAGTTGGGCCTCCCGTAGGAAGGCGAGGCAACGTCCTATCGCAGGCCCCACAGGCAGGCCCATGCGCGCCAGGTCATCGCCCGAGAGCAGCGACTGCACCTTTCGCCAGCAGGCCAGGTAGCGCCGTAGCCGTTCTTGCAGTATAGGCGCATCCGTGGCTACGCTGCAAGCGTGAAGCGCCGGAAGGGAGAGACCGTCCAGCAGCGCGACAGCCTGGCTGGGCAGCAGCGCTGGCTCCTCCATCTCTGGCAGGCGCTCCTGGATAGTGGCGAGGTCTCGCAGTGTTCTGGCTCTGGCTGCCGGGAGCTGCAGGTCGGCAATGCTCTCCTGCCGGTGGGCGGCCGGTACCCGGAACAGGAGGACGCACAGGCACACCGTCGGAAGCTGCGCCCGCGCAGGGGGATCCTGGCGTGCCAGGGCCATGGTCTCCGCCGTCCACCGGTCGGTGTGGAGGGTGTGATGGAGCTGGGGCAGCAGCTCCAGGCTTTGCCCCAGGAGAAGGGCGCCCTCTGGCTGGGGCTCTTCCAGCAGTCGCAGGAGCTCTTTGCCCCGCCGGGCGCCACTGATCCGCCCCAGATAGGGCGCGTCGCGCCGCAGCAAGAACTCCGTCTGAGCCTCCAGGCGGAAGCCCAGGCGGCAGGCATAGCGGAGCGCCCGCACCATGCGGGTTGGGTCGTCACGAAAGCTGTCATGGTGGAGCACCCGCAGCCGTCGGGCGTCCAGGTCGGCCCGCCCTCCGTAGAGGTCCACCAGCTCGCCCCAGCGGTCGGGAGAGAGGTCTATGGCCATGGCGTTAATAGTGAAGTCCCGACGGGCGAGGTCCTCCTCCAAGGGGCCGGGCGTTACCACTGGGAGCGCGCCGGGCTCAGGGTAGCGCTCCCGGCGGGCGGTGGCCACGTCTATGGTGTAGTCCCCGGCGCGGACGCGCGCCGTGCCAAACTGGGAGCGGGCCGACACGCGGCCTCCCAGGGAGGCAGCCAGCGCGCCGGCCATATTCAGGCCGTCGCCCTCAACAGCCAGGTCCAGGTCCAGGGTAGGCGTATTCAGCAGCAGGTCTCGCACTGTTCCCCCTACCAGGACCAGGGGGTAGCGGAGCCCTGCTGCCACCTCGGTGGCCTGCCGGAGCAGCGCGAGGCCATGAGACGACAGCCGCTGCTGGATGAGGTGGCGGAGGTTCTCTGGCACAGGGACTCCCGAGTGCGTTGGCCCGGCTACTCAATGACGGCTACCCTACCAGTATACAGGAGGGGGGCATCCTGAGCGGCTATGCTGCAGGCTGATGGTCATTGATAAGATAGCCGACATCCGCAGTGTGGCCGGGCTCACCCTCTCCCTAGCCCTCTCCCCCTTCGACTTCGCTCAGGACAGGCATCAAGGGAGAGGGGACATTTCCTCCCTCCCCTGGTGGGAGGGAGCTAGACCTGTCCTGAGC
>JACPQN010000116.1 GCA_016190485.1 Chloroflexota bacterium
CAAAGCCTGGCCGGACTGTCGTTGCGAGCCCGACGAAGGAGGGCGTGGCAATCTGGGGGTGGGAAGCCGGCCATGCCCCCGCCCAGATTGCTTCGTCGCCTCCGGCTCCTCGCAACGACATCTGAGGCGTTCTTCTAGGGCACCACACTAGCCCCTCCCTGCCAGGGAGGGGAAACCCTTCTTCCTCTCTCTAAGGGAGAGGGTATCTTATTCCTCCCCCTGCCAGGGGGAGGTTAGGAGGGGGTGAGCGCGTCGCCCCTTACTTCAGCTCCCATCCTCACCCTACCCTCTCCCTCAAGGGGGAGGGTATCTTTTTCCTCCCCTAACTCCTCCCTGCCAGGGAGGGGGAGGGCTGGTGGCAAAAGTTCGGCCCCCACTCGCTTCAGCGAGCGGGGGCCGTCTAGGTGCTGTCTGCTGCTAGAGGCCTGGGCCTCTAGCGAGAGCCGCAGTGCTACCGCACCACGAACATCTGGGCCGGCGACCACGCGATGCCCGTCTCAGCCGTTCCCTTAGCAGTGGCCTGGACTCGCTGGCGGAGCCGCCAGTAGTAGGTCCCCTTGGCCAGGGTGGCGGTGCTGGGCACTGTGTAGCTGTTGGGCGGGGTGGTGGTGCCACCGTGCCGCAGCTCGTAGATCACCGGAGCGATGGGGCCGCCAGCGCCCACGCCGAAGTCCTTGTCGGAGCTGAGCTGGACCTCGTAGTAGAACATGGCCGCGTTGGCGTCCTTCCACTGCAAGGTCGGGGTGCCCGTGCTCACGGACTCGCCGTTGATGGGGGCTAGCTGCTGGATGGTGCCGGCGTTGGGCAGGGCCGTGGTGAAGCTGCGCGGCGTAGACCACGGACCCCAGCTCGCATCGGCCTCACCCACGCTGGTCGAAGCGTTGGTGGTGCGGACGCGCCAGGTGTAGGAGGCGCCGGGCAGGACCACGTAGGGGCCGGTGCCGAAGACCGGCGGCGGAACGTCGTAGCTGTTCAGGGAGCTGCCGAAGATCAGGTTGATGGCAGGGCCATCACCGTTCAACGGCGTCACCTGGACCTGCACCTGGGTGGTGCCGGCGGGATTGTTCCAGCTCAACTGTGTGGCCAGGCCGGGGAGCTGGGAACCATCCAGCGGCAGCGAAGGCGCAGGCGAGGTGGGCGCGCCCTGGCTGGCTACCGAGAACTTGTAGGCGCCGGACCACGGCCCGGGCTGGAGCAGGTTGTCCGTGGTGGAGGGGCCGACGAACTGGGCCCGCACCCGCCAGTGGTAGGTGTTGCCCTGCACCAGGGAGGACTGGGCGTTGGTGGCCGAGGTCGCATCCCGCGACACCACGATGCTGGGGTTGCGGGTGGTGCCGTTGATGGTGCCGGCGCCGCTACCGCAGGTGGCGAAGGTCGCGACACTGGAGCCGTCCACCAGCTTCTGCTGGAACTCGGCATCCAGGGAGATCTGGAGCGCCCAGCACTGCGCCCGGTCGATGTTCGTCCACGTCAGGGTCGCGGGCACGCCGTTGTCACCCACGTTGGTGGGCACGTTGCTGTTGTTCAGCGGCGAGACCAGCTTGGGCTGGCCCAGGTAGGCCGTGGTATCGGTCCAGGCCACCAGTCGGCCCACAGAGCCGGCCCCCGCGGTGGACACCGAGACCACCAGGTAGGTCCGGCCCTCAGCCGAGGTGTAGTTGGTGATGCCAGCCGACAGGATGCTGAGGGCCGATCCGGTCCGCAGGACGGGCGCGCCCACGGTCACCAGGGTGTCCCAGGTGCCGGAGTTCACCGTGAAGGGGTGGTAGGTCCGCAGCAGCCGGGGGCCGGTGTTAGCCGCGGTCTGGTAGTCCATGAATTGGAGCAGCACGCCGTCGCCGATGCCGGCCGCGGAGGTGTGGAGCGCGGTGCCGAAGGGCCGGATGCCCGTGGGGGAGCCCAGGGCAGTCCACGCGGTGCTCTTGTCCACCTCAAACCGGTAGAGGTCGTCTTCCTGCGCGCCGCAGGCAGGCCGGTAGATGGCCCGCTTGGCGTCCACCAGCCGCAGAGAGCCGAGGCCCGCCGCGCTGGCGGTGGTGGTGGTGGCGGTGCCGGCGATGGCCGTGGCCGGGCAGCCGATGCCCGTGCCCCAGGCGCCGGAGCTGGTCCCCACCATGGTCCAGGTCTTGCCAGCGTCGGTGGAGCGCCAGTTCTCCTGGGCGCTGGAATCGCTATTGGCGGAGATCCAGATGATGTTGTCGGTGCTGAAGCTGGGGGAGCGGCGGAAGGTGCCCACGTCCTGGCCCAGGTCCGTCGCCGACTTCTCCCAGGAGCCGCCGCCGTCGTTGGTCTCCCAGATGATGCCGTCGGTGGTGCCGACCCAGCAGCGCGTGGCGCTGACGCAGCTCATGGTGCTGAGGCCCTTGTCGCCTTCGGGGATGGTGTCAATGACCTTGAAGTTGACGCCGCCGTCGGTGGACTTCATGATCTTGACGCCGCCCGAGGTGGTGACGCCGCCCCGGCGCAGGTAGGCCACGCCGCTGGTGGCGAAGTCGCCCGGCACCACCACGCCGGAGACGCCGTCAATGCGCTCCACCCGCTGCCAGGCCGCGGAGGCGCCGAAGTTGGTGGTTTTCCACACCGCGCCGCCCTGGCGCAGGAACCAGGTGTTGCCGCTGCCCTGCTCGGGCAGGTCGCTCACCAGGGTGGCGGCGGTGGTGGTCAGGTTGACCAGGCCGGTGTCGGTCCAGGAGCTGCCGCGGTTGAGGCTGCGGTGCACGCCGCCGGCCGCGGTGGTGCCCGCCACGGCTGCGCCGGCCGAGCCCACGTAGAACTCGCCGTTGGCCATGGGGTTGATGGCGATCTTGGTGGTGCCGGCGGTGATGTCCATCTCCTTGTTATCGCCGCCGTAGCTCTTGCTGCTCCAGGAGGAGCCGGCGTTGGTGGTCCTGAAGACCCGGGTGCCGCCCGCGCCCTCGGAGGCCGCCAGGGTGCCGTCCTGGAGGTTGCCCATGAAGTCCATGCCGGTGAAGTTGATGTTGGTGGCCGCGCCGTTGGCCAACTGGGCCGTCCAGGCGCCACCGACCCGCTTGTAGACGTCGTTGGCGGCGGCAGCGCCGGCGATGGACACGAAGTAGGTGCCACCCGCGCCGGTGTCGAGGTAGTCGGCGGCGATGCCGATGCCGCCCGCGGTGGCGAAGCCCGCGTTCACCTGGTCAGAGGCGACAGACATGCACGGGAAGGTGGCGGTGTTCTTACGCTGTGCCCACGTTCCTGGTGCGCCAGAACCAGCGCCTGAGACCAGGAGCCGGGCAAGCACGCCGTCGGTGGCGAACTTGGGCGAGTACTTCAGGGCCAGGGTGCTCGCTGCAAATCCGTTGACCGCGGCTGCGCCGAAGCAGGTGCCGACGGTCGCGTCCTGGGTGATCGCAATGGTGTTGGCCGCGGCCGAGGCGTCCGCCGGCTTGGTGCGGCGGATGACGCTGGTGCTGCTGACGCCGGCCGCGGGGGCCGCGATGCGCTCCAGCCCGATGGCGTACTCGCCGGAGTTGCTGCTGCGCTCAAAGTCCGAGGAGACCGCGACGCTAGTGATCGCGTAGTCGGCAATGACCGTAGCTGCGCCGATCGCGGTCAGGATGTTCGCCTCGGTCACGCCGGCGGCGGTGAAGGTGACGCCGCCATCGGTGGAGACGGAGACGCCGTCACTAAGGGCGGTGCCGCCGAGGCCGTCGCTGAAGGCGGCGATGACCACGTTGTCCGAGGGATACTTGGGCGAGATGGCCAGGCCCACGATGTTACTCGCGGCCCCGCCCAGGGCGGCGCTCTGGCGCCAGCTCAGGCCCTTATCCGTGGACTTGTAGACCCTCGCGCCTGTGCACGCCGCTGTCGTGGCGCCGTTGCAGCCACCGGCGAAGATGTCGCCGTTGGGGGCCACCGCCATCACGTGGGTCACCGTGCCCGAGGGCGCCAGGTAGGTGAAGCCTGCGGCGGCCGTGGCCGACGTGTTGGCGTCGGTGTAGGCCGGGCGCATGTCCTCCCACTCCAGGGAGGCGGCCTGGGTGCTGCCGGGCTGCTGCTGCAAGGGCAGCGGCCCGAAGGTCAACGCCAGCAGGCCGGCGATCGCGATGCCGCGTGCCGCCCGGTCCAGCGCCGGCCCTAGGGTTTTAAACTTTTTCCAGTGTGTGTCCACTTTACCTCCATTAAGAAACCGTTACCATCCTTGTCCCTACCC
>JACPQN010000117.1 GCA_016190485.1 Chloroflexota bacterium
AAACACTTTTACCATAGCGTTCTTTTGGGTTATAGCATTTGTTCGGCCCCCCGCTCTCACTGCCCCCCCACGACCACCATGGGGCAATGACCCGGGCGCCTACGCACAGCCAAGAAGGAGGCGGCCGCATGAACCCCTGAGCATCACGAGGAGGCCTTTCTCTGGCTGAATCGGAGGTAACGTGCAATGAGGCCACGCAGACTGTTCCCCTTACTCTTTGCAGTTTTCGCCCTCCTTGGCACACCTGGGAGAGTTGATAGCCAGACAAGGACAGGGGTGGTTAACGCTACTGTACTTGAGGCGCGCAACCTACAGGCGGCCACGCAGCTCATTGTCAACGGTGGTTTGGAGCAGGTTACCGGTAGGCTGAGCGCTCCCGGCTGGGGATTCATCACCAACCAGCCTAATCGAGATATCCTGTATACCACCAACGTCGTCCGTTCTGGCGCGCGGGCTGCCTGGCTTGGGGGACTGGACAGCGTGGCGGAGGGACTTTGTCAGACTTTCACCATTCCCTCAGGAAGCTCCAGGGTCAGCTTTTCTTTCTGGTGGCTGGTGTTAACGCAGGAAGGTACGGTGGCGGCTCGGGACTTCACTTACGTTCGCGTGCGCCATGAGACAGGGACGCCCATTCTCCAGACTCCTGTGACACTCTCGAACCTGAATGCCAGAAACGCATGGCAGTCAGCGCAAGTGGACTTAACTCAGTTCTCTAACCGCCGGATTCAGATTTGCTTTGAGGTAATCACCAACAGCACCAGCATCACGTCTTTCTATTTCGACGACGTAAGCGTCCTTGCTGAGGTGGCAACAACCTACCGCGCGGAGTTGGTGAGCGCCGAGTTTCCTCCCATGGAGATGGCAGCGGGAACGCAAGCTACGATGCGAGTCCGGCTGCGAAACGTGGGCACTGCTACATGGCAGAACTCTGGACGGAACCCGGTGCGACTGGGGACCGTTCAGCCTTTAGACCGACAAAGCGTGTTCTGCACCAGAGGACGCTGGATTGCCTGCAGTCGCCCTGCCGCCCTGCAGGAGTCAACCGTGGCTCCCGAACAGGTTGGTACCTTCGTCTCCACGATAACCGCGCCCAGTACACCTGGGACTTACACCGAGCATCTGGAAGCCCTTACAGAGGGTCTTACCTGGTTCAATCAGGTGGGAATAAGCTTCTTAGTAAAGGTGACCTCAGGCAGGTCCAGAAAAGTAATCTTTGTCCGGGGTATCATGTTCGGGCGAGAACAGTGCGACCGATGGGACACTGCTCTAGAGGACATGGAGAAAACCTTTGGCACGATTCGGAGCCAGTTGACCAACATAAGCCGCGCCGGGTTCCCGCTCTACAAGACGGAGCCGGTACTGGCTGGATTGAGGGCTAAAGGGGATTTCCTTGCCTACAGCTACAGCGGAGCAGCTATCTTCTGTGAGTCCGATACTCGGCAGCATATCGAGAAGTCTGCAGGACTGCTTTCTCAGCAGATCAAGCAGTGGCGCTCTGAGTTTCCAGAGGTCGTCTTTGATATCGTAGCCCACAGTCTGGGGGGCGTCGTTGCCCTTTACTGGGCGGGTACCGAGCAGGACACGCCCACTCTGGACAGCGTCCACAGTATTGTAACCATTGATAGTCCGTTAGGTGGGGCCTTTGGCCTTCGGGACTGGGGGCAAGAAGTCCTTGGCGGAGGCGATGCAGGGGACGACCTACAAGACCGGGAAGTGTTGGGGAAAGTCTCGCAAGGTGCAACTAAACGAGACGTGGTTATGATTGGCAGCTCAGACGACTCGATAGTTCCGTCTTCTGTAGCGGTGATACCTGGCTACTGGTTCCGCTCTCTGCCAGAGAACTGGTCCGCGGGAACAAGCGATGCCCATGGGGCGCCTCTCCGTCACACGGATGCTGTGGAGTGGATTCGCTGGGCTATCAGCCTCGACGGTCCGAGGTGGCAGCGCCTGACCTCCACGGTCCCCTGGCAGGTCCAATGGCTTCCTATGGGCACACTACCATCCGTCCGAGTCAACACCGAAGCCTCCATGCCTGTGACCGTCACGAACTTGGGGACGCAACCATGGCCACACCGAGGTGATAGGCCTGTCCACCTCTCGTACCACTGGCAAACGCTGGAAGGCAGTGAGTTCATCAGAGATGGACGACGCACGTCGTTGCCATTCGAGGTCTTCAGCCTCGGGTCGGCCTCAGTGATGGCACGGATGCTTGCCCCGGACCGGCCTGGTCGTTATCGCCTGGTTCTGGACGTGGTGAAGGAAGGTGAGACGTGGTTGAGCTGGCAGGGCGCCCAGACATATGGCTTGGAGGTCACCGTGCAACGATAGCCAAGTGTGAGCAAGCCCCCGACGGAGGCACAGCATTTCACGTTGACTTGCGAACCATGTCCCGCCCTCTGCGGCACACCGGCGAAGGGCTTTCGCAGATGGCTACCGACACCGACACGAGGAGCCTATCATGGAACTGGCCACATCCTGGAGATACCTAGCGCCGCTTCCTGCACCCACGTGGGAATGGCCGCGCGCTATCCCGCCTCCCGGGCCAGGTGGTAGGGCACGCTGGCCACCACGATGCCGGGGTGGAAGAGCAGCGCGGCCTTGAGGCGCAGCGCCGTCTGGTTGTGGAGCAGGTGCTCCCACCAGTGAGAGGGCACGAACTCCGGCAGCACCACGGTGATGGTGTCCCGGGGGTGGGTCTCCCGCAGGCCGTCCAGGTAAGAGAGGAGCGGCCCCAGCAGGGAGCGGTAGGGCGTCTCGATGATCACCAGGTCGGCGTTCACACCCCACTCAGCCCACTGCTGCTGAAAGCGCTCTGCGGCGGCCGGTTCGTCCACCACATGCACCACCACCACGTGGTCGTCGTCGGGTGCGATGGAGCGGGCGTAGGCCAGGGCCTGACGCGCCTCCACACCCAGGTCGGCCACGGGCACGACGGCGCGGATCACGATCTCCTCCTCAGAGAGGGGAGTCTCCGCCTGGCGGGCCCGGGCCAGACTTTGGTAGTGGGAGTTGATGGCCCGGAAGAAGCTGATGATCAAGGGCAGCAGCACCACCACCAGCCACGCGCCCTGGAGGAAGCGGGTGGTGGCGATGATGAGGGTGACGGCTCCCGTAGTGGCTGATCCCACTGCGTTGACCATAGCCGTGCGCTGCCAGCCTGGCCGACCATCCCGCCGGTGCCGCACCACCATGCCCGCCTGGGAGAAGGTGAAGCTGGTGAAGACACCCACTGCGTAGAGGGGGATCAGCTTCTCCACACTGCCCTGGAAGACCACCAGCAGGAGGGAGGCCAGCATCGCCAGGGAGACGATGCCGGCGGTGAAGGCCAGGCGGTCGCCCCGGAACTGGAAGGCTCGGGGCAGAAAGCCGTCCCGGGCCAGGAAGGAGCCCAGGCGGGGAAAGTCGGCGAAGGCGGTGTTGGCCGCGAGGATGAGGATCAGGGTGGTGGCGATCTGCAACACCACCCAGAGGGGACCGACGCCGAAGACCGCCCGGCCAAGCTGTGACACCACGGTCTCATGCTCCGAAGGGAGCACCCCCAGGTTGGCGGCCAGGAAGGAGATGCCCAGGAACATCGTGCCCACCAGGACACCCATGACGGTGAGGGTGATGCGCGCGTTGCGGGCCTCCGGCGGCTTGAAGGCGGGCACCCCGTCGGAGATGGCCTCGGTCCCGGTGAGCAGCGTCGACCCCTGGGAGAAGGCGGAGAGCAGCAGGAAGAGGCTCAGCGCCTGGGCGCCCGGCTCCAGGGTAGACTCCGGAGGTGAGTAGGCCAGATCGCCGGCAGCCAGACGCCACAGGCCGAAGGCGATAAGACCGAGGACCATCACGATGAACAGGTAGGTAGGCGCGGCGAAGATATTGCCGGACTCTCGGAGCCCCCGCAGGTTTGCCAGGGTCACCAGCGCCACGGCGCCGATGGAGAGCGGGACCGAGAAGGGCAGCAGCTCGGGCACGAGCGATACGGTAGCCGCAGTGCCCGCCGCGATCGACACGGATACCGTCAGGACGTATCCCACCAGCAGCGACGCGGCGGCGGTGAGACCGGGCAGGGTGCCCAGGTTGTCGCTGGCCACGATGTAGCTGCCACCGCCCCTGGGGTAGGCCGCGATGGTCTGGCGGTAGGAGGTGATGACGATGGTCAGCAGCAGAGCGATCATCAGGGCTATGGGGAAGGTGAGGGAGAGGAGCGCCACGCCTCCCAGCAGCAGCACCCGCATAATCTCCTCGATGGCGTAGGCCACGGAGGAGAGGCAGTCGGAGGAAAAGACGGCCAGGGCCTTGGTCTTGCTCAGGCGCTCGTGGATCTCCCGCTCCGTGGCGATGGGGCTGCCGATGAGCGCGCGCTTGAGGGCCTGAAAGACCCTGCCCAGACGAGTGGTGGGCTCCCCAGTGCCGGGGCGGGTCACCAGGTAGCCGGGGCGGACCCGCCGGAAGCCGCGGTGGGTCGCGATGCGGACGAAGCGGTCGCCGGGCTTCACGCCCTTGACCGTCTCCCGCCACTCCAGGTCGGGGTGCCCGGTGCCGCCCGCGGACGCGGGCCCTGGAGGGTCAGAAGCTGAGCGGTTGAATGATGTCATCTGCCAGCACGCAGTGGTCACTCTGTTTTCAGGTGTTCCCCAATGGTAGCACAGGAAGACCAGCTTGGCGCGCTCCGTCAGCATGCGGGTGAGGAAGCCCCAGCCAGGGGGTGTCCGGGGGAGTGGGATCTTGAACGCTGGGGAGGCGACGCGACAAGAAAATTAGGGTAGTTTTCACCCGAAAATTGACCGACCGCACCAGAAAAGCGGCCAGCGAAGGACGATTATCTAATGGGAGACCCCTCGCGTACGACGATGTGTCGGTGTCCCCTTTGGCATCGGCCTGCGTGTGCGACCCTGCCTACCGCAAGTAGGCGCCGGGGTACGTTGGATCAGGAACCGAGTTGCAGCAGTGACTACCATGCATGTTCGGGAGAACCACCATGGCTGAAGACCGAGACCTGCGCCGCTCCGACAAGCCCCTTTGGCAGAGCTTCCTGTGCTCGCGGTGCAAGAAGTTCATGTGGGCGGAGTTCCACGGGGAACCCGTCTACTGCTTCGTCTGCCTCACCGCCATGGAGAAGGAATCCGAGTACATGCAACAGGGCCAGGCTAGCTCCACCGGCGAGCAGCCGTCCGGCCAGAGCGCGCCTCCCAGCCCCGCGGCCCAGCTTCTGGGCCGGCGTATGAACCTGCAAGAGCTGACCCTGTTCCTGGCCGACATGGCCGCTGCCTACCGGCAGCAGGGCGCCGTGGGATCCCTGCGCTATACCTACCAGCACCATTTTCAGGTGTTGGACATGGCTTCCATGGTAAGCCCGCAGATTCTCTACCATGGCCGGCAGGCGGTGCCGGAGGAGCTGATGGAGCGCGTGGTGGCGTTGTGCCTGGCCCATCCCACCTGGGGCGTTCCCCGGCTCGTTGGCCTGCTCAAAGGCGAGGGCACGCCCGTCAAGGCCCCCACCGTGCAGCTCATCTTGCGCCGCTACGGACTGGACAGCCGCCAGGGCCGCTGGCTGCGGCTGGAGCGGCAGGCGGCAGACCGGATGATCCAACTGATGGAGGAGCAGGTAGCTTTCGTGGTGCAGCAGAACCCCGCCTTCCGGGAGCGCCACATCAGGAGTGAGCGGCCCGGTGAGTTGCTGAACCAGGATACTTTTCTGGTGGGCATCCTGCCGGGACTGGGCAAGTGTACGTGCACGCGGTGGTGGATACCTATTCCAGCTATGCCTTCGCGTTTTTGCATCCCTCCAAGCAGACGGAGGCGGCGGTGGCGGTGCTCCACAACGGGGCGCTGCCCTTCTTCCACGAGCGGGGGCTGCCGGTCAAGGCGGTGCTCAGCAGCAGCGGCCCGGAGTTCTGGGGTCACGAGGCGCTGCCCTACCGCCTTTACCTGAGCTTGGTGGGCGTGGCGCAGCGGACACCCCAGGCGCAGTTACCCGGGGCCAACGGCTTCATCGCCCGCTTCTACCGCACGGTGTTGAGCGAGTTCTTCCAGCAGGCGCTCAGACAGACCTTTTACACCTCGCTGGATGGGCTGCAAGAAGACCTGGACCGGTGGTTGGAGCACTACAACACCGTGCGGGTGCTGGAAGGCTTTCCTAACCTGGGCGCGCCACCCAGCCAGCGGATGATGGAGTACCTGGAGGGCGCCCAGCGCGGGGACGGGAGCCACGCTGCCAGCCATGGAGGCCTACTCTCCCGGCTACCACGCCAGGATGCGCAGGCGGCCTAGGCGGTGGAGAACTGCTTGTTCCTCCCCCTTTCAGGGAGAGGTTAGGTAGGGGTGAGCTGTTGTCCTGGAATGCTCTCACCCTCCCCTAGCCCCTCCCTGCCAGGGAGGGAGAACCATTATTCCTCCCCCTTTCAGGGGGAGGGTAGGTGGGGGTAGGTTTGGTCTCCGGAAGGGAGGAGAATGCTTTTCCTCCGCTACACCTCGATGGGCACCGGAAGGATCAGGGGCCTGCGCTTGGTCTGGTCATAGAGGAACTTCCCCACTGCCTCCTTCACGGTGGCGGTGAGCACCGACCACTCAGCCTGGGCGATAGCCTTGCCCCGGAGCGTCTGCTCCACCAGGTCCTTGGCCTGCTCCAGCAGCGCCTCGGACTCCCCCGGCTCGATGAAGCCCCGCTGGACGATCTCGGGGCGGCTCACCAGTTGCGCCGTCTCCCGGTCCACCACCAGCACCACCGTCAGCATGCCGTCTTGGGAGAGGTGCTTGCGGTCCCGCAGCACCTCGTGACCTATGTCTCCCAGGCCGTCCACGTAGACGTAGTCTGCGGGCACCTTGGTGACGATACGGCCGCCGCCCTCGGCTATTTCCAGCACCTCGCCGTCTACCAGGATAAAGGCGTTACGCTCCTCCACGCCCACGGCTCTCGAGAGCTCTCTGTGGTGCACCAGGTGGCGGTACTCGCCGTGGATGGGGACGAAGTACTGGGGACGCACCAGGCTGAGCATCAGCTTCAGCTCCTCCTGGGCGCCGTGGCCGTGGACGTGCACCGGCGCGATGGCGCTGTACAGCACCCGGGCGCCCTGGCGGTAGAGGTTGTTGACGGTGCGAGATACCAGCTCTTCGTTGCCGGGGATGGGTGTGGCAGAGAGCACCACGGTGTCGCCGGGCTGGATGCGCACCAGGCGGTGGTCCTTGTTGGCCATGCGGGCCAACGCGGAGGTAGGCTCCCCCTGGCTGCCCGTGGCCACCACCGCGATATGCTCCGGTGGCAGCCGCCGCAGCTCGTCGGGAGTAATCAGCACGTTGCCCGGCGCGTAGAGATACCCCAGCTCCGTGGCCATGCTCACGTTATCCTGCATGCTGCGGCCCACCACCAGCACCTTGCGGTTGCAGGCGATGGCGGCGTCGATGACCTGCTGGATGCGGGAGATGAGGGAGGCGAAACAGGCCACGATGACCCGGCCCTGGGCCTCGGCCATGATGCGGTAGAGGGTATCGCCCACCACGCGCTCCGACGGGGTGTAGCCCGGCGTCTCGGCGTAGGTGGAGTCGGAGAGGAGCAGCGTCACCCCCTCGGAGCCGAGCTGGGCCAGCTTGGCCAGGTCCGTGGGCCGTCCGTCCACGGGGGTGTGGTCGAACTTGAAGTCGCCGGTGTGCACCACGGTGCCGCCCGGCGTGTGGAAGGCCATCCCCACGGCGTCGGGGATGGAGTGGGCCACCCGGAAGAACTCCGCCCGCATGGCGCCCACCGATACCTCCCGGCCCGGCTCCACCAGTCGTAGCTCCGCTTCATCCAGGGCGTGGTGCTCCTTGAGGCGGACAGAGATGAGGCCCTGGGTGAGGCGGGTGGAGTAGACCGGCGTCTTGAGTTGGGGCAGGAGGTAGGGCAGCGCACCGATGTGGTCTTCGTGGCCATGGGTGATAAAGATGCCCCTGAGCTTGCGGCGGTGCTCTTGGAGGTAGGAGATGTCGGGCACCACCAGGTCCACGCCCAGCATCTCTTCCTCAGGGAACATCAGGCCACAATCAACCACGACCATGTCGTCGCCGCACTCGATGGCCAGCATGTTCTTGCCGATTTCCCCCAGGCCACCCAGGGGGATGATGCGGAGCTTTGGCTGTGGCATAGGCGCTAGAACAGACTCAGTTGCGTGGGGCGCTCTTCGGCCGCCACCAGCGTTTCGCTGTGGGCACGCTGCACCTGGGCCAGCAGCCCGGGCAGCTTGCGGGCGTCCTCCTCCAGGGCGGCCCGCAGGCTCTGCTGGTGCAGCGCGGCGGCAGGATGGTACATCGGGAAGACGTAGGCGCCATCCCGCTGGATGGGCCGCCCGTGAACCTTGCTGATGCTCTGGCCGGGGAACCAGCGGGCCATGGAGTAGCGCCCCAGGGTCACGATAATCTTGGGACGGAGGAGCCGGATCTGGTCATCCAGCCAGTGCCGGCATGCGGCGATCTCGTTGGGCAGGGGGTCCCGGTTGTTGGGCGGCCGGCACTTGATGACGTTGCAGATGTAGACCTGGTCCCGCCGCAGGCCCATGAGGGCCAGCAGCTCTTCCAGGAGCTGCCCCGCCGGGCCGACGAAAGGGCGTCCCTGGCGGTCTTCGTGCATCCCCGGCCCTTCACCGATGAACATGATCTCGGCGTCTTCGGGGCCTTCGCCCGGCACTACCTGGCTGCGGCCCCGGGCGAGACCACATTCCTGACAGGTGACCATGCTGCCACAGAGATCACTCAGCTCTGACAGGGCGTACCTCCTTGCAGTGCTATCCGGTCTGTCCGGGTTGCGGCGCCACCTGCGCCGGCGGGGGAGCGGCGGCGGGCTGTCGCCCTTTGCGAAAGGTGAACTGGTAGCCGAACCACAGCATGGCCAGCCCGAAGATCTTGGTGAGCCAGAAGGAGTCCAACTGGCCGGCCAGGGCGCTGGCAACCACCACCATGACCACGGAGCTGGGCGCCATGAGGACCGCGGCGCCCACGTCCACGTTGCCCAGCTTGTAGTGGGTGTAGGCGCCCACCAGGGAGGTGATGGTGATCACCGCCAGGGAGACCCCCTGAGCCATGTGCTGCTCGTAGCCCGCCACCAGCACCATGACCGGGATGATGATCATGGCTCCGCCGATGCCCAGGAAGCCCGCGAGCATGCCGGAGACCACCCCCAGGGTCAGCCACAGGGGCAGCCCTACCAGCGAGGGATCAACGGGCGGGCCACTGACCTGCACCACCCCTCGCGCCAGCATCTGCAGGGAGATGAAGAAGAGGAAGATACCGAAGGCCCGCCGGAGCTGGGCCGCAGGCAGGCCCGACATGATGCGCGCGCCGGCCACCACGCCGAAGATGCTGCCGAAGGCCAGGGTCAGGCTGAGGGAGAGCTCGTGGTAGCCCTGGAGCGAGTAGGTGATGGCGCCGAAGAACGCCAGGGAGATGATGACGGCCAGCGACGTACCCTGGGCCCGGTGCTGGGTCATGCCCAGGAAGGAAACCATCATGCTCACCAGGATGGCGCCGCCACCGACTCCAGTGAAGCCGCTGAAGAGTCCGGTAAGGCCTCCGGTTAGTAGCGTCAGTGCCGCATGGCGAGACAATAGAGCTGCCCGTCCTTCAGCGGCATGATAGCACGCGCCCTTCGGGGGGTCAACGACAGCGGGCGTGGGAAACTCGCGTGTTAGGAAGGAGCGGCGCTGAGACGCACCCTTACCCTGGACTGAGTGACGACAATGAACTGCTCCAGATGGTCCTGGTGAGTCGTGAGGAGATGCTGCAGCCGGGCTGTCTTGTCTTCAGCAGTTGCCCCGGGACCGAGGCGAAGGAGGATGACACCCGCATGAGGGAGGTTCTGACGGAAGATCAGCTCGCCAAAGTCGCTGTCATTGGTGATCAGAATCCGCCCTTCACGCTGAGCGATGGCCAGCACCTCATGGTCTGCCAGAGCTTGAGGGTAGTCTCTGGCGCTGGCGGTGACATCGTGCCCAGCCTCTCTCAGCAGAGCGGCAATCCGGAACTCTGCACTCTCGTCAAGAAGAAATCTCATGAAGGCCGGCGCGCCGCAGATGGCGGTGTGGGCCTGGCCTTCTTCTCCTTTTCCACCAGCGTCTTCGCATACTCCAGACAGGCCTGGACGTCTTCGATGGTCAGGCGAGGATAGTCGGCAAAGAGTTCCTTAAAGTCTGGCTTGCGGGCAAGTTTGGCAAGTACCAGCACTACTGGGATCCTGGTCCCCTTGACGACTGGTTTACCGACCACGATGGTCGGATCAATCACAATGCGGTCTTGGTAGGTGACGTGTTCTTTTGGCATACGACGCTCGTTTCTATCTGGGAACAGATACGCCAGTGTCTACGGGCGGTATCTACGTCAATTCTAGCACAGCCGTTGGCGTTGCCTGTCATTAGGGGCTATCGAACAGAAATCTCCGAAGGCAACCCATCGTGGCAGACCCGCCGTGAACGGGTTTCGCGGCAGCCAACCTGGCATGAAACGGCTGAGTCGCCCTACTCGCTGCCCTGGCCGAGGACCATGAGCAGGCTCATGGTGAAGACCACACCGGCAAAGATGTGGCGGAGAGTGCCGGCATCCAGCCACCCGGCGAGCTGCGCGCCCAGAAACCCAAAGAGCACCGCCCCGGGAGCGACCCAGACCACCGTGGCCGGCCGCACCGTGCCCTGGCGATAGTGCGCGATGGCCCCCACCAGGGATGTGGCCGCTACCACCGCCAGAGAGACGCCCTGAGCCGCGTGCTGTTCCAGCCCGGCCAGGAGCACCAGGGCCGGCACCAGGATCATGCCTCCCCCAATGCCCATGACGCCTCCCACGAGGCCGGCCACCAGGCCCAGCAGCACTCCCAGTCCCAGTTCCATGCAGCAGCAGTCCTCAGCTCGCGAACATGCGCAGCGCTACGAGAATGAGAAGGACTCCGAAGACCCGGCGCAGGTGGAGCGCCCTCATCCGCAGCATGAGCCTGGCGCCCAAGACCACCCCCACCAGGCTGCCGGCCGCCAGCGGGGCGGCCAAGGCCCAATCGATGGCGCCCTGCTGGGCATAGAC
>JACPQN010000123.1 GCA_016190485.1 Chloroflexota bacterium
AGTTTACCCTGAGCCGGGCCGAAGGGAACCACGAGCGGCTCTCCCTTCGACAAGCTTAGGGTGAGCGGGGTTGGGACGGACCCAGTGCACACGAACTTACGCAACCAAGTACTAGGGCGTCGCCGCGAAGCCTCGCACCTCTTCCGGTGGGCGCAGGTAGCTGATCTGACGGCCGGTCTTCACGGCGTAGGGCACGCCGTCCCGGAAGACGATCTGGTTGGTGGTGAGGGCGGGTACCCGGGCGCCGGGCGCCACGATGCCCACCAGGTTCAAGGGATCGGCCCCGTTGATGGTCATGAAAGAGCCGTCGGGCTTCTGGCGGCGCACTGCCCGGAGCTGCTGGACGGCCTCCGGCAAGGCGTACTGCTCCCCGGTGAACCCCGCCACAAAGCGGCCACCCCGGATCTCGCCCCGGGCCTCCAGGCGGCGGTAGACCCGCACCAGGTCCCGCCAGGGCGGTGGGCTGGCCTCTCGCTGCAGCAGCCGGTGGAAGACCACGCCGTACCGCCGCAGGAGCTGGCGGGCCAGATGCTCGGCCCGGCTGTCGGGGTCGGTCTGGCCGGCCTCGGGCGGCTCCAGGAGGGACCAGCGGCCTGCGGGCGTGCGCAGCCCCAGGCGAGAGGTTGCGGGCTGCCGGCCGCGCCGCAGGACCTGCCGTCGCACCGGTGAGGTGAGGGAGAGGAGGCCGGCGAAGCCGTCGCAGGTCACCAGGCCCCAGGCGGCCAGCTCTCGCAGAGCGTCTTCCACGTCGGAGGAGAGCTGGCGGGTCCACCGCACGATCTCCTGGGAGAAGCAGGCGCCCCGTTGCTCCAGACACTCCAGGACCTGGCGGGCCACGCCGCCCAGGGGCGCGCCCTGGGCCGCCAGGGAGGAGCCGCCGCCCAGGTAGAGCGGCAGGTTCTCCCGAAACACCAGGGCCACCGGCGTGTGGCGCGTCGCGCCCGCCTTGCGGCTCCCGCCGTCCCCGGAGGGGTTCAGGCGGGTCCACACCAGCTCGCCGGAGAGACACAGCTCCTCCAGCCAGCTTGGCGTGTAGTGGAGGAGCCGGGCGGGCAGCACGAGCTGGTCCCAGGCCGAGATGGGCAGCTCGGATCCCTCCAGTTGCTCCAGCACACCCACCAGGCCGGTGATGCCGTCCAACCGGTGCTCCGGCGCCAGGTGCTGCCAGACGAAGAGGAACCGGAGATAGTCCGCGGCGGCGACCGGCTCGATCTCCTGGCGCAGCCGGTCCAGGGTGTAGCGGTGGATGCGGGCCAGGAGCCGGCGGTCGCACCACTCCAGCGCCGCATCGCCAGTGAAGTGGCCTCGCAGAGCGAAGCCCTGCCCCTCCAGCGCGGCCAGGGCCGGCAACGCGTTGGCCGCGCCCAGACCCAGCGGGGCGACCAGGGCGCCGGCGGTCATCGGTCCCAGGACCTCCAGCCGGCCCCGGATCAGCTCTCGGAGCGCCTCCTCAGAGGTCCAGGCGTGCTCCAACTCCCGCCCGGGGACCTGGACGCGTGGGCGTGCGACGGCCTCCGGGAACAGGGCCAGCAGCAGGGGGAGCCGCTCGGCGGCGGCCCACAGGGCGTGCTCTGGCCGCCCCTCCAGGCGGGTGGCCCGGCCCGCCTCCAGCAGCGCGTCCAGATGGCCGCGCCACGGCGCCACCTCCTGGTCGGTGAGGAAGCCCGTGACCAGGAGGGCGTCGTGGAGCTCGTCGGGACTCTCCACCTCCGGCCAGGCCTGCTCCCGCACCCGCTGGATGGCCTCCATGTCCAGGTGGCCCATCTCGGCCGCGGGCGCTGCCGGCAGCGCCCTGCGCAGATACACCGCCTGGGTGCGCCGTTCCTCCAGGGGTGCGTCGTCCAGGAAGGCGTAAGGACGGGCCGTGAGGATCTCGTGGGCGAAGGGCGAAGGCTCCGTGACGTCCCGGGCTACCAGGGTGAGGCGCCGCTGGTGGATGGCCCGCAGCACCTCAAGGAACCGGTCAACGTCCATCACCTCATGCAGGCAGTCCTTCAGGGTCTCGTTGACCAAGGGGTGGTCGGGGATCTCCACGTCGCCCACCACGTTCTCCAGACAGGCCAGGGCCTCGGGGAAGACCGCGGCCATGAGGTCTTCCGCCCGCATGCGTTGGAGCTGCGGCGGGATGCGCCGGCCCCCCACCTGGCGGAGGATGGCCAGGGCGCGGCCAGCGTCCCAGCGCCAGCGGGTGGTGAACATGGGCGCCGCCAGCAGCGCCTGCACCAGCACCTCCCGGGCCGAGTTGGGGTGCAGGTAGTCGAAAACCTCCTCCAGGGGGAAGCTGTGCTGCATGCCCAGGGAGAGGACGATGGCGTCGTCGGTGGCCGCGGCCTGGAGCTCGAAGTTGAAGGTGCGGCAGAAGCGCTTGCGCAGCGCCAGCCCCCAGGCCCGGTTGACCCGGCTGCCGAAGGGCGCGTGGATCACCAGTTGCATGCCGCCACTCTCGTCGAAGAAGCGCTCCAGCACCAGGGTCTCCTGGGTGGGCACCGCGCCCAGGGCTGCCTTGCCAGCTTCCAGGTAGGCCACGATCTGCTCCGCGGCGGCGAGGTCGATCCCTGCATCCTGCATGAGCCAGCGGATCGCGCGCTGGGCGTCCGGCAGCAGCTCGCCTACCTCCCGGCGCAGCCGGGATACTCCGGCTGAGACTTCGTCGGTGCGGGCGGGGGCCTCTCCCAGCCAGAAGGGGATGGTGGGAGGCTGCCCGTGGGCGTCCTCCACCCGCAGCTTGCCCGGCTCCACCTTGAGGATGCGCCAGGAGGATGAGCCGAGCTGAAAGATGTTCCCTGGGATGCTCTCCACCGCGAAGTCCTCGTTCACGGTGCCCACCAGCGTGTTCTCCGGCTCCAGGATCACGTCGTAGTCGGCGTTGTCCGGGATGGCGCCGCCGGAGGTGACGGCCGCCAGGCGTGCGCCCCGGCGCGCCCGGAAGCGCCGGTTGACGCCGTCGTAGTGGAGGTACGCGCCGCCGCGGCCGGTGCGGGTGGAGAACCCCTCGGCCAGCAAGCGCCACACCTGCTCGTACTCCCCCCGGCTCAAGGAACGGTAGGGGTAGGCCCGGCGGCAGAGCTGGAACAGCGCCTCCTCGTCCCACTCCTCCGCGGCCACACAGGCGACCATCTGCTGGGCCAGGATGTCCAGCGGCTGCTGGGGAATGAGGAGGCGGTCCAGCTCGCCCTTCCTGGCCAGGGAGAGGAGCGCGGCGCACTCCACCAGCTCGTCCCGGGTGAGGGGAAAGAGGCGCGCCCGGGGCGTCCCCGTGAGCGTGTGTCCGGACCTCCCCGCGCGCTGGAGCAGGGTGGAGATGGAGCGCGGCGACCCGATCTGGCAGACCAGGTCTATGCTCCCGATATCGATGCCCAGTTCCAGCGAGGCGGTGGCCACCAGGGCTCTTAACTCACCCATCTTGAGGCGCTGCTCCGCCCGCAGCCGCTGCTCTCGGGAGAGGCTGCCATGGTGGGCCATGATACTCTCCTCTCCCACGCGCTTGGCCAGGTGGAAGGTGATCCGCTCTGCCAGCCGGCGGGTGTTCACGAAGACCAGGGTGGTCCGCTCCTGGCTGATGAGCTGGGTCAGGCGGTCGTAGACCTCGTCCCAGGTCTCCAGTGAGCACACCGCCTCCAGGGGCGAGCCGGGCAGCTCCAGGGCCATGTCCATCGTCCGGCGGGAGCCCTGATCCACGACGGCACAGCGGGGGCTACCCCCAGTGTCCAGCCCACCAGCGCCCACCAGCAGCCGCGCCACCTCCTCCACGGGCTTCTGGGTGGCCGAGAGGCCGATGCGGAGAGGTCGCGTCGCGGCCAGGGCCTCCAGGCGCTCCAGGCTCAGGGCCAGGTGCGAGCCCCGCTTGCTGCCCGCGACGGCGTGGATCTCGTCCACGATGGCCGTGCGCACCGTGCGGAGCATGGCCCGGCCTTTCTCTGTGGTCAGGAGGATGTAGAGGGACTCCGGGGTGGTCACCAGGATGTGGGGCGGCCGCCGGGCCATGGCCTGCCGCTGGGAGGAGGTCGTATCCCCCGTGCGCACCAGCACCCGGATCTCGGGGGTAGGCAGCCCCATCTGCTCCAGTTCCTGGCCGATCTCAGCCAGGGGCTGCGCCAGGTTCTTCTGCACGTCGTTGCTCAGGGCCTTCAGAGGGGAGATGTACACCACCTGCGTCTCGTCAGCCAGCCTCCCCTCCAGGGCCTGGCGCAGCAGCGCGTCGATGCTCCAGAGGAAGGCCGCCAGGGTCTTGCCGGAGCCCGTGGGCGCGGCTATGAGGGTATCCTGACCGGAGCGAATGGCGGGCCAGCCCTGGGCCTGGGGTGGCGAAGGCGCCGGGAAGTGCGCTCGGAACCAGCGCTGGATGACCGGATGGAAGGCCGCCAGTGGGTCGCCGCCCGCTGCCGCCAACCGCGTCAGGAGACCGGAGTCCTCGCGCTGCATATCGTCCTTTAGTCTACTCTCCCTGGGTGGGGGGAGAAAGGGCGTGGCGGCAGTTGAGCCTCCCCAGCCAATAGTGGTAAGGTAAACACCCGCCATCCTGCGGCAGAGAAGGCTGCGTGGACGTTCGCTTCTGGGGCACCAGAGGGTCGCTGGCCCGGCCCGGACCCAAGACCCTCCGTTATGGCGGCAACACCCCATGCGTCGAGGTGGGAACCACCGCGGGCACCCTGGTGGTGTTGGACTGCGGCACCGGCATCTACGAGCTGGGGCGGGCCCTGGTCGCCGGCGGAGCGCCTGTAGCGGCCTGGCCGTGCCGCGCGAAGCTCCGGAGGGCAAGACCATCCTGGTGGTGGATGATGAGCCGGAGATCGTGGAGCTCCTGGCCAGGGCGCTGGAACCGGAGGGGTTCAGGCTGCTGAAGGCCTACGACGGCGACGGCGCCCTGCAAGCAGCCATCTCGGAGCGCCCGGACCTTATCCTCCTGGACTGGATGCTCCCCGGCATGAGCGGCCTGGAGGTGTGTCGCAGGCTGCGGGCAGCCGCCGACCCACAGATTCGGGACGTGCCGGTGGTGCTCATCACCGCCAGGACCACCACTCAGGACATGGCCGAGGGCTTTGCCGCCGGCGCCACCGACTACCTGACCAAGCCCTTCACCCTGGCCCACGTGCGTTTCCGCACCCGGAGCTGGCTGCTCCGGGCGGAGCAGAGCGCGCCGTAGCGCTGTCAGCGATGGACCGGAGCGTTTCCTGCCGGCTCAGCAGGCCTTCGAAGGAAATGAGACCTATGTAGGGCGGTCGCCTTGGGCGACCGCCGCAGGGGGTGAGGGACAAGCCCTTCGACAAGCTCAGGACACCGCAGGCTCAGGACACCGCAGGCTCAGGACAGGCCTCCACCCTCCATGGGTGGATCTCCTCAGCCCGTCAGATGCCCGGCAGCCGCAACTGCACTCCGGCCCGCTCCTCCTGGAGCCGCACCAGCGCGTCGGCGTCCTCCGGGCCCCAGCCGCGTCCCAGGGCCTCCACGTGGGCCTGGTCGATGAGGTTGGCCAGGGCCATGGGCACGCCCAGCTCCCGGCCCAACTCCGTGGCCAGCCGCAGGTCCTTGGCCGCCAGGGCCGCCGCAAACCCCGGCCGGAAGTCTCCCCGGAACAGATAGCGCGGGAAGCGCTCCGTGAGGCGGCGGGAGCTGCCGGTGCTGGCCCCGATCACCGCGGCCAGCACCTCCAGGGCTACCCCTGCTTTGACCCCCAGGGTCAGCGCCTCGGCCAGGACCAGCGCGTTGCCGGCGCTGGCCAGGTTGTTGCACAGCTTGCACACGCTGCCGCTGCCGATGGGGCCGCAGTAGAAGACCTGCTTCCCGATGACTTCCAGCAGCGGCCTGACCCGCTGAAAGACAGCCGCATCACCGCCGACCATGACCGAGAGGGTGGCCGCCACCGCCCCCTGGACGCCGCCGCTCACCGGCGCGTCCAGCACTGCGATCCCGCGCGCCGCCCCCTCCCGGTGGATCATGCGGATGACCGTGGGCGAGTTGGTGGAGAGGTCTACGTAGGTCGCGCCGGCCCCGGCGCCCGCCAGCACGCCGCCCTCGCCCAAAACCACGGCTTCCACCTCGCGAGGGCCGGGCAGAGAGGTGAAGACGGCATCGGCACCCCGCGCAGCCTCCTGAGGTGTGCCCGCCCACCGCGCGCCTTGCTCCACCAGAGAGTTCGCTGCTTCCCGGCGCAGGTCGTGCACCGCCAGCCGGTGGCCCGCCCGGATCAGGTTGCCGGCCATGGGGTTGCCCATGTTGCCCAGCCCAACAAAGCCGATGTCCATGATAGTGCTCCTGGTGGGTGTGGCCACAGGATACCACGCCGCGACCAAGAAGGCCCGGCCGCGGCACGCTGCCAGTGGGGAAACCGCTCATGGTGAGCCGAGTTTACCCTGAGCTGCGTCCTGAGCTTGTCGAAGGGCTTGCCGAAGGGAACCATGAGCAATCCTTGATTTGCCCCGCCCTCCTGGCAAATTGGTGTGTTTGACATATTGACTGCCCCCCCCCCCCCCGTGCTACTGTGCCCCACGGATGCAACGCCCCGACCAGGAGGTGCTCCCATGAGTTTCCGGCGCGCTCTGGCACTCCCGATCGTCGCTCTGGCGCTCCTGGCCCTGCCAGAGCGGCCCTCCCTGGCCCAGCCCCTCCCCGCCCCAGAGGTGGCGGCGCCCGCGCTCCTCGATCCTCCCGACGGCACCCGGCTCGGCGACTTGTCGACCATGCTCCGGTGGGAGAACCCTCCACGGACCACACAGTACCATTTGCAAGTCATTCCCTGGAACAACGACGGGCCTGGTATTGACCTCATAATCGGAGACGCATCTCAGGTCTCCGCGGCATCGTACTCCGTCAAGGCTCCTCAATTTGGCGTGGGCAACTATGTCATCCTTCCAGGTGCCACATACACTTGGCGGGTACGGGTTTCCGACGCAACAAATTCGCTCAGTGCTTCTGCTTCGGAATGGAGCCTCTGGTCTGCCACTCGCTCATTCAGCACACCAAAACCGAGCGCGCTGACCATTCAACTTGTTTCTCCCGTGGCAGGAAGGACAATTCAGACAGACGTGCCCACCCTGCTTTGGGAAGACTCGAATGGTCAAATGTTTTACTACGAGATTCAATTAAGTTCCGATGCCAATTTTGGTGCAGGTGAAGATGGCCCCATCGCATCTGTGTACTGGAATCTGGTACACGGTGGGAATGCAGCTCCACCCAACTCTTGGACTGTGCCCAGTTCCTCACCTTTACAGCGCGGAGTGACCTATTACTGGCGGGTGCGCCAACGTGTTCAGGCCACTCCTAATGGCTCTCTTGAACCAGGGGTTACTTGGGGGTTCATTGAGAGTTTTACCGTACAGTAGTGCGTCTGTGCGTCTATCCATCTTTGAGGAGGTTGTATGGAGGCCTTATCATCCCGCCTTCCTAGATGGCTTAGTCTGATATTCCTCGTATTCGCGTTCATACTAGCCGTAGAAGGTGCTCCGAGGTCCTCATCTGTCTTAGCCGACTCAGAGGCAGGTTTCCTCGCGCCTGTTGGAAGAGGAGTAATCCTTACCGTTACGCATGGCTACGATGATTCTAACTGCATTGGGGGTGACCATTGCAATAATCAACGGTTTGGGCTGGACTTTCGGCTGGACCAGCAACATCAGGGTGATGCGACGGTTCTCGCCCCACTGTCAGGTACAGTAGTAAAGACTCATGTCAGGGGGAATCCTGACTATTGCCTGCTCTTCCGTACCGACTATGGCAATTTGAATCTAAATATCTGTCACTTGGGTACATTTTCTGTATCCAACGGCCAACACGTGAACAGAGGAGATATTCTAGGTACTAGGAACACGAGCTGGATTCACCTAAGCCTTGACGATCGGTACAACACACACCGAGAAAATGATCCAAGGAATGCTCCACCGGTGCCCTTTGCCGGTGCATATGCGATTGAGGGTGTCTCGTTTGCTATTGGGGAACAACACGTAGGAAAGGCCCTTCCCGCCTCTTCGAATGGTTCCGGGTCGCAACCGCAACCTCCAACGCCTCCCTCGGTACCGGACAACCCCAGGCTTCTTGAGGTTCGGGGATTATCCCAGAGCCAGATCGCTATTGCCTGGACATCGGTCTCGGGAGCGGAACGGTATAGCGTGCACAGGCAGAATCCTGATGGAAGGACATTCGTAGTTCACGAGACTAACGGCACCACCTATACGGATAGCGGCCTAGCCTGCGGTACCCGCTACGTATATTGGGTAAGCGCAGAAAATGCGGCCGGGCGCTCCAGCCTGAGTAATTCTGCGACCGTAAGCGCCTTTGCCTGTCCCGATACCTCGCCGCCACAGCCCACTACACCGAGCCTTACTCTTGACCTTTCCCCGTCGTCTGGTCCTGTTGGCACCGCCGTGCGGGTCTACGTACGATCCAGTAACTCCAGCTACAACACCGTGCGCGTGACATTCGGATGCGGCGAGCCCTCACGGTACGAGCTTGGAACCCCCGAAGCGACCTTCACATGGTCAACCACCGGATGCTCCGCTGGAACCAGGAGAATTACTGCTCAAGCCCGGATGGCGGACGACCCCAGTTGGTCGCGCGCCGTGTCCTCATCTCGCGATATCGCTCTCAGTCCCTCACCTACCCAGACTCCGACAATAATAGTAGAGCAATGTAACTTTAGCTTCCTAGCTGATTCACCTACCTCCGGTTCATCCCCACTAACCGTGCAGTTTTCAATTAGCAATCTTGGCGGGTGTAACCGGTTTTCCTGGGATTTTGGTGACGGAGCAACGAGCACTGACGACCCGAAGACTTCTCATAAGTACAATAATCCTGGGCCAAGCACTTTGCGCTACACGGTGTCGCTTACCGGCTGTGGGGGCACCGGATGCAAGACTGTCAGAAGGACGGACTACGTCACGGTTGATCCAGTGCCCCCCGGATGGCTGGTAGCCTCGTTCAATTTTGACGAAGGATCGGGTTCTACATCTGCTGACCTATCTGGCAAGGGCAACACCGCGCAGATCGCGACTGCCACATGGACGGACGGGATACGAGGAAAGGCTGTCCGCTTCGACGGGAAAGACGGCATAGGTGTTCGTGTGAGTGCCTCGGACTCACTCCAGTCCAACAGTTTTACCTTTGAGGCATGCTTAAGGAGTGCCGCGGGCGGCGGCACCATTGCCTCTCAAGGTGAGTACGGTGCCAATACCCGTTGGAGACTCTGGGTGGACGGCGATCGGCTGGTACTCCAGGTGTGGTCCAGCGGCGGTAGCTCAGAGGTTAGGAGCACGAGTATCTTAAGCGGCAGCGGCTGGACGTGCATTGGCGCCTCCTTCGACGGGCAGGATGTTAAGTTCTATCGTGAAGGTGCGCTCCATTCCAGTGCCAGACTGTCCACAGGTGGGATTAATTCAGGGTCGTCGACGTTGTACGTTGGTAGCGCCTTTGGACGGACCTGGTTCTCAGGCGACATCGATGAAGTGCGTTACTGGAATTACGCGACTACACCCTCGGCAAGCCCGACCGCCACGCCGACAGCAGGGCCCACGGCCACACCGACATCCACTCCAACGCCAACCGCTACTCCCACATTGACGCCAACACCGACGCCGACGCCCAAGGGAACCATTGTCGACCTCTCACCCAGTTTTGTGACCATCGAATCAGGCAAGACGCAGGCGTTCACCGCGACCCTCACCGATCGAGCCAACACGCCGGTTTCGAACAAGTCCCTCACATGGAGCGTCGATCTGGGCGTAGTTTCTCCAACAACCTGCGTTACCGATTCACAAGGCAGGTGCAGCGCGACCTACACCGCTCCTACAGTGTCCTCAACTACTAATGCGACGCTTCGTGCGACGTTCAGCGGAGACGCGTCCTATGAGTCGAACAGTGACGTATCATCAATAACAATTGCCCGGCCCACTGTGGACCCACCACCACCTTGTGTTCGACCGGTCCAAAATCCAGAAAGTCCGAGCCCAGAGGTGGAGGTGACCCGACTCGCAGATGTCTCCGCGTCCTCTGCCGCCTCAAACGCCACCGATAAGTGCCTCAACACGACCGCCGTTAGCCCAGTCACATTAACCTGGTTGACGCCGCCATCGTTGGTCTCGTTCAATGTTTTCGCGCCGACTGGGGCCACGTCAGCACGAGCAACCTTGACGGAGGTGGACCCATCTACTGGGACGGTACTGAACACACACATATTCAACGTGACCATGACCAGCACCGGCGGAACCAGTTGCGTCAAAGTGCGGCTATATCCGTGGAGCTTTAAGAAGTACTTCAAATCTTTGAAGGTGGATGTCAGCCCCGGCCCCGGAATCTCGGAAGTTGAGGCGTTCGTAGGTGGAATCGCGCCGACTGGTTGGCCGTGTGATAATGGTTACCAAATTGACGTGAACGGGCAACCACAGCGCTAACAGTTCTCGGGATGGACGGGCGACCCGGCCTGTGCCACTAGCGTATCACCATGGGAGGCGCCTGCATGACGGGCGACCTGCGCTCAGGCAGGACGCCTCCGCCTTTCGACGGACAAGTGCAGTGGGATCGGGAGAGGCTCTGGGGCTTCCTGCGGCGGCGCTTCCTCCTGGGGTAGCGCAGGCGCATACTCTCGGCGCTTGTTGCCCTCGCTATGCAGCATGGGGCCGGTCTCACCGTGTCGACTTTGAGATTGGACCTCCATGCTATACTGTTCGTGGGTCAGGGTTTCTGCTCCATTCGTATCGCTGGAAAGGGGGTGAGGGAAGATGGCTAAAGTACATCCTCGTTATGATGACCGCATCATGGCCGACCCGATGGTCTGTCACGGCGAGCCCTGTATTCGCGGTACCCGCATCTCCGTATCCGTCGTGTTGGATAACCTGGCTGCGGGCATGACGCCTGCGGAGATCACCCGGAGCTATCCGAGCCTTACCCTTGAAGACATTCAGGCGGCCATCGCCTATGCCGCAGATCTAGCACGCGAGCGCATCGTGCCCTTTGCCACAGTCAGCTCGTGAACTTCAAGCTCGATGAGAATCTTCCCACCGAAGCCACTCAACTCCTCAAGGAGGCCGGCCACGACGTTGAGACAGTTCTCAGCGAGGGTCTTCAGGGACGGCCGACCGGGTAGTAGCCCGGCACTGCCTGAGAGAACAGCGCATTCTGGTGACCCTTGACCGTGGCTTCGGCAACCTCAGGCATTACCCGCCGCAAGACTACCCAGGCATCCTGGTGCTCCGACCACGGCAGCAGGATAAAGACCGAGTGCTTGAGCTCTTGGGCCGGGTGATCCCCCTCTTCTCTCAAGAACAACTTGCGCACCACCTCTGGGTTGTGGAAGAGACGCGCCTTCGCATCCGGCCCGTCGAGCCTACGGAGCTCAGATAACGGAAGATGCCGTGAGGCGGCGTGTTGATTTTGCCCCGACCACGGCCGACGGGTCGTGGTACAGGAGTAGAAGCCTCCGCCCCGTTCCTATGTGCTACACTGTCTCTATCACCAGCGGAAGAGGCGGTCAGGTTGGGCAGCTACTACCAGGCGGAGATTCGCATCACCAAGCAGGAAGACGGCCTGTGGCGGCTGTACGTGCCAGAGATGAAAGGCGCCTGGGTCGACGCCAGGACCCTGGAGGAAGGGTTTTCTGACATCCAGGAGGCCATCGCTTTGATGATTACCTACTACCAGGAGCGTGGGTGGCCTCTGCCCGGCAGCGTCGAGCCGAAGGAGGGACCACCGGCTGCTGCCATCCTGCCCGTCAATCTGGAAGAATATCAGTTCACGTCGCCGCCGGCCAAACCGCGCGCGAGTAAGAAATCGTGACCTATGGAGAGCTGAAGCGAAGGCTAAGACGCCTGGGAGTACGGTTTCGGAAGCAGGGGAAACGGCACGAGGTTTGGGAGCGCGGCGGGACAGACTTTGCAACCCGAATCCCCCGCCATCGGGGAGAAGTCCCGCCGGGGACCCTCCGAGCCATCCTGCGGGAACTGGCCTTCAGCCAGGAGGATCTTGACAGGGTCTAGAGCCGTCATGCTGCAGCTCCCCTACATCACCCCCTGCTGGCGCAGGCGCACCAGGTCTTCCGCGGCGTAGCCCAGGCGGCCGCAGTAGACCTCCCAGTTGTGTTCCCCCAACAGGGGGGCTCTCCCGGCCCGCCAGGGCGTCAGGGCGGGGAGCGCCGGGGCGCCGGGGTATTCCAGCTTTCCGGCTACCGGGTGGTCTATCTCCACAAAGAAGTCCCGTCCGCGGAAGTGGGGGTCGCTGAAGAGGTCCTCGATGGTGTTCACCGCGGTCACGGGCCACTCGTTGGCCTGGGCCAGCTCCTGGCACTCCCGCTTGGTGCGGGCCAGGCACCACTCCAGGGTGATGGCCTCGATCTCCTCCTTCAGCGCCATGTTGTAGAGGCAGTCCGGGAAGGGCTTGTACCGCTCCTCCGCCAGGAGGTCCTCCCGACCCACCGTCTTCAGGAAGCGCATGAACCAGGCGGGGCGGCCCGCGGTGACCTGAATGTAGCCGTCGGCGCAGGGGTAGATGCCGTTGGGCTGGATGGTGCGGAAGGTGTTGGGGCCGCTGCGCACGATGGAGGGCTGCCGGTTGTTGAAGGCGGAGGTGACGATGTTGATGCCGCCCCGGTCGATGGTGCCGGCCTGGGCCTCGAACAGCGAGAAGTCGATCTGCTGGCCGGCGCCCTGGCCCCGGGCCACCAGCACCCCGGCCATGGCCGCGACGGCCGCCACCTGCCCCATCTGGAACTGGATCACCGTGAGGGCCATCTTCACCGGCTCCCGCTCCGCCACGCCGGTGTGGTGCAGCGTGCCCCCCAGCGCGTAGAGGGCCAGCTCCGAGAGCTGGTAGTCCCGGTAGGGCCCCCACTGCCCGAAGTTGCTCATGGAGAGGAGCACCAGGCGGGGGTTGATCTGCTCCAGCTCGCCATAACCCAGGCCCCATTGCTCCATCACGCCGGGGCCGTAGCTCTCCACCAGCAGATCGGCGTCTCGCACCAGCTCCCGCAGCAGCTTGCGGCCGGTGTCGGTCTGGAGGCTGAGGGTGATGCCCTTTTTGTTGGTGTTCAGGTGCAGGAAGAGGCCGCTCTTCTCAGGATGGGGGATGTCCCCAGGAAAAGGACCCATGGCCCGGGAGGGGTCGCCTTCGGGCGGCTCCACCTTGATGACCTCCGCCCCGAAGTCGGCCAGCAGCTTGGTGCAGAAGGGGCCGGGGATGGTCTGGGACAGGTCCACCACCCGGATGTCCGAGAGGGCCGATTCTGTGGCTGCCTGGGGCTGCGTCTGGGTGGTCATGAGGCCACCTTCTGGGCCTGGGCGGCGGGCAGCAGCTCCACGTAGGTGTCGCCCACCTGCTGATCCCGCTTGAGCTGCTCGTACTCCTGGTCGGAGTAGCCCAGGACGGTCTTGTAGACGTACTCGTTGTGCTCGCCCAGGGTGGGCGCCCGGCGCGGCTCCTTGAGGGGTGTCTTGCTCATCTTGTAGACCGGTCCTGGATGGGGAAAGGCGCCCACGCCGGGCAACTCCTGCTGCTTGAAGAAGCCCCGGGCCTGGAGGTGCGGATCGTCGAAGATCTCCCGGTGGGAGATGACTGTCCCGGCGGTGATCTCCTGGCCCTGGAGCAGGCGCATCACCTCATAGTGACCCTTGTCCGCGGTCCAGGCGGCGATGATGGGGTCCAGGTCGTCCTGGTTCTTGTAGCGGTTGACCACGTCGGCATAGCGGGGGTCCTCGGCCAGCTCCGGCCGCCCGATGGCCCCACAGAAGCGCTGCCACATCTCGTCGCCCTGGATAGTGATGGCCACCCAGTTGTCCTCGCCCCGGCAGCGGTAGACCCCCTGGGGCGCGTGGTGCAGGTCCCGGTTGCCCATCCGCTCCAGCACCCGCCCGTTCATGGCGTACTCGAACCAGGCCTGGCTGAGATGGTGCAGGGTGGTCTCCGCCTGGGACATCTCGATGAACTGGCCCTGGCCGGTGCGGTTGCGATAGTGCAGCGCCATGAGCACCAGGTAAGCGCCCATGGCGCCCGCCGCGGCGTCGGCCTGGAAGACCGCTCCGTTGGCCGTCAGGTCCATGTCGGCGTAGCCCCGCAGCGCGGTGAGGCCCGACTCAGCCTCCATGTTGGTGCCGAAGCCCTTGTAGTACTTGTAGGGGCCGCTGAGGCCGAAGCCGGGGAAGTAGACCATGATGATCCGGGGGTTGGCCTTCTGGATGACGGGGTAGGTGAGCTTCAGCTTCTCCAGGGTGCCGGCGGCGTAGTTGGTGAAGATCACGTCGCTCTTCTGCACCAGCTTGAGGAATATCTCAATGCCGCTGGGGCGCTCCAGGTCCACGGTCATAGAGATCTTGTTGCGGCCGGTGTACTGGAAGCCCGCGCTGCGCTCCCAGGGGCGCGGCCCCGGGTCCTTATTGGGGAACTGCCCGCCCGCCGCAGCGTCCAGCGCCGCCCTGGGGATGCGGGTCTGCCCCCTGGTGTTCACGTCCGGGTGCTGGAGGGACTCCACCCGGATCAGCTCGGCGCCCAGGTCGCCCAGGAAGATGCTGCCCGAGGGCCCGGCCCAGACGATGGTGAGGTCGATGATGCGGATGCCCTCCAGGGGCAACCTCAGGTCTGCCATGATGGTCTAACCCCCTCGTTTCGCTCGCGCAGACCGGCGCAGCTGCGCTGCTGCCAGATAAGTCCGGGCAGGCAATAGAAAAAACCGCTCATGGTGAGCCTGTCGAACCATGAGCGACTCGTCCTTCGACCCTTCGACTACGCTCAGGGCAGGCAGGCTCAGGACGAGCGCAAAGACCTTGTCCCAGGGAAACCCTCAAACCTGCCTGCGGTAGGCAGGTCCGGGAGCACCCAGGTATCCGGGGCGGATACAGGGGACACGCCTCTTCCCCATATACGGCGCCTATAGGAGGCCCGTATTCCTGGGGACGGAGGCGTTAGCTAGCGCTATTGTACGGCTGGGCAGGGGAAAGTCAAGCGACAGGCGGCGAGACCGCGGAATAACATTTCATGACCAGGAGTTTGCACGCCGCTCATGGTGAGCCCTTCGGCAGGCTCAGGACAGGCTTGTCGAACCAGAGCGGCTGGCCCCGAGTGTAGGGGTTCCGGGCGTCCAGCGCCAGGCCCAGGCTGTGGAGGTGGAGATGATAGCCTTCCCGTAGCGCCTGCTCCCGCTCTTCCACCTCTCGCTGAAGGTGGCGGGTCTCGGTGACGTCCTGGAGGGAACCCAGGGCCACCTGGCGTCCCCCCAGCTCGAAGGTGGTGATGGCGATGATGCCAATGAACTCCGTGCCATCCTTCTTGACGAAGACGGACTCTCGGCGGGCGAAGCCCGTTTGCGCCGCCTGGGCCAGGCCCCTGGGCGCGTCGTCGGGCCGGATGAGCTGGCGCACGTGCATCCGGAGCAGCTCCTCCCGGGTGTAGCCCGTCAGCTCGCAGGCCTTGGGGTTCACCTCCAGGTAGGTGCCCGTGGCAGCGTCCACCAGGAAGATGGCTTCGGAGTTGTGCTCGACCAGGGCCCGGTATTTGTGCTCGGAGGCGGCGAGCTGGCTGGAGTTCCGCTCGCGGATGGAGCGCTCCCGGGACCACTGGGCCACGGCCACCGCCGCCACCGCCGCTCCCACGGCAGTGCTGGCCAGGTGAAGGCCCAGCAGGGCCTGCTCATCAGGGTTGGTCTCCATGAGCGCGTGTGGCGAGAGGCCGGCCAGGGTGAGGGCCAGAACCATGACGCCCCCGCGCAGGCCGAAGGCCCAGGCAGCGTAGGACACCGGCAGCACCACGAAGGGGAGATGCACGGTATGGAGAAAGAGCCAGGGGGCGGCGCCCGCCAGGTTGCTGAGGCCGGGTAGATCATCACCGTAGTGCACGACAATACCCAGCACCACCGCGGCGGCGAGCAGGAGAGCGTCGAGACCCTGGCGGTTTCTCATCCGCTGGTACATTTCTTGTGCCAGTCTGGCCTCCCCCAGGGCACGCACCGTTTGTGCCCAGCAGGCTGTGGCTCATCAGCCCAACCGGCTCGGCTGCCGCGTCGCGCTGGCGCCAGATGCGTCCCTAGGCCGCAATGATACACCAGGTGGCGCGCCAATGTGACAGGAGGCCAGCGCGACGGCCCGGCCCTGTCTCCCGGAAAATTTTTCGGGCGTATTTATTGACAACCGAGCCGAGTCTCTTTACAATACAAAGTTACCGTATGTGTAATACCCGCTCGGACAGCCGCGTCCCTTTCCCCTACTGGTTATCGCACCCGCAGTTGAGGTTGCGCGCCTCCTCTTAGCGTGTCCCGGCCTCTAGCCTAGCGCCGCAACGGGCGGTAAGGAGTGTTTTCTATGGCCTTGATGACTATGTCGTCCCGGCATCAGAGCGTCGTGCCCACTGTGCGCAAGTCCTACGCCCGCATCGCCGACGTGCTGGAGATCCCTAACCTGATCCAGGTGCAGATCGATTCCTTTGAGCGGTTCAAGCGAGAGGGGCTGGCCGAGCTCTTCGAAGAGATCAATCCCATCACCGACTTCACGGGGAACCGCATGGAGCTGCGCTTCCTGGGCTACGAGTTCCGGGACCCCAAGTACCCCGAGGACGAGTGCCGCACCCGGGACGTGACCTTCGCCGCCCCCCTTTTCGTGAACGTGCGCCTCACCATCAAAGAGACGGGGGAGCACGTGGAGCAGCCCATCTTCATGGGTGATTTTCCCCTCATGACCCCCAACGGCACCTTCGTCATCAACGGCGCCGAGCGCGTGGTGGTCAGCCAGTTGGTGCGTTCCCCCGGCGTGTATTTCACCCTGGAAGAGGACGCCAGCAGCGGGCGGCCCTTGGCCTTTGCCAAGCTGATCCCCAACCGGGGCGCGTGGCTGGAGTTCGAGACCAGCAACCGGGATGTCCTCTCAGTGAAGGTGGACCGACGCCGCAAGGTGCCCGTGTCCACGCTGCTGCGGGCCGTGGGCTTCGGCGCCGACGAGATGCTCCTGGAGCTCTTCGAGGAGGTGGACGGCCAGTCAGAGCGCCACTTCATGCGCAGCACCATCGACCGGGAGCCTACCAAGAATACCGAAGAGGCGCTCATCGAGTTTTACCGGCGGTTGCGCCCGGGAGACCCCCCCAACCTGGACAACGCCCGGACGCTGCTGAACGCGCTCTTCTTCAACCCCCGCCGCTACGACCTGGGCCGCGTGGGCCGCTACAAGCTGAACAAGCGCCTGGGGCTGGACGTGCCCTCCTACCAGCGTACCCTGACTAACGAGGACCTGGTGCAGATCGTGCGGGAGCTGATCCGGTTGAACAACAGCCGAGGCGCCTCCGACGATATTGACCACCTGGGCAACCGTCGCATCCGGGCTGTGGGCGAGCTGATTCAGAACCAGTTCCGGGTGGGACTGCTGCGCATGGAGCGGGTGATCCGGGAGCGGATGACCATCACCGAGGCGGAGCAGGCGACGCCCAGCGCCCTCATCAACATCCGGCCCGTCGTGGCTTCGATCAAGGAGTTCTTTGGCGGCTCCCAGCTCTCCCAGTTCATGGATCAGACCAACCCCCTGGCGGAACTGACCCATAAGCGGCGCCTCTCTGCCCTGGGGCCGGGTGGACTGTCCCGTGACCGCGCCGGCTTCGAGGTGCGGGACGTGCACCACTCCCACTACGGCCGTATCTGCCCCATCGAGACGCCCGAAGGCCCCAACATCGGCCTCATCGGCTCCCTGGCCACCTACGGGCGGGTGAACGAGTACGGCTTCATCGAGACGCCCTACCGCCGGGTTATCAAAGAGCTACCCAGCGACGCCGAGCAGCTCCTGGGCCGCCGGCTGCGGGACGCCCTTACGGACACCGAGGCCAACACCTTGGCGGACAAAGATCAAGTGGTGACGCCCCAGGTCCTGGCCCAGCTACGGAAGCTGCCGGAGCAGCCAGTGAAGATCGTCCCCTTCGTGTCCGATGCCATCGAGTACCTCTCCGCCGACGTGGAGGAACACTACATCGTGGCCCAGGCAAACGCGGCTCTGGACGAGATGAACCAGTTCGTGGAGACCAGGGTGGAAGGACGCCACGGGAGCCGCTTTATTAAGGAATCGCCGGAGCGGATGGACTACATGGACGTGTCGCCCAAGCAGGTGGTGAGCCTGGCCACCTCCCTCATCCCCTTCCTGGAGCACGACGACGCTAACCGGGCTCTCATGGGCTCCAACATGCAGCGCCAGGCCGTGCCCCTGGTGCGGCCCGAGGTACCCCTGGTGGGGACCGGCATGGAGCTGCGGGCGGCCGTGGACTCGGGCCACGTCCTCTCCGCCGCGGCAGACGGCGTGGTCATGGCCGTGACGGGCGACCAGATCGTGGTAGAGGATACAGACGGCGGGCGGCACATTCACAAGCTGGTGAAGTTCCGCCGCAGCAACCAAGGGACCTGCATCTCCCAGCGGCCCATCGTCTCCAAGGGAGACGTGGTGCGCAAGGGGCAGCCTCTCTCCGACAGCTCCTCCACCGACCAGGGCGAGCTGGCCCTGGGCCAGAGCGTGCTCTGCGCCTTCATGAGCTTTGAGGGCTACAACTTCGAGGACGCCATCATCATTAGCGAGCGCATTGCCCAGCAGGACAAGTTCACCTCCATCCACATCGAAAAGTACGAGGTGGAGGCCCGGGAAACCAAGCTGGGGCCGGAGGAGATCACCCGGGACATCCCCAACGTGGGCGAGGAGAGCCTGCGGGACCTGGACGAGTACGGCATCATCCGCATCGGCGCGGAGGTGGGGCCGGGAGACATCCTGGTGGGCAAGATCACGCCCAAAGGCGAGACGGAGCTGACCCCAGAAGAGAAGCTGCTGCGGGCCATCTTCGGCGAGAAGGCCCGGGAAGTGAAGGACACCTCCCTGCGGGTCCCCCACGGAGAGCATGGCAAGGTCATCGACGTGCGGGTCTTCTCTCGGGAGCAGCACGACGAGCTGCCGGCCGGGGTCAACCAGTTGGTGCAGGTGAGCATCGCCCAGCGCCGGAAGGTCTCCGAGGGGGACAAGATGGCTGGGCGCCACGGCAACAAGGGCGTCATCGCACGCATTCTGCCCGTGGAGGACATGCCCTACCTGCCGAACGGCACGCCCATCGAGATCATCCTCAACCCCATCGGCGTGCCCTCCCGGATGAACGTGGGCCAGGTGCTGGAGACCCACCTGGGCTGGGCCGCTCAGGCCCTGGGCTTCCGGGTGGTGACCCCCGTCTTCGACGGCGCCACCAGCGGCGCCATCGAGGACGCCCTGGGCCGGGCCTGGATCACCGGGGAGGCCGCCCTGGCGGAGGGCGGCGCCTCGCACACCGATCCCGCACCGGAGGAACGGATTAGCCGGGCCAAGGCATGGCTGCGGCGGGAAGGCTACGACGCTGAGCGGGTCTTCGACGAGACCATCCGGGGCTACGCCAAAGAGGTCTGCGAGCGGATGTGGGTGACCCAGCGGGGCACCCCCGGTCGGGAGCTGTCTCCGGAGGAGTTGGCCACTGCCCTCCGAGAGTGCGCCGCGTCCCGCAAGGTGGCCGCGCCCACCTCTGGCAAGATGGTCCTCTACGACGGGCGCACCGGCCAGCCCTTCGACCAGCCGGTGACCGTCGGGTACATCTACATGCTCAAGCTGGTCCACCTGGTGGAGGACAAGATCCACGCCCGGTCCACCGGCCCCTACTCCCTCATCACGCAGCAGCCCCTGGGTGGCAAGGCCCAGTTCGGCGGGCAGCGCTTTGGTGAGATGGAAGTGTGGGCCCTGGAGGCCTATGGCGCCGCCCACATCCTCCAGGAGCTGCTGACAGTCAAGTCCGACGACGTGGTCGGGCGGGTCAAGACCTACGAGGCCATCGTGAAGGGCGAGAGCATCATGGAGGCGGGCGTGCCCGAGTCCTTCAAGGTGCTGGTGAAGGAGCTCCAGAGTCTGGGATTGGCTGTTGAGGTGCTGAACGAAGAAGAGGAGAAGGTCACCTTTGCCGAGGACGCCGGGCTGGAAGTGCCAGACCTGGGCATTGATCTAACGGGGCTTGAAAAGGGAGAGTTCTAACGTGCTGGAAGTCAACGATTTCACGGCGATACGCATATCCCTGGCCTCCCCAGAACAGATCAGGAGCTGGTCCTATGGAGAGGTGGTCAAGCCTGAGACTATCAACTACCGCACCCTGAAGCCGGAGAAGGACGGACTCTTCTGCGAGAAGATCTTCGGCCCCACCAAGGACTTCGAGTGCTACTGCGGCAAGTACAAGCGGGTGCGCTACAAGGGCATCATCTGCGACAAGTGCGGCGTGGAGGTCACCCGCTCCAAGGTACGACGGGAGCGCATGGGCCACATCGAACTGGCCTCTCCCGTGGGACACATCTGGTTCGTTAAGGGAACCCCCAGCCGCCTGTCGTTGCTGCTCGACATCTCTCCTCGCAGCCTGGAACGGATCATCTACTTTGCCCAGTACATCGTGACGAGGGTGGACGAAGAGGCCCGCCAGAGGATCGTGCTGCAGACACAGCAGGAATACGACCATCAACTGGCAGAAGCGGAGACCCGCCACCACGCCTTGGCTGGAGAGGTCCGGAGCCGGCTGGAGGAGAGCCTTGCTGCTATCGCGCAGCGGCGCTCCGAGGCACAGGAGAGGCTCCAGCAGGAGCAGCAGGAGGGCCTGCAAGGTCTCGCCGCCAGGGCGGCGGCGGCAGAGGCCCGGTTGCTGGGCCTGGGAGACCAGCCTGCCCCGGAGGATGTGCTACTGGGAGAGGTCGTGATCCTACCGGCCGGCGCCGGAGTCTCCGAGGAGCACCTGGCCCGGCTGCAAGGGGAGGCGCAGCGCGCCACCGGCGCGCTGGAGGAAGCCTACGCTCGCCAGCAGCAGGACGAGTTCCTGAAGCTCGATGCGGAGCGGGAGCGCCTGGAGCACCGGGCCGGCCAGGAGCTGGAGCCCCTGAACCGGCAGTTGGCGCAGGAGCAGGCGCGGCTTAAGGAAGCCTTCGAGGTGCGCCAGGACGACATCGACAAGCTGCGGCCGATGAAGCAGCTCACAGAGAACGAGTACAAAGTCCTCAAAGACAAATATGGCCCCGTCTTCACCGCGGGCATGGGCGCAGAAGCCGTGCTGGAGATCCTCTCTCAGACCGGCCTGGAGGCGCTCCGGGAGCACCTCCAGCGGGAGGTGCAATCTACCGCGGGACAGCGCCGCAAGAAGGCCACCAAACGGCTGCGGGTGGTCGAAGCGTTCCGCAAGAGCGGCAATCGCGCGGACTGGATGGTCATCACGGTATTGCCCGTGCTGCCTCCGGACCTGCGCCCCATGGTGCAACTGGATGGCGGCCGTTTCGCCACCAGCGACCTGAACGATCTCTACCGCCGGGTGATCAACCGCAACAACCGGCTGCGGCGGCTGCTAGAGCTTGGCGCGCCGGAGATCATCATCCGCAACGAGAAGCGGATGCTTCAGGAGGCGGTGGACTCTCTGATAGACAATGGCCGCCGGGGCCGGGCCGTAGCCGGCAACGGCAACCACAAGCTGAAGTCCCTTTCCGACATGCTCAAAGGCAAGCAGGGGCGCTTCCGCCAGAACCTGCTGGGCAAGCGCGTGGACTATTCGGGTCGCTCGGTCATTGTGGTGGGGCCTGAGCTGCAACTGCATCAGTGCGGCCTGCCCAAGCGCATGGCCTTGGAGCTCTTCAAACCCTTCGTCATGCGTCGCCTGGTGGAGGAAGGGCAAGCCCACAACATTAAGAGCGCCAAGCGCATCGTGGAGCGGGCCAAGCCCGAGGTGTGGGATGTGCTGGAGGACGTGATTACAGACCGCCCGGTGTTGCTGAACCGGGCGCCCACGCTGCATCGCCTGGGGATTCAGGCGTTCATGCCGATACTGGTGGAGGGGAGCGCCATCCAGATCCATCCCCTGGTCTGCGCGGCCTTCAACGCCGACTTTGACGGAGACCAGATGGCCGTCCACGTGCCCCTCTCCAAGTATGCCGTGGAAGAGGCCAAGCAGCTCATGCTCAGCGTCAACAACCTGCTCTCTCCCAGCTCCGGGGAGCCTATTGTGGCCCCCACCCTGGACATGGTGCTCGGTTGCTACTACATGACAGCCTTACGGCCGGGGGCCCTGGGGGAGGGCCGGGTTTTTTCCTCCTTCCAGGAGGCCAAGATGGCCTATGACCTGGAGCAGCTGGACCTCCAGGCCGATATCTTGGTCCGGGTGGCGGGCAACGGGTCCAAACCCATCAAGACTACCATTGGGCGCCTGCTCTTCAACGAGGTGCTGCCGCCGGTGATCCCCTTCCGGAATGAGCTGGTAGACCGCAAGGCGCTGAAGCTCATCGTAGCGGACTGCTACCGGCTGCTGGGCAACGTGGAGACCTCCAACGTGGTGGATCGCATCAAGAACCTTGGCTTCTACTACGCCACCAAATCGGGTATCTCCATAGCCGCCAATGACCTGGACGTGCCCATTCCCAAGGCGGCCATCCTGGAGCAGGCGGAGCAGCAGATCGCCCAGATTGAGCGGCAGTTCCAGCGGGGGCTTATCACCGAGGACGAGCGCTACAGCAACGCTGTCCAGATATGGCAGGAGGCCAGCGACCGCCTGGCGGACGAGCTACCCAAACGCCTGGACCCCTTCGGCTCCATCGCCATGATGGCGACCTCCGGCGCCAAGGGCAACATCGCCCAGATCCGTCAGATGGCAGGCATGCGGGGCCTCATGAGCGATCCCTCGGGACGCATCATTGAGCTCCCCATCAAGTCTAGCTTTCGAGAAGGCCTGTCCGTGCTGGAGTACTTCATCTCCACCCACGGCGCCCGCAAAGGCTTGGCGGACACGGCGCTCCGCACTGCCGACAGCGGTTACCTCACCCGACGCCTCATCGACGTGTCGCAAGACGTGATCGTGCAGGACGAAGAGGACTGTGGTACCACGGCCGGGCTCTGGGTAGAGGAGCATCCGGAGCGGGGTCTCATGGAGACCCTGGTGGAGCGTATCCTCGGACGGGTCGCCGCGGCCCCGGTGATCCACCCGGAGACGGGGGAAGTGCTGGTGGACCAGAATGAAGCGTTCGACCAGCCTCAGGCCGCAGCTATCCTGGAGGCGGGCGTAAAGCGTGTGTACGTCCGGTCGGCTCTGGTCTGCCAGGCGCGCCGGGGAGTGTGTCAGCGGTGCTATGGCTGGAGCCTGGCCCGGGGCGCCATGGCGCGGCCGGGCGAGGCGGTGGGTATCATCGCCGCCCAGAGCATCGGCGAGCCGGGCACGCAGCTTACCATGCGCACCTTCCACACCGGCGGTGTGGCCGGTATGGTTGACATCACCAGTGGTCTGCCCCGGGTGGAGGAGCTCTTTGAGGCCCGGGTGCCCAAAGGTCAGGCCATCATCTCTGAGATCGATGGCCTGGTGGAAGTCCTTCAGCACGAAGAGGGCGCACGCCGCATCCGCATCACCAGCACCGACATCTACCGGGACGAGTACCCCCTGGAGCCTGGCTGGACCCTCCAGGCAGAGCAGGGCCAGCACGTGGAGGCTGGCGCCCTCCTGGCCCAGGAGCCGCCTCCGGCGCCTATCGGACAGGAGGGAGACACCGGCGAAAGCGTCCCGGCGCCTGCGCAGCGTGGCACCCTGGTGGCCCGCATGGCAGGGCAGGTGCAGCTGGAGAGTGACAAGCTGGCCATCTACTACGAAGAGAAGGAGGAGCGGGAGTACTCAGTGTCCGGCTCGGCGCAAATCCGCGTTGAAGACGGCCAGCGGGTGCGAGCCGGCGACCAGCTCACCGAGGGCGCCATCAACCCCCAGGACGTGCTGCGCATCCAGGGCCGGGAGGCGGTGCAAGCCTACCTGGTGGAGGAGGTGCAGAAGGTCTACCGCTCTCAGGGCGTCAACATCAACGACAAGCATATCGAGGTCATCGCCCGCCAGATGCTGCGCAAGGTCCGGGTGGATTCCCCGGGTGATACGGACATGCTGCCGGGTGAGCTGGTGGACCGCTTCGTGTATGAGGAGATCAACGCCCGCATCCTGGCCGAGGGCGGCGAGCCGGCCACGGCGGAGACGGTGCTGCTGGGGGTGACCAAGGCCTCATTGAACACCGAGAGCTTCCTGGCTGCCGCCTCCTTCCAGGACACCACCCGCGTCCTTACCGAGGCCGCCATCAACGGGGCGACGGACCGTCTGGCAGGGCTGAAGGAGAACGTTATCATCGGCAAGCTGATCCCCGCCCAGGGGCTCAAGTTCGAAGAGCCGCCCCTCATTGGGGCACTGCTGGGCCCGGAGCCAGCGCTGCCGCCTACGGGCGAGCTGCTGGAGCTGGAGGGCAACGGCGCCCTGACTCCCGGGGAGGACTCTCTGGAGGAGGCCGAGGCCGAGGAGCCGGAAAGCGAGCTGGACCCTGAATCTGAAGAGGAAAAGGAAGAAGAGGGGGCAGAGGAGCTAGCGCCCACCTTGTAGCATGGGAGCGAGGGCTCTCAACGTGGCGGAGGCAACCCCTCCGCCACGCTTTTTGTCTCGCTCATCGTCGAGCAGGTAGCTGCCTACCCAAGCAAAGAGGACGGTTAAGGCTCGAGTAGCGCTCCAAGGAGGCTTCTTATTGCGGCCTGCTAAACGGGCCCGTCGCTGTGCACTGCCACCGCGAGCTCTTTGGGCGTCACAGTGGCGTTGCCCAGCTTCCGTACTACCAGGCCCGCGGCCAGGTTGGCCAGGTGCGCCGCCTCCACGGCCGGTGCGCCGGCCGCCAGGCCCAGAGTGAGGACGGCGATGACGGTGTCGCCGGCCCCGGTGACGTCGTACACCTCGCTGGGGTTGGCCGCTGCGATAAAGTGATAGGCCCCCGAAACGTCCACCAGGCTCATGCCTTGTGCGCCCCGGGTGACCACCACGGTAGCGACGCCCAGGCGTTTCTTTAGGGCTGTGCCCGCCTGGGCAAAGGCCGCGTCGCTGTCCAGGGGGCGCCGCAGGTAGGCTTCGGCCTCCTCCCGGTTGCAGCGCAGCACGGATACACCTCTGAACTTGGCGAAGTCGCCCTGGGAGTCCACCGTCACCAGCACGCCGCGATTATTGAGGCCCAGCAGAAAGCGCACCAGCGGCGCATCTACCACCCCATTCCGGTAGTCGGAGAGGAGCACGGCATCTGCCCTGGGGACGGCCTCTTCCAGGAACCGTCGCAGCGATCGCTGAGTACCTCGGGAGAGGGCGTCCCGCTGCACCCGGTCCACCCGGGCCACCTGCTGGGGGAAGAGATGGCTGGCCAGCACCCTGGTCTTGAGGGTGGTGGGACGAGCGTCATCGGTCACCACGCCCGCGGTATCGATGCCCGCCTGGTGGAGCGCGCCCAGGAGCTGTCGCCCTGGCTCGTCGTTCCCGATGACCCCGGCAACCAGGGCCCGCCCGCCCAGGGCCTGGACGTTCAGGGCCGGGTTGCAGGCCGCCCCCGGCACCACGAAACGCTCCTGTAGCTCCAGGACTGGCACGGGCGCTTCCCGGCTGAGCCGCTGGGCCTTGCCGATGATGTACTCGTCCAGGCAGAGGTCGCCCAGAACCAGGATGGTTTTCTCCCTGAAGGCGGGCAGCCACCGGAGCAGAGAGGGCGCATCCATGCCAGGGCTAGCCGATCCGGCTCACGGCCACGTAGGCGCCAATGGCCACCACGATCCACGCGAGGGGGTTGAGGAGCGTGCCCAGTACGGCTGTCGCCAGGACCGAAATGAGCGGCACCGGCGTGCCCGCCAGCAGCAGCGTGGCCGCCACCAGCAGGCCCACACCGCCCTGCTTGACCAGGTAGGCCACCAGGAGGCTGCTGCCTGCCATCACCTTCAGCACCGTGCTCTGGCGGCGGTTGGCGGCCCGGCTCACCCCCTCGCCGATGGCATACCCCGCGAGGGGGCTGAGGAAGAAGGAGAAGACCCCGCCAAAGGGCACCATGCTCCAGACCAGGCCCGCGGCCACCGCCAGGGCTAGCCCTGTTCCCGCAGCTCGCAGGTAGAGCAGCGGGCCAACCTGGAAGGTGGGTAGCGGGCGCAGCCGGGCGCAGTCCCGACAGCGCGGCCCTACGGGCGTGTGCACCAGGCAGCGGGGACATATGGGCTTGTCGCACTTACCGCACCGGAGTAACGTGGGCACATCCCGGTGGGTGGCGCAGGTGAGAAGCCCCTGGTCGGGGATTGGCTGGGTCATGGACGCAGCTCAGGAAGACGGAGGAAGGTGGTCCGGCGCATGCACCCTCATACTAGCGCATAGGCGTGGTTCCTGCTACACCAGCGAAGGCCGGAGAGGGCTGGACAACAGGATCAAAAGGCTACGCCGTACCGAGTTTTTCAGCGCTCTAGAGGGAGGTCGGCAGCCTTGGCCCACACGACTAGCCGCGCAGGCGCTGCAAGAGTACCCGCACAGCGAACACCGGCAAACGGAGCATACGCCGCCAGCGCCACGGCTCGCGCAGCAGGCGGTAGAGCCACTCCAGGCCCAGCGCCCGCATCCAGCGGGGGGCGCGCCGTACCTTTCCACTGAAGAAATCGAAGGCGCCGCCGACGCCTATGGCCACTGCCACTTGGAGGCGCTCCCGTTGCCGGGCGATCCAGAGCTCCTGCTGGGGCGACCCAAAGGCCACCAGGAGAATGCGAGGGCCGGCCGCGTTGATCCGCTCCACCAAGGCCTCCTCTTCATCGGGCCCTGGGGCGCCGGCATAGGCGCCCGAGATGACCAGGCCCGGATGCCGCTGCCGCAGCGCCTCGGCAGCCTGCTGGGCCACGCCCGGCGCGGCCCCCAGCAGATACACTCCATAGCCGCGGGCGGCTGCCAGGCCAGCCAGCTCGTCGGCCAGGTCTACCCCGGTCAGGCGGGCGGGCAAGGGCGTTCCGAGCAGCCAGGAGGCCAGTACCACGCCCACGCCGTCGGCCACAGCCAGGTCGGCCTGGTTGAGGGTGGCCCGGAACTCGGGGTGCCCCCCGGCGAGGACCAGAAACTCCGGGTTCACCGTCACCACGTGGCGCAGGCGGTCCCTCGCGGCGAAGTCGGCCAGGCGCGCCAGCGCCTCCGCCCGGGTGAAGCTATGAATCCGGACGCCCAGCAGCCACAGGGTGCGCTGGTCGGGAGACGAGGAGACGTTGGATGGCATCGGTTACCTGCTCCGGTGAGATGAGCTGAAGGCAGGTGCGGTTGGGGCACCCCTCCGGCGTGCCCAGGCCGTGGCCCACGTAGAAGCAGGGGCTACAGGGGAGGGGAGCGCGCAGCACCAGGGCCGGCGCGCCGGCCCTGCCGGGCGTCCAGGGCCCCCAGGCACGGTGGTTGGAGGGGCCGAAGAGCGCCACCACCGGTGTGCCCACCGCGGTGGCCAGGTGCATCACGCCGCTGTCGTTGCCCACGAAGAGATCGCAGGCCCGCAGCACCGCGCCAAGCTGCCGCAGGGTCGTGCGGCCCGCCAGGTCAATCACGCTGGGGCCTAGGGTGCGCGCCAGGTGGCGCGCGAGGGCCTCCTCCTCCTTGCCTCCTACCAGCACGAGGGTGGCCCCAAGCCGCTGGACGAGCAGTCGCCCCAGCTCTACGAACCGCCCAAGGGGCCAGCGGCGCGCGGTGCTGTAGCTGCCGCTGCCGGCGTGGATGACAATGCGTGGTCCTGGCAGCGTGGGCGGCAGGGCTTCCCGGGCGAAGGCGGCGTCTTCGGGCCGGAGGGAGAGCTCCAAGGGGCCGTAGTCGGGTGCGGCGCCCAGGGCCTCCACCACGGCGTTCCAGTACTCCACTTCGTGCCTCACGCCGAAACCCAGGTCCATGGCCCGGTGAGTGAGGAACCTGCCGCGGCCGTTATCCAGGCCGGCGCGCACCGGCGCTCCCGTGGCCGTGGCCAGCGCGGCATACTTAGCGGCGCCCCAGGGCGTTGTCAGGTGGTGGAGGAGCACCAGGGCATCGTAGCGGCCGGCCCGCAGCCGGGCCGCCAGCCCGGCCAACTCGCCAGGGCTGCCAGGCCGTAGCAGGCCGGAGGGGGAGTCGAAAGCACGCTTGCCGAAGGTCAGCACCTGGTCCACCAGGGGGCTGGCCTCCAGCAGCTCGCGGCAGTGGGGCGTGAGCAGCGCCGAGATGTGGGCCTGGGGGAAGCCGCGCCGCAGCGCCCGCAGGGCGGGGGTGGCCGTCAGCACGTCGCCCATGTCGGCCAGCTTCACCACCAGCAGGCGCCCTTCGGCGGGCTCAGGACGGCGGTTCACGGCTTCTGAGCCTTGATGACCAGAAAGTTGGGGATGCGGTCGTAGTTGAAGTCGTTGGGCCGCGCCTGGTAGTACTCCGGCTGTGGTAGCGGTTCCAGGAGACGTTGCAGCACGAAGCCGCAGTTCAGAAGGCCGTCGACCAGGTCCTCCAGGGTGTGGTGAAAGGCGATCATGGGAGTGCTCCTGTCCACCCATGGTACGTCCTCTACCGCGCCCCGCTCGAAGTAGCGGTCGATCCTGAAGTGGAGGGCGCGGCCCTGCTCGTCCTTCACCCAGCCAGAGTCTCGGGTGAAAAAGCACGGATGGATGGTGGAGCAGACGAGGACGCCGCCGGGCTGGAGCACCCTGAAGAACTCCTGCAGCGCGCCTGCCAGGTCCTGCACATCCACCAGCACGACGTTGGAGACGATGGCCTGAAAGCTCTCTGAACAAAGCCCCATAGCTGTGATGTCACCATGCAGGTAGGCAATGCCCAGAGGCTGCCGTTCCTCCTGTTGCACGGCCCGCTGGAGCATTCGTTCGGCCAGCTCCATGCCCGTAACCTGGGCGCCCATCTGGGCCAGCCGGCGCGCGAAATAGCCTTCGCCACAGCCGGCGTCCAGCACCCGCTTCCTCGTCACGGCCCCCAGGAGGTTCAGGAGCACCGGGTCCAGGAGGAAGCGGCGGTTAGCGTCGTTGGCCCCGTAGCGGATGGCCCAGGCCTCAGCCACGGCGTTCCAGCGGTCGGTGGCGTCTCGCTGGGTGTAGTCCGGCATCGCCTGGGGCATCTACGCGCCCCCTACACGATCCAGCACTGCCAGGGTCTTGAGGGCGGCCGCCTCCCAGGTGAACACGCGGACCCTCGCCAGGCCCTTCTGCCGCAACTGCTCCCGGAGCTCCTGGCGCCCGCAGACCCAGGCCAGCGCCTCCGCCAGCTCGTCGGTCTGCTGAGGATCCACCAGCACTCCGGCGTCTCCCACCACCTCCGGTAGGGAGGAGCTGTCGGCCGCGATAACCGGCGTGCCGCAGGCCATAGCTTCCAGGACGGGCATCCCGAACCCCTCGAAGAGGGATGGCAACACGAAGGCAGTGGCCCCCCCGTAGAGGGCTGGCAGGTGGTCGTCGGGGACGTAGCCCAGGAGTGTCACCGCCTCGCCTACCTGCTGAAGGCTGCGCAGGATCTCCTCCGGGAGCCAGCCCATGCGACCCGCGAGCACTAGGCGCTCCTGCAGTCGGCCCTCCCGCTTGGCCCGGGCGAAGGCCTCGATAAGCCGGGTTACGTTCTTACGGGGATGCAGGGTGCCCACGTAGAGGACATAGGGCTCCTGGAGGTTGTAGTGCAGGCGGACGGCGCCCAGCTCCGCCGGGTCCTGCTCCTGGGTGAAGAGGGGAGAGACGCCGGGGTAGACCACCGTCACCCTCTCCGGTGGCACGGAATAGTGTCTGATGAGGTCTGCCCTGGTGGCCTGGGAGTCGGCCAGCAGGTGGGCAGCGGCCCGGACGTTCTGCTCCGTGGCCCAGGTGAGATACTTCAGGGTCTCCTTGGGATAAGCCTCCGGGAAGTAGAGGTGGCCCAGGTCGTGGATGGTGGCCACGCTGGCCCTGGGATGCACCACCGGGATCACGTGGGCCGGCACGAAGAGTACATCGGGCGCATGCAGCAGCATCTCCCAGGAGAGCCGCAGGTGGGTCCACAGCCGGGGAAAGGGCATCACCCGCAGGGTGTGGTGGTTGTCGCTGGAAAAGAGCCCACGGGCGGGCGCACGGTTACAATAGAGCACGAACTCGCTGGCCGGGGCCTCCTGCTCCGCCGCGGCCAGCAGGTGGCGGATGAGCTGCAGGGAGTAGTTCTCCGTCCCCGTGCGCTCCGGAGAGACGGCGCGGCTGGCGTCGATGCCGATACGCATGGCCTACCCGACGCCCGCACCGGCGGGGAGCAGGGAACGGGCCGCCGCCAGGACCTGTTCCAGCGTAATGGCCCGCACGCAGGGGTGGAGGGAGAGCTCCTGGAGTGGGTAATCCAGCCGGTTGCAGGGCACGCAGGGCAGCGCCGCGCGCACCACCCGGTGGTGGGCCGGGGCGTCGCCCCAGGGGCCGAAGCGGGCCGGGTCTACCGGGCCGTAGAGGCGCACCGTGGGCACGTTCACGGCGGCGGCCAGGTGCATGACGCCGGAGTCCACGCCGATGGCCAGCCGGCAGCGCTCCAGGAGGGCGGCCAACTGGCCCAGGCTCGCGCCCACCAGGCGCAAGGGTCGGGCGTGACTGCAACCCGCCGCCACTGCCTCTACCAGCGTCTCCTCCTCGGAGCTGCCCGTGACCACGATGGTGGCGTCCTGTTCTGTCGCCAGGTGGTCTGCCAGGGCCGAGAAGGCCTCGGACCGCCAGGCCTTTACCGGAGCGCCCGCGCCCGGGTGGAGCGCGATAACGCTTCCCCTCACCCGGTGTCTGCTGAGCCACTCCTGGGCGAAGGCCCGCTCCTGGGGAGCGATGAGGAAGGTAGGTCCGGTGGGCGCCGGGTCCTCCGGCAAAGGGTCGGGCAATGCCGCGTCCGCAAGGCGCAGGCTCAGCACCGTCTCATGGAGGTCTAGCCGGGGAGGCAGCGCGTGGGTGAGGAAGGGCAGGCTCTCGGGAGTCCCGTAGCCGATGCGTCGGGGGATGGCCGCGCCTGCGGCGAGGATGGCTCCCCACCAATGGTCGGGGCGCAAGACCAGCGCCGTATCGAAGCCGTGGGACCGCAGCCGGTGGGCCTCCCGCCGGAGCAGGGCGTAAGGGGCCCAGGGAGATGGCTTGGGGGCACGGTCAAACCAGGGAAAGGGCAGGGTGAGGACCCGGTCAACGTAGGGAAGGTGCTCGGCGGCTTCCTGGTTCCAGGGCCCCACCAGGAGGGTAATCCGGGCGTGGGGCAGCGCCTGCCGTAGCTGGCGGAGGGCCGGCGCGGTCAGTAACAGGTCCCCCAGGTGGTCAGGGCGGATGGCCAGGAGGTTGGCAGGGTGCGTGGTCGTGGGCCTGCCGGGTTTGGGGAGTGCTCTGGCCAGCGCCCGGAGGAGCAGGAGGCGAGCCTGGGCCTTGAAGGGCATAACGCCTATCGCCGGTGTGTATTGGCTAGATGGTAGCATCGCCTGCCGGCGTCGGCAAGGAAGCGCCGGCGGACGCGGGCCCGTCGGTGGCGCCCAGGCGCCCTTGCACGGCGTTCCACACTTCGTCAACCGTGACCGCGCGCATACACGCGTAGTCCCGCATGCATCGTGCAGCCAGCCCGCCCTGGAAGTGGCAGGCGCTGCACTCCTCACCATGGCGCAGGACGGACGCGGCAGTGGACATGGGGCCGTAGAAGGCTGGCTTGGATGGTCCAAAGATGGCCACCACCGGCGTGCCCACCGCGACGGCCAGGTGCATGGGGCCCGTGTCGTTGCCCAGGAAGAGGCGGCACTGCGCCAGCGCCGCGCCCAACTGCCCGAAGGTGGTGCGGCCCGTCAGGTCCAGCAGCCCTGATCGGTCAGGCGCCCGCACCTTGAAGAGGATGGCCTGTGCCAGGGGACCATCTTGGGGAGCACCCACCACCACCACGGCATAACGTGCGGCCAGGAGGCGCTCCGCCACCGCCGCGAAGCGCTCCATTGGCCAGCGCTTGCCCAGCAGAGTGCTGCCGGGGTTCACCCCGCCGCCGGGGTGGATGGCCACCCAGGCCTTGTCCTCTGGCAATACGGCGCGCGCCCAGGCCCCGTCCGAGGCTGCTGGCACGAACTGGAGCGGCGGCAGCTCCGGTGCACAACCCAGGGCCACGGCCACATCCTGGTAGCGCAGGGCTTCATGGCGGTCGCCGGAAGTGGGCACCGGATGGGTCAGGGAGAAGCCGCGCCCGCCGCTGTCCAGCCCGGCTCGGATAGGGATGCCCGCGACGAGCGGGAGCGCCGCGACCAGGGGCGAGCGGTCCAGCACCACGGCGGCGTCGAACCGCCGCCGGCGGAGGGCCTGTACGAAGGCCCAGTACTCTCCCGGGCCAGCCCCCTGGCCGATGCGTCCGGAGTCCAGCAGCTCGTCCAGGCACGGGTTGCCCTCCACCGCGGGGCGAGACCAGGCGCTGGTGGCCAGCACGATGCGGGCGCCGGGAAGCCGCCGCCGCAGCGCCGCCAGGGTGGGGGTGGCCAGGAGCAAGTCGCCCAGGCAGCAGGGCTTGAGCACCAGCAGGGAGGGGTTGTGGGGCAGGGGGAGCCTCCGCCGCAGGGGGCGGAAGGCCCATGAGAGCACGGTGCAGGCGAGGGTAATGAGGGTTTCCCGCAGGGGGGCCATGGAGCTCTGGGGGCGCGGGCGACCTACCGGCGCAGCGTCTCGGGGGCGGCCAGCACGAAGGCCAGCTCGCCCTCGGCCACCACCTGACCCTCCACCGCCGCGCGGCCGCTGCCTTTGCCGAAGTCGCCCCGCATCCGAGTCAGGGTCACCTCCAGGCGGAGGGTGTCGCCGGGCACCACGGGCTTGCGGAAGCGGAACCTGTCGATGCCTGCGAAGAGGCCCAGCTTGCCCTTGTGCCGGGGATTGCTCAGGAGGGCCACCGCGCCCACCTGGGCCAGGGCCTCTACCACCAGCACTGCGGGCATCACGGGGTAGCCCGGGAAGTGGCCCTGGAAGAAGATTTCTCCGGAAGAGACCTGCTTGATCCCCACTGCCCTGGCTCCCTCCTCCAGCTCCACGATCCGGTCCACCAGCAGGAAGGGCCAGCGGTGGGGGATGATGGCCTGGATCTCCTGGGGGCCCAGGACCGTCATGACACCCGCTGGCGCAGGGGCACGCCTGCCAGGGCGAAGAGGCGCTCGGCGGTCTCCAGGGGCACCGCCACGTTGCCGATTCCTGCCTCGGGCCGGCTCTCGATGCCGTGATAGTCGCTGCCGCCGCAGGGGATGAGGTTGCGCGCGGCGCAGACATCCAGCAGGTAATGGTTGAGCTGGCCCTCGTAGCCCTGATAGTAGGCCTCCATGCCCGCCAGTCCGGCGGCGCACAGGTCGTCCAGGATGGGATCCAGGTTATCCAGCACGTCCTTGGGGTGGGCCAGCACCGCCAGGCCGCCGACCCGCCGTACCAGGCCCACGGCCTCCGCCGGCGTGAGCTTGGGCCGGTCCGCGTAGGCGGGGCCGTTGCGGCCGATGTAGCGGTCGAAGGCCTCCTGCACCGAGGACACGTAGCCGCCTTCCCACATGGCCTGGGCTACGTGGGGGCGGCCCACGGAGCCGGCGCCGCCCTGGGCCAGCTCCCGTACCCGCTCCCAGGAGACGTGGATGTCCAGTTCCTTTAGCTTCTCCACCATGCGGCGGCCCCGGTCGTAGCGGGCCTCCCGGAACTCCCGGAGGGTGGCCTGGAAGGCCTCGTCCTGGTAGCGAAGAAAGTAGCCCAGGATGTGCACCTCGCTGCGGGGGATGTCGGTGCTCAGCTCGATGCCGGGAATGATGGTCATCTCCGGATAGCGGGCGCCTGCGGCAAAGGCCTCCTCCAGGCCCTGGGTGGAGTCGTGGTCGGTGACGGCGATGACCCGCAGGCCGCGCTTGCCCGCCGCGTCGACAAGCTGCGTGGGCGTGAGACGGCCGTCGGAGACGGTGGTGTGCAGGTGCAAGTCTACAGACATAGAAGTCGGTTCACTCCATCTGGCGATCTATCCGTACGATGCTCTTGGCCCGGCCGGTGGAGGCGTCCACCTCCACCAGGACGGAGTTGAGCACCGTAGGCCCATCCGCCACCGGCAGGGCATGGGGCATCTGAGTAAGAAAACGGGCCAGCACCGCCTCTATTTCATTGCCGATGACGGAGCGGGAAGGGCCCGCCATCCCCACGTCGGTGACCACGGCCGTGGCCTTGGGCAGCAGCCGGGGGTCTGCCGTGGGGACATGGGTGTGAGTACCCACCACCACGCTGACCCGCCCGTCCAGGTACCAGCCCATGGCCACCTTCTCCGAGGTAGCCTCGGCGTGAAAGTCCACAAAGATGACCTTGGGCGGGTCCACCAGAGTAGCAAGGAATTTATCCATGGTCCGGAAGGGGCAGTCCAGGTCGGCCATGAAGGTGCGGCCCATGAGGTTCACCACCAGGACCTCGGAGTGGATTAGAGATCCCCTTCCGGGCACCCCCTGGGGGTAGTTGAGGGGGCGTAACAGCGGGAGCGAGGAGTCCATGTGGGGGAGGATCTCCTTCTGGTCCCACACGTGGTTGCCGGAGGTGAGCACGTCTACCCCGGCGTCCAGGAGCTCCTCGGCGATCTTGGGGGTGATGCCGCGACCGTGGGCCGCGTTCTCGCCGTTGGCGATCACCAGGTCCAGATGGTACTCGCGACGGAGGATTGGGAGAAAGTGTTTCACAATGCGACGACCGGGATGGCCCACGATGTCGCCGATGAAGAGGATGTTCAGAGGTTGGCTCCTTCCGCCTGGGTTAGCTCTGCCCCGCCTCAAGTGGGGATGGTTCCCCAACTGGTGCGTGATCCCTCAGTATAGCACGCAGGCCGCGCTTTGACACGGACTGCCCGCCGGCTCAAGGCAATGAGGCCGTTTGATAGGCCGGTTGAATCACCCCGAGGGGTGCGAAGCTGGCGACGGCTAGGAGGACAACGGCAATGCAAGCGACGGCCGGAACGGTCAGAGCCTTTGGTATCAGGTTTATTATCCCCAGGCTCATAATCAGCATCAGCGGGCCGATGACCGGGAGCATGTACCGTCCCTGGTAGCACGAGGGATTACACCATGTAATGGTCCACAGCAGGAACAACTCCTGCATTGCTACTGCCGCGACGAGGAACGCAATAGCTGCCGCCTGCGCACTGTCGAGGCGCTTGGAGCGGCGCCGCAACAGGAGTCCGAAGCCCACGAGCCCCAGGACCCCCAGTACCGCGGGGGGCAGGTAGAAACCGGGGGGAGGGATCAGGTTCATCCATCCGAAGAGCCCCCAGAAGGAACGGAACTGCACGGAGAAGAAATCGCGCACTTCGGCCCATGACAACGGCTGTTGCCGGATGTCCCCTGCAAAGACCGTGTGGTACACCGTCCAGCCGAAAGGGTCGCCGTAGAGCGCCTGGTTACGGGCGAACCACCAGCCGCTGAGGAACACTGCAACCAGGGCAATTGCCGAGGCCCCCCGGAGAAACAGGGCCGGAGACCGCCGGTTGATGGCACAGGCCAGGACCGCTAGAACCGCTACCAGAGCGATCACCGGGCCGGTATTCTTCGCCAGCATGGCCAGGGCCGTCCAGACGCCTACCCATCCCCATGGCTGCCACTCTTCCGGCCGTTTCAACGCTCGCAGGATTTGCCACCAGGCGCCAGTGGCCGCAAGGATGAGCAAGTTAGCATTGTTGACGGCGCCACTGATGAAGAGGAACTGGGGCGTAAACCCAACCAGGGCAGCCCCTAAGAGCCCAACAGCGCGGCGCTCGGGGAAGATCTCCCACCCGATGGCAAGGGTCATGGCGACAGTCAACACGCCTAGCACCACGGACACGCCACGCGCCAGGCGCATCGCCAGGGCGTGCCCGCGGAAGGGAAGAGCCTCTTCAACGTTGTGCACGCTGATGTTAACGTCGTGTCCGCCCTGTTCCGCCCAGATGAAACGGGGGTTAGGCTGGAAGGCGCCCGTCGGATCGGCCAGGTCCGCCGGCAATATTGCTAACGCGGCGATCACGTAGTAGAGCGGCGGCTGGTGTGCTTCGCCTAGCTGTCCTACGCGCTGGACGGGGAGGCCGCGTCCCATCGCCAGGTCGGCGATATTCTGGAAGTGCCCCACTTCATCCGGAGCTTCCCAGAGTGGTGTGACGAGGCTGTAGAGGATCGCAAGGCCCCCGATGACCACGAGCAGCGTCCCCGCTGCCACACCGGATAGCAGGCGTCTCCTGGCGCAACCGGCGCTAGACGTGGTGGACAAGGAGGGAGTGAAGGAGCGGCTCTGTGCGGCGGCGGGCCAGCGGCCTCACCGGGCCCGGGGGTTCAGGGCGTCGTTGAGGCCGTCTCCGAAAAGAGCGAAGCAGAAAAAGACCACGGACACGATGAAGATGGGCGCCAGGAACACGGGGGAAACCCGGCATGCGAACTGCTCGAACAGGAGGGTCTGGCTCTGGTTCTCCCAGATCATCACTCCCAGGCTGGGCGTTGGTGGCTGGATACCCACGCCCAGCCAGCTCAGCACCAGCTCTGAGCCGATGGCGCCGCCCAGCGAAGAGGAGAGCATGATGATGATGATGTTGAGGGTGTTGGGCAGGATGTGGACGAAGATGAGCCTGCTGGTGGTGGCGCCGATGGCGCGGGCGGCCTGGACGTACTCCAGCGCCCGCAGCATGAGGATCTGGCCCCGGATGATGCGGGCGACGCCCACCCAGCTAAAGGCCGCCATGGCCCCAAAGACCACCAGGTAGTCCACAAACCCCGACTCCACCAGGCCCGAGAAGCCCCCGGCCTGCTGTACCCCCTCTACCCACTGCTGCACGCGCGGTCGCAGGGTGGCGCTGATGAGGATGACCAGCAGCAGGCCGGGAAAGGCCAGAAAAATCTCCCCCACCCGCATGATGAGGGTGTCTACCCAGCGGCCCACGAAGCCGGATAAGGCGCCCAGTAGCACGCCGAGAAAGATGCTGCCCGTTAGCACGGCGGCCAGGGAGACAATAACGGAGGTGCGCATGCCCCACAGGATACGGCTGAACAGGTCCCGGCCCAGGCGGTCGGTGCCCAGCAGGTGATCCACCGAGGGTTGGTGCTGGGGCGGCCTGCGGCTGGCGTCCAGGACGTTGATCACCGTGCACAGGGGCTGGGCCAGCCACGCGGGCTGGTAGGAGAGGTCCAGGTTCTGGGCGCTGTAGCTGAAGGGGGCGAAGAAGGGGCCGGCGATGCCGCCCAGGTAGAAGGCCAGGATGATGACCAGGGAGATCATGGCCAGCTTCTTGCGCCGGAAGCGCTCCCAGCCCAGCACCCACAGGCTCTTGCCGACAGTCCGCTCCTCTGCGGTCTCCGCCAGCCGGGCGACCCCGGTGCTCCTTGCCATGGCGCGCGTCCCCGCCCCAGTCTAGCCCAGGGTGATGCGGGGGTCGAGGAAGGTGTAGCCGATATCTATCAGCAGGTTGACGATGATGTAGGAGGCGGCCACCAGCAGCGTCATGGCCATGATGACGGGGTAGTCTCGGGCGAAGAAGGACTCTACCGCCAGGCGTCCGATGCCCGGGATGCCGAAGAGGGTCTCGGAGATGAACCCGCCCTCTACCAGGGAGGCCAGAGAGAGGCCTACCACCGTGAAGATGGGCAGCACCGCGTTGCGCCCGATGTGGTTGATGCGCACGGCCCGCTCGCCCAGGCCCTTGGAGCGGGCCGTGCGCACGTAGTCCTGGTTCACCACCTCCAGGGTGCTGGAACGCATGAGGCGGGTGATGCCGCCGATGGGCCCAAGACTGAGGATCAACGCAGGCATGATGATCTTGGGGGAGAAGATGCCCAGCCCGAGGACCCCCGAGTCCCAGCCGGAGGAGGGCAGCAGGTGCAACTGGCGGGAGAGAAGGAAGGCCAGCAGCGGTTGCACGATAAACACGGGCAGCGAGCTGAGGAACAGCCCGCCGGAGACGATGACGGGGTCGAACCACCTGCCCTGGTTCAGGGCCGCGGCCAGCCCCAGCATCATCCCGATGATGACGCCGACCCCCAGGGCCACCGAGCCGAGCTGCACTGAGACCCAGACCCGGCTGAAGATCAGGTCGCTGACCTTCTGCCCCAGGAACTTGTAGCTCTCACCGAAGTCGCCTCGGATGACGCCCTGCCGGTCCGGATGACGCTCGCTGAACGCGAAGTGGAAGACGTACTCCACAGCGGACATACCTGCCGGCTGCTCCTTGGGCGCGCCAATGACGTAGCCAACGTACTGCTCCCAGAAAGGCCGGTCCAGCCCCCGCTCCCGCCGCACCCGGTCTACGATCTCTGGGTCGTTCTTCTGGCCCATAAGCACCTGCACCGGGTCGCCCGGCCCGTAGTGTCCCACGGTGAAGGTGATGAAGCTCACCGCGATGAGGACAAAGGGTGTCCACACGAGCCGGCGGATGATGTAGGCCAGCATGGCGACCCAGCGCTTACTGGACGGAGATGTACTTGAACTGCGGAATAATCATGGGCGCAGACAGGTAGTCCTTGATCTTGGGCTTGACGAGCCGGTAGGTCTTGCCGTGGTAGAGGGGGACCCATCCCCCGTCGTTGACGATGATCTGCTCGGCCTCCTGGTAGAGCCGGAAGCGCTGTTCGGAAGCGCTCTCGCTCCTTGCCTTGTCCAGCAGCTCGTCCACCTTGGGATTGCTGTAGGCGCCGTTGTTGTCCAGGCTCTTGGAGTGGAAGAGGATATCCACAAAGTCCTGGGGGTCCGGGTAGTCCGCGGACCAGCCTAGCTCGTACACCTGGTACTTGTTCTTCTTGCTCTTCAGGGGGTCTCGCTTGATGTCCACCAGGAAAGTGGCCCACTCCACCTGCTGGATCTTCACGGTGATGCCCAGGTTGGTCTTCCACTGCTCCACGATGGCCTCGGTCACCGGGTCCACGGTGGTAGAACTGCTGGGGATGGTGAAGGTGATGGGCGGCAGGTTGTCGCCGTACTTGGACTCCTTAAGGAGCTGCTTGGCCTTGTTGGGGTCGAAGTCCAGCCCTTTGACGCTGGGGTTGTAGCCCGGCATGCCGGGCGGGATCACGCCCTTGGCCGGCTGGAAGAGGTCCTTGAGCACGACTTTGACGATCTTGCTCTTGTCGACCGCGTGGTTAAAGGCCTGGCGCACCTTGGGGTCATCGAAGGGAGGGACCTCCACGTTGAAGCCCACGTACCAGGTGTCCAGGGTGTTGGCTACCACAAACTCGCGGTTCAGGGGATTGCTGGTGTCCTGGATACGCTCGATGTCGTTGATGCCGACGGGGGAGACGTCCACCTCGTTGTTCTCATACATGGTCATGGCGCTACCGCCGGCCAGGAGGAACTTCACCTGGTTGAGCTTAGCGGGCTCCATGTAGAAGCTGGCGTTGCGCTCCAGCAGGATCTGCTCGCCCTTCTTCCACTCCTTCATCTTGAAGGGGCCGGTGCCGTTGGGCTTGTCGGTCCAACTCCGTCCTGACTCCACGTTCTCCTTGTCCACCACAAAGGAGGTGGGGTAGGTCATCTTGGCCAGGAAGTAGAAGCGCGGCGCGTCCAGGTCTATCTGGAGGGTGCTGTCGTCCACCACCTTGACACCGCTGACCTCTTTGGCCTTCCCCTCCAGCTTCTCCTTCACGCCCTTGATGTCGCCCAGATAGGTGTCGGAGGTGTGGGAGTTGGTCTTGGGGTCGGCGGCCCGCTCGAAGCTGTACTTGAAATCGTTGGCGGTGACCTCTTTGCCGCTGTGGAACATGGCGCCCTTGCGCAGCTTGAAGGTGTAGCTCTTGCCGTCGGCGCTGATCTGCCACGACTCCGCCAGGTCGGGCACGATCTGGAGCTGACGGTTGAGGGTCACCAGGCCGCTAAAGAGCTCCACCACGTAGACGGCGGAGGTAGTGTCGCTCATGAGGGCCGGGTCCAGGGTGGGGGGATCGTCGCCGAAAATGGTGAGGGTTCCACCCTCACCACCGGCCCCTCCGCCGGGCGTGGCTGCGCCGCAGGCCGTACCAACCACCAGCAGGAGCGCTATCAGCGCCCATCCGAACCGCTTCATTATGTGTACTCCTCCTACGACACGCCTGTAGTCCGCCCCACCTCGAGTCTCCGGCCTCCGAAGTAGTCGGGTTGGATTACGATAGTGTAGCAAAGGCCCCTACCCCGCGCAACAGCCGAAGGTGTGCGAGGGCGCCGCAGAAATATTCCCCGCGAGACCATCTTGACAAATCCGCTGAGTTGCTGTGTGATTAGCACATCGGTACCCAGCCGGAAGTTTGGTAGCAACAAGGAGACGGGCATCATGGAGTTCGAGACCGCGTACACTCCGGAGCAGGAGGCCTTCCGCAAAGAGATCAAGGGCTGGCTGAAGGAGAATGTTCCTACGGGCATCGTGGAGTCTCCGGGGGAGGACCCGCGCGAGGTATGGGACCGCAAGCGCGAGCTGGCACGCCGGCTGGGAGCCAGGGGCTGGCTATGGCCGACCATGCCCAAGCAGTACGGCGGAGGCGGTCTCGCCGGTGACCAAGCCATCGTTATCGAAGAGGAGCTGGATGCCCTGGGCCTCTCAGCCCGCGATTACGGTGACTCCGGCGGAACCATGGGTGCCCCTAGCATCCTGGTCTGGGGCAATGACCAGCAGAAGCAGGCATTCCTGCCTCCGATCTTCAAGGGCGAGGTCGTGACGTGGCAATGCCTTACGGAGCCTGAAGCCGGTTCTGACCTTGCCAGCGTCAAGAGTCTCGCCGTGCGCGACGGTGATGAGTACGTCATCAACGGCCACAAGACCTTTATCAGCGGCGGCCACGATGTCGACCAGTTCTGGACGATCTGCATGACGGACCCCAAGGCGCCTCGCCATGAGAACGTGAGTTGGTTCATGATACCGGCCAGACTCCCCGGCATCACCGTCATGCCCCTGGACCTGCTGGGCGGCCAGGGCACCGGCCACCAGAGCAGCGTCTTCTTCGACAATGTCCGGGTGCCCGCCTTCAATCTGGTGGGCGGCGAGAACAACGGGTGGAAAGTTGCCTCAACGCACCTGGAGATCGAGCACGGAGGCGGCGGTCGCGTGAGTCGCGACAGCTTTGGGCCGCGCGTCTTTAGGTATTGCACCACCACCATGCTGGATGGCGCGCCCATCTCCAAGGACCAGGACGCACGGGACCAGATGATGGAGATGCGCATCGAGGCCGAGATCAACCGACTCTTCGGACTCCGCAACTTCTACCTGGCGCACGCCAAGAAGCCCCGCACCTATGGCGGGCCTCAGTCTTCTTACTTTCGGAAGATGTCCGGCCTGCGGTTGACCCACACCGTAGGCAGGCTCCTGGGCTACAGCGCCCTAGTGAGCAGCGGGCCCAATGCTGCCGCCGACGGCTTTGCCGAAGCGCAGCAGCGCCAGGGCATCGTCTCGGTGCACCCCGGCGGCACCGCGGACGTGCAGAAGCTCATTATCGCCCGCCGCATCGGCGTTGGCCGCACCGCCCGGGAGGAGGCAGGCCGCCTGGAGTAAACACGGTCTTCGCAAGAAGCGAGACCGCCGAGCGACACGCTCGGCGGTCTCTGTTTTCGGCGGCCTCGCATTCTGTATCTAAAACGCCCCCGTGACTCTTGCGCTCACCGAGACGCTGCGCTGCCAACTGGCCGTGGTCGTGCCTGCTCCAGCACCTCGCTCACCTGCCAGGCCCGCACCGGCTTGCGCACCAGCAGATCGCTGAATGCGCGCAAATCCTCTGCCCGCTCGTCCCACCAGCCCACCATGACTGCCAGCCGGCACCGCGGTTGCGCCTCTTGCAGACGCCGGGCCAGCGCTTCCACCACGACGTCGCCCAGGTCACCATCAACGATCACCAGGTCAAACCGCAGCCCGCCGACACCCGCGAGGCCCGCTTCCGCAGAGGGAGTCAGCGTCACCGCGCCGCCGGAGTCTGACAGGATCTCCTGGAGGCGCAGCGCATGGTAGTGCAGCTCCGAGACCAGGAGGACGTGGCGCCGCTGCTGAATGACAACAGGAGTCGAGGTACGCTCCCACATCGTTTGAGCCATTGAGTCCTCCTGCTAACGGCTGCGGCCTTCAAGCCCGCTCGGATACCAGGCCCCTCATCGTCCTTCTCCAGTAGGGCGAGAGGCCGAACCACCGTGCCTCGTGTGATCGCCCCCGTGGCCTCCATGGCCGCCGCCCATAAACAGATGCAGGAGCGGGCAGGCCAACAGCAGAAGATACGGCAGCGCGCCAAAGATGTGCGCCGTGTGCTCCACCGCCAGGGAAAACCCGGCAATGGCCAGGAAGCCAACAGCGATCAAGGCGGTTCGAGACCGCCAGAACGACGGTGAGGGCGCCGCGTGGGGATGATTCATAGGTGCCTGCTCCTAACCGATCAGTGGCACTTTCTACACCGAGTGACTCCAGTCATAGAGGTCCCGGCGCGTGAGGGGTGCGGATCCTCTGGATCAGGACGAGACCGCCCGGCTTCACGATGCGGTAGACGGCGCCGAAG
>JACPQN010000121.1 GCA_016190485.1 Chloroflexota bacterium
AAACAGGACGTACCGGGCCACCTGGCGAGCGCCCGCCCGGCCCATGACCTGGCGGGTGGCCTCGATGACGTGGCGGAAGCCGCCCGCGTTGCCCGGCTGGCCGCCGGAGATCTGGCCGCCGTCGGTGTTGATGGGGAAGCTCCCCTTGTAGGTGGTGTCCGTGCTCTGGTAGAAGGGGCCGATCTCCCCCTTGGGGCAGATGCCGGCGTCCTCCAGGCACATCATCACCAGGATGGTGTAGCAGTCGTAGAACTCGGCGAACTGCATGTCCCGCACGTTGTAGCCGGACATCTTGAAGGCCGTAGGGGCCGAGAGCACCACCGGGCTGGTGACCACGTCCTCCTCGCTCCAGATGTCATCGTGCCGGGTCGCAGGGCCGCCCACGCCCAGGATGTAGACGGGCTTGACGGGCAGCGCCCTGGCCCGCTCAGCCGAGGTGACGATGCAGGCCGCGCCGCCGGAGACGGGCATGACGCACTCCAGGAGGTGGAGCGGATCGTTGGTGTAGCGGGAGTTGAGCACGTCCTCGATGGTAGTGGGCTGGCCCTTCCAGAGGGCGTTCTCGTTGAGCAGGGCGTTGAAGCGCTGGTCCACGGCGCACTTGGCGAACTGCTCCTGCTGGGTGCCGAACTGGAACATGTGGCGCTGCTTGATGAGGGCGTAGGGCCCGTTCATGGCCACCACCGGCCCGAAGGGGGCCTCCCACTCCGAGGCGATGCTGGCCGGGCCACCGCCACCGCGGGGGTTGGTCGCCCCGGCCAGGCGCGAGGTGCTGGGTGGCCGGGACTCACAGAAGACGCAGAGCACGTAGTTGGCCAGCCCCGCCGCGATGACCGCCGCCGCAGTGGCGATGGAGGTGGCTCCGCTAGCGCCGTGGGTGGTCATGGAGGCCGTGTACCGGGGCTTGATGCCCAGGGCCTGGCTGGCCGTCAGAGAGTTGATGCCCTCGGCGTTGATGAGCCCGTCGATGTCCTCCTTCCGAAGCCCCGCATCCCGGATGGCTCCCCGCGTGACCTCTGCCATGAGGCTGTAGACGCTGCGTGGGCCATAGTGCCGGAGGGTGGGGAGCTCGTAGAAGCCTACGATTGCCGCCTCTCCTCGGATGCTCACAGGTGTTCCCCCTTCTGCTGTGGTGAGGGTACTCTACTGCGAGGGAAACAAGGTGTCAATGAGGAGGAGGGATCGCTGCGCTCCAGTCCCGGGCCCCCGGCGCGATGCCGGTGTGCTTTGGCGGAAGGAGCTATCCCAGGACGGCGGCTGCTTTGCGGGCTCTTGCTCGGTCCTCCGCCTTCAGGAGACGCTTGCGCAGACGGAAGCTGGTGGGTGTTACCTCCACCAGCTCGTCGTCGCTGATGAAGTCCAGGGCCTGCTCCAGGCTAAGCCTCACCGCCGGGGTCAGGCGGACCTTGATTTCAGAGGTTGAGGACCGCATGTTGGTCTGTTTCTTTTCTTTGCACACGTTCACTGCCAGGTCGCTCTCCTGCGCGTGCAGGCCCACAATCATGCCTTCGTAGACTCTGGCGCCCGGCTCAATGAAGGTTGCCCCGCGTTCCTGGGCGTTGGCCAGCCCATAGGTGACCGCCACCCCGTCCTCGAAGGCGACCAAGGCCCCATTGCGGCCGCTGCGCAGCTTACCCGCCCAGGGACGGTGCCCCAAGAGCAGGCTGCTCATGGTCCCATTGCCGGCAGTGAGGGTCAGGAACGCATTGCGGAAGCCGATGAGGCCTCTGGTAGGGAGGATGAACTCCAGGCGCACGCCGCCTCGGCCATCGTGGTGCAGGTTTTCCATGGTTGCTCCCCGCTTGGCCAGGGATTCTGTCAGGGCCCCGATGTAAGGCTCCTGCGTGTCGATCACCAGGTGTTCAAAAGGTTCGTGGACCTGCCCATCGACAACCTTGGTAATCGCCTCTGGTTTGGAGACCTGCAGCTCATAGCCTTCTCTGCGCAGCACCTCGATCAGGATGCTCAGGTGGAGCTCACCGCGGCCGGAGACCAGGAAAACGTCGGCATCCTCGGTGTCGACCACGCGCAGGCTCACGTTGGTCTCCAACTCCCGGTAGAGCCGCTCCCGGATCTGGCGGGAGGTGCAGAAGCGCCCTTCCTGGCCCGCAAAGGGCGAGGCGTTCACGCCAAAGGTCATGCGTACGGTGGGCTCGTCGATGGCGATGGGAGGCAGCGCGTCGGGTGCGTCGGCGGCGGCGACGGTGTCGCCCACGTTCACCCCTTCGATACCGCTGATGGCCACGATATCGCCGGCCGCCGCCTCCTGGACCTCCAGCCGCTTCAGCCCCAGGAAACTGAACACCTGGTTGACGCGGCTGCGGGTGTGCTGGCCCTGCCGGTCAATGCGGATCACGCTCTCGCCGGAGTGGATGGCGCCTCGGAAGATGCGCCCGATGGCGATCTTGCCCCGATAGCTATCGTACTCCAGTGTGGTCACCAGCAACTGAAGGGGCCCGTCGAGCTCCACCACGGGCGCCGGCGCCACATCCAGGATGGTCTTGAACAGTGGCTCCATGGAGACGCCCGGCACCGCGAGGTCGAGGGTGGCGGTGCCGGCCTTGGCGTTGGTATAGAGAATGGGAAAATCGAGCAGGTCAGGGTCGGTGGCGAGCGAGAGGAACAGGTCCTGGGTCAGCTCCACCACCTCCGCCGGACGCGCCATGGGGCGGTCGATCTTGTTCACCACCACGATGGCCTTCAGCCCCATCTCCATGGCTTTGCGGAGGACGAACCGGGTCTGGGGCATGGGGCCCTCCACCGCGTCCACCAGGAGGAGGCAGGCGTCGGCCATGTTCAGCACCCGCTCTACCTCGCCGCCAAAGTCAGCGTGGCCCGGGGTATCGATGATGTTGATGCGGACGCCCTGGTACATGACCGCGGTGTTCTTGGCAAGGATGGTGATCCCGCGCTCCCGCTCCAGGTCGTTGGAGTCCATGATGAGATCGCCCACCTGCTCGTTCTCTCGGAAGATGTGGCTCTGCTTGAGCAGCGCATCCACCAGGGTGGTCTTGCCGTGATCCACGTGGGCGATGATAGCGATGTTACGCAGCGGTCGTATCAAAGGTGCAACGTCCTTGAGTTTATTGAGGTACAACCTTCATTGTAGCAGAAGTTGTGAACGGACGAACAAACGAGATCGCTTGGTAACTCCGCACTGCAGGCCGAAGCCCGCAGCATAGCCGCTCAGAATGCCTCAGGCTTGAGCCTGAGGCGGCGGGTTGATAAGCACCCTTTTGTTGACCAACACCCGCCCCTCTGATAGAGTGGGGCATCTTATCAAGGAGGTACCCATGCAGTTCTTGCTGAGGGTTTCATTCCCTACAGATAAAGGGAACGCCATGGTGCGGGACCCCAACTTCCAGCAGAAGCTGGATCAGGTCATGGGGGAGATCAAGCCTACTGCGGCCTACTTCGCCGCTGAGAACGGTGTCAGGACGGTGTATCTGGCAGTCAACATCGCCAACACCTACGAGATGCCGCTCTACCTGGAGCCCTTCTGGCTCAGCTTCGGCGCCACGGTGGACATGATGCCTGCCATGTCCCAGGAGGACTTCGGGAAGGCTATGCCCATAATCGGGGAGTTGGTCAAGAAGTACTAGCGCCGCGTCGCTCTTGAATAACCGACGGCCGCAGGAAATCCTGCGGCCGTCGGTTATTCTGCCCGCTGCAACTCGCTACGGGTAGCGGGAGAAGTCGTACCCCTCCTTGGTGATGCACTCGATGAGGGCGGGCGTGCCGCTCTTGGTGACCTCGATGGCCTGCTGGAGGGTCGGCAGGAACTCCTGCGGCTGCTCCACCCGCTCGCCCCAGGCGCCCAGGGCCCGGGCCACGTCCCGGTAGTTGCCCCCCACGTACACGCTGCCGTACTTCTCCGTGGCGTAGACCAGGGTGCGGCGCTCGATGGCCATGGCACCGTTATTGAAGACGATAGTCAGGATCCCGATCTTGGAGCGGGCGGCGGTCTCGATGTCCATGCCCACCATGCCGATGGCAGCGTCGCCCATGATGTTGATGCACAGCTTCTGCGGCTCCGCCAGTTTGGCCCCCATGATGAGGCCCAGGCCATAGCCGAGCTGGGTGGACTTGCCCCAGCCCATGTAGGTGCGGGGCGCCACGCTCTCCCAGAAGGGGACGATCTGGTCCCGGGGGCTACCGGCGTCGTGAGTGATGATGGTGTTGGCCCGGTCCACGTGGTGCATCAGGTCCCAGATGATGCGGTAGGGGTTGATGGGCACCTCGCTGGAGGTGAGCTGGGGCATCCACTCCGCCAGCCACTCCTTCTTCACCGCCTGCACCTCGGCCGCGGTGTCTGAGCCGTTTCGTCTGCCGATGCCCTCGGTGCGGCCGGTGATCTCGTCGACCAATGCCCGCAGCACCAGCTTGGCGTCGCCGATGACCGCGTAGTCAGCCTTGTAGTCCTTGTTCACGTCTGCGGGATCGTTGGTGGAGTGGACCATCACCTTGCCGGGCGGGATGGTCTTGCCGTAGTTGGTGCGTGTGAGGCTGCTACCGATGCCGAAGACCACGTCGGCCTTCGGGAGGAAATGGGCGATGGGCTTGGTGGTGGCGGTGGAGGAAGCGCCAAGGGCCAGGGGGTGGTTCTCCGGGAAGCCGCTCTTGCCCGGCATGGTGGTCATCACCGGGGCCTGGAGCAGCTCCGCCAGCGCGACCAGCTCCGGCGTGGCCTCGGCGTAGAGGACTCCCTGGCCGGCGTGGATCACCAGGTTCCTGGCGCGCAGCAATACCTGGGCCACCTCCCGCACGTCCGCGGGGTCGGGCGCCACCCGGTTGCCCTTGACGGGGGTGTAGTCCAGCTCGCCGGGGAGCTCCTCGGTCCATACGTTGCGGGGTACCTCCAGAAGCACGGGGCCGCCCTTGCCCGTCCGCAGGTTGTAGAAGGCCCGGCGCAGCAGTTCCGGGATGCGCTCCACCTGGTTGACCTGGGCCAGCCACTTGGTCACCGCGCCGTAGTTCTCCACCGCGCTAAAGCCAGGTCGGATGAAGGCCCTGCTGGTTCCCTCGCCGCCGGGGAGCAGGAGGATGGGCACGTTGTCGCTGAAGGCCTGGGCCGCGCCGGGAAACGCGTTCTCGGTGCCGGGGCCACCCTGCATGCAGAAGACGCCGATGCGCTTGCCGTTGGTGGTACGGCTGAAGCCGTCGGCGATGGCCATGCCCACCCGTTCCTGGCGGCACATGATGGGGCGGATGCCCGCCAGAGCGCAGGCCTCGATGAGGGGCTGCGCCGGGTAGCAGGCCAGGAACTTCGTGCCCTCCCGCTTGAGAATCTCCGCGATGGCGGTGACGCCGTTCATGTCAACCCCTCCTCAGTAATTCGAGCCATATCTATTCAGCCAGCCTTAGCGCCATGGCCTGGGCGGTCTCCGGGCAGGCGCCCTGGAACTCGACGGACTGCTGCACGGCGGGGGCAACCTGCTCCCGCGGGATGGGCACAAACCCGAAACGAGCGAAGAAATTCGACGCTGTCTCCGTCAGCAGGTACACACTCCCTATACCGTGAGCGCGAGCCAGCTCCAGGGCCGCCCGGGCGAGGCGCTCGCCAAGGCCCCTGCCCCGCAGCGGCTCCTCCACCGCCACCGAGCGGAGCATCGCCGCCGCGCCGTACAGCTCCAGCGCGGCGCTGCCCACCACTCGCCCACCCAGGCGGGCCACCAGGATGGTCGCCCGGTGGTCGCTCAGGCCGGCCAGGGGCAGGCCGCAGCGCTCCAGCAGCGCCAGCACCTGCTGAAACTCTTCGGGGCTGGCGAGGCCGATATCGTGGACGGTCTGCATGGTTTCAGGCATAGAAAACCTGTGCTTACTCCGTCGCCGCTTCCCACTTATACCCTTGCCCAACCCGGCGGAGGCGGCCCATGGTGAGGATGGGGAAGTGGCCGCCGGTGACCAGGGCGTTCTCCGTCACCGCCCGCGCCGCGACAACGCCCCGGGAGCGGGTGGACTCCGCCGGGTCCAGGTCCACGCCGGGCAGCCAGTCGTGGCGCTCCAGGTGCACCGGGTGGTGCGCCGCATCGCCCAGGATGAGGAGCTTGTCGCCGCTCGAGACCAGGAGCACCGAGCAGTGGCCCGGCGTGTGCCCCGGAGTTGGGATCATGGTCATCCCGGGATGCACCGCCTTCTCGCCGTCAAAGGTCTGCACCCGGTCCGCGGCCTGGGCCGGTAGGATGCGAGAGCGGGAGTACTGGCTCTGGGGGTTGCTGTCGGAGGCGCTGCTGGTCCAGTAGTCCAGCTCCTTCTGATGCACCCACACCGCGGCGTTGGGAAAGGTGAGGGCGCCGCCCGCGTCGTCGTCCACGTTCCAACCGCAGTGGTCGCCGTGGAGGTGCGTGTGAAGGATGGTGTCCACCTCCTCTGGGCGGACTCCCAGCTCCCGGAGGCGCGCCAGCAGCTCGCCACCGCCCTCGAACTGGCCCCGCACCCGGGCGCCCTGGCCGGTGTCGATGAGCACGGTGTGGCCATCGCCCCGCACCAGGAAGATGCCGAAGTTGAAGGGCAACGGCTCCTCCGGGTTCGTGATGCCCAGAGCCTTAGTCCACTCCGCCGGGTCAACACCGTTGAAGAAGCCACCCAGGGCCCGCATCGGCGCGCCGTCGGAGAGGGCGGCCACGGAGAGGCGGCCCAGGGTGAAGGTCTTACTCAAGACTGCCATGGGGTTCCTCCCCAGGGGTATGTTTCGTGAGGCTACGGCGCCTCACGCACCCTGGCCACTTCGAAGAGGCGGCTGAAAACGCCTGTATTCTACCGCGTTGCGCTCCGCTTTACGAGATGTATCACCTCGACGATGTGCCAGGTTGTCCGGCGTTCCCTACGCTACCGCGTGGGCGCGGGTTTGTACGGGGAAGGCACCAGGAGGAACGTAAGGGGTACGCAGTATGTGTCGCTATCGATATAGGACAGCGCAGCGCGGTTTCGGCACGTCAATACTTAAGACAAGGAAGACGTCATCATCTCCACGATGTCGCTGAATCGGCGAAAAATAGGGCCGTCCCACTCTTGACGTTCCAGCCATCGGCCCATATCGGCGTCTTCGCCATCCAGAATAAATTGCGCCGCTGCCATCCCGGCAGCGACTGCTCCAGTCAGTTCGCGATTGCTCCCATCACCTATGAAAAGGCACTCTTGGGGCAGGCAGTCGAGGCGTTGAGCGGCGAGTTCATATATGGAACGATCCGGTTTCTTCAGGCTTTCGGCAGACGAGAAGACAGGTGCGTCGATAAGCGGGGCGAGAGCGATCTCTGGCCACACTAGGGGAACATGCGCATCGCAATTGCTGATGAGACCCGTCTTGATCCCGTGTGCCCTAAGGGCCCTGAGGGCAATAACCACGCCAGATCGAGGGGCGAGCCAGTTGCGCGTGAAACCGGCCCAGAGATTGACGGCGGCGTCCAGAGCTTCTTGGCGCGGCTGAAAGCTCAGAATCTCGCAGGTGCGACGAAATATTGCGTCTGGAAAGGGAGAGTTACCAACCTCAGCAAATGCAGCAAATTCTGCTTTCTGGAATGCCTCTGCTTCGACCCCAAGGGTATTCGCGATGTGTAGAAGGGCCGCCTCGAGGTTCACAGGAAGGAAGTCTATCAGTGTACCAAAAAGGTCGAAGATTGCCGCTCGATAGTTCATACATTACCCACAAGTCAGTCTATGCGCGAGGAGTGCTAGGTCGCTACCGCCGTTGGGTCCGCAGAGATGATCCCTGCGGCCGCCAGCTCCTGGATCTCCCCCTCTCCGAGGCCCAGGAGGGAGCCAAAGACATACTGGTTGTGCTCCCCCAGGAGAGGGGCCCCCCGGGCGATGTAGCCCGGCGTCTTGGCGAGCTTTGCGTAGACGCCCAGCGTAGGAAGGGTGCCCGCCTCCGGGTGGGTGACCTCCGGAAAGTAGCCACGGGCGGCGTACTGGGGGTCGTCGAAGAGGTCCCGGCCCGTGAGCACCGCCCCCGCGGGCAGGCCGGCGGCCTGGAGCAACTCCATGACCTCCCGGTGGTCCCGGTCGGCGGTCCAGGCGCTGATGAGCTGGTCCAGCTCGTCCTGATGCCGGTGGCGGCTGAGCCCGTCGGCAAAGCGGGGGTCCTCCCGCCACTCCGGATGGCCGCTGGCCTGGCACAGGGCCGCCCACTCCTGGTCGGAGGTGACGGCGATGGCCACCCACTTGTCCTCGCCCTGGCAGGGGTAGCAGCCGTGGGGCGCCCAGGCAGGGTGGCGGTTGCCCATGAGGGGCCACACCCGGCCGTTCATGGTGTAGTCCATGATGGCGTCGCCGATGAAGCGGGCCGCGCCCTCTCGCTGGGCCAAGTCGATGTACTGGCCCACCCCCGTCTCGGCCCGGTAGTGCAGGGCAGCCAGGATAGCTCCCGCGCCGGTGAGGCCGGCGATGGGGTCGGTGTAGGAGCCGACATTGTGGGGCACGTCGTTGATGTAGCCGGTGAGGCCCACCAGCCCCGAGAGGGGCGTGAGGTTGGACCCCTGCCCCACGTAGTCCCGCTCCGGCCCGGTCATGCCGAAGGCGGGCATGGAGAGCATGATGATATCGGGTTTGTGCTGCCGCAGCACGGGATAGTCCAGGCTCCAGCTCGCCATGACCCGGGCGGAGAAGTTCTCCGTGACCACGTCGCTGATCTTCAGCAGCTTGATGAAGAGGGCCTTACCCTGGGCCGTGGTCATGTCAATGGTGACGCCCAGCTTGCCCCGGTTGCGGGTGTTAAACAAGGCCCGCAGGTTCCACGGGCGCTGCGGGTTGGTGATGCCCTTGGGGAAGATGCCGTAGGTGCGGGTGTTGTCGAAGCGGCGGGCCGACTCCACCTTGATGACCTCGGCCCCCATGTCCGCCAGCAGGCGGCTGCAGTAGGGGCCGGCCCAGATCTGGGTCAGGTCCAGGATACGCAGGCCTTCCAGTGCTCGTCGCGTCATCGCGCGCCTCCTTCTGGGGCATCGTAAGAGGTTCAAGGAACCGAGTCCAGTGTAGGGCGGGGCCCGCTAGCGTTGGCCTCCCACCACCCCTTCGTCCCTCAGCAACGCGGCCACCCGCGCCAGGAACCCGGCGGCGGGCGCGCCGTCCAGGATGCGGTGGTCGAAGGTGAGGCTGAGCCACACCGTGGGCCGCACGGTCACCTGGCCGTCCACTACAACGGCCCGCTGGGCCACCCGCCCCACACCCAGGATGCCTGCCTGCGGTGGGTTGAGGATGGGGGTGAAGGCGTCGATGCCCTGGGGACCCAGGTTGGAGAGGGTGAAGGTGCCCCCGCTCAGGTCGTCCAGGGTCAGGGCGTTGTTGCGGGCCTTGCGCAGCAGCTCCCGCAGCTTCCGGCTGATCTCCCTCGCCGACTTCTGATCGGCCTGCCGCACCACCGGCGCCAGGAGCGTGTCTTCGGCGGAGACGGCCACCCCGATGTTGATCTCCTCCAACACCAGAACCTCATCGCCCTGGACCGTGGCGTTCAACAGGGGGAACTCCCGCAGGGCCAGGGCCAGGCAGCGCACCAGGGCGGCGTCCCGGGCCTGGGGCACCGCGGGCAGCGTGGCCAGGGCCGCGGCGTCGGCCTCCAGGGTGAGGGTCACCTGGGCCGCCGCCCGCAGGCTCTGGACCATGCGCTGGGCGATGACACCCCGCGCGCCCGTCAACGGGACGCGCCGGGCTACTCGCAGTTGAGCGGCCGCTGGCGCAGCCTTGCCCTGCTCCACCGCCCGCAGCACGTCGGCCTCCACGATGCGGCCGCCGGGTCCGGTGCCCTGCACCGCAGCCAGAGCAACCCCATGCTCTGCCGCCAGGCGGCGGGCCACCGGCGTGGCCTTCACGTCGCCCGCCGGCGCGGCCGTGCCCGCAGGGGCTGCTCCCAATGTAGCCCGAAGCGCTGCGGGAGTGGGAATGGAAGGGGTGGGAGCTTCCGGCGGCGCCTCGCCCGCAGCCAGGATGTAGGCCAGGGGGCCTTCCACTGCCACCACTGTGCCCTCACCGACCACCTGGTGCAGCAGGCCGGAGGCGGGCGCCTCGATCTCGTAGTTGATCTTGTCGGTGCTGATCTCCGCCACCAGGTCGCCCTGCTGGACGCTGGCTCCCTGGGCTACCAGCCAGCGGGCCACGGTCCCCTCCGTCATGACCATGCCCAGGCGGGGCATCCCGATCACCGTGGCCATGCTTCATCCCTCTGGTACAGCATCTGTCTCACCGTAGAGTACGCGGAGAGCGCAGAGAATAGTGATCAATGCGTAAGCAGAGAGCGCCTTTAGGCGCCTCCGCTCATGAACAACCTACTCCCTTGTCTCGGCGTCCTCTGCGCCCTCCGCGGTGCATCAATTTCCTCCCAATCCCAGTTGCTCCCGCACGGCCCGCACGACTCTGGCGGCGTCCGGCACATAGGCGTCCTCCAGCACGCCGCTGAAGGGCACCGGCGTGTGGGGCGCGGTGACGGTCTTGATGGGGGCGTCCAGGTAGTCGAAGCCCTTATCCGCCACCAGCGCGGCGATGTCCCGGGCCACGCTGCAGCGGGGGTTGTCCTCGTCCACCACCACCAGGCGCTTGGTCTTGCGCACCGACTCCAGGATGGCTTCCTCGTCCAGGGGGGCCAGGCTCAGCAGGTCGATGACCTCGGCGTCCAGCCCCAACTGCTCCAGCTCTCGGGCGGCTTCAAGGCATACCTGGGTCATGCGGGAGATGCCGATGAGGGTCACGTCTCGGCCCGGCTTCGTCACCTCCGCCTTGCCGATGGGCACCACGTAGGCGTCCTCTGGCACCTGGCCGCGGGCGCCCATGAGGAACTTGTGATCGAAAATGACCACCGGGTCGTCATCCCGGATGGCGGCGATGGTGAGGCCCTTGGCATTGTATGGATTGGAGGGCGCCACGCACTTGAGGCCGGGGATATGGACGAAGAGGGAGTAGAGGGTCTGGGAGTGCTGGGCCGCGGCGCCGCCGCCCCGTTGCTGGCCCGGCAGCGCCCGGGTGCCGATGGCCGCCCGGATCACCAGTGGCATGGCGGCCTGGCCCCCCGTCATGTAGCGCATCTTGGCGGCCTGGTTCATGATCTGGTCCAGGCAGACGCCGGCGAAGTCCACGAACATGATGTCGGCGATGGGGCGCAGGCCCGTCATGGCGGCGCCCACGGCCGCGCCGCTAAAGCCCATCTCCGAGATGGGCGTATCCAGCACCCGGTTGGGGCCGAACTCCTGGATAAGGCCCCGGCTGGCCCGGAAAGGGCCGCCCCAGGCGTCCTCGTACTGGGGGCGGCCCGCCGCGCCCGCGATATCCTCCCCCATGATGATGACCGTGGGGTCCCGCCGCATCTCCAGCCGGATGGCCTCGTTGACGGCTTCGCCGTAAGTGATCTCTCTCGTTGCCATTTCTGCCTCCCTTCTCTATCACCGCGGAGCGCGCAGAGTTCGCGGAGTTTATTCGGGAAGGTTGTTGACCAGCCGGCGGATGCCCGCCTTGAGCACTGCGACGTTGAAGTTGAACAGCAGTCCGACTCGGCACCCCGAAAGCTTCAGGTAGGACAACAATTGCGCTTCGTGGATCCGCTCCAAGCGCTCGATGGCTTTTAGCTCAACCACCACGGCTCTCTCGACCAACAGGTCCAGGCGATATCCGCAGTCCACCCTCATTCCACGATAGATTACCGGCAACTCCTGTTGCCGCTCTACGAGGAGCCCACGCTCAGTCAGTTCGTAAGCGAGACACGCTTCATAGGCAGATTCCAGCAGGCCAGGGCCGAGCTCACGATGCACAGCTATCGCGGCGCCGATGATCGCTTCCGTAACCCGGTCTAGCTCCGCTTTCATCTCTGCGCTCTCCGCGTTCTCTGCGGTGAACCGCCGGCTTCCTACGCCCGGAGCTGCTCCAGGGGGTAGGAGACGTACACGTCGGAGTAGAGCTCCTGGGGGTCCGGCAGGGGCGCGGCCTCGGCGAACTGGACGGCCTCCTCGATGGTGGCCTTCACCTGGGTGTCAATGTCGTCCAGGGTCTGCTGGGTGAGTAGCTCTTCCCGCAGCACCCGCTCCCGAAAGCGCAGGATGCAGTCCCGCTCGTGGTAGTAGTCCTCCTCCTCCTTGGAGCGGTAGCGCAGGGGGTTATCGCCCAGGAAGTGGCCGTAGTAGCGGTAGGTCTTGGCCTCGATGAGGGTCGGGCCTCCGCCGGCCCTGGCCCGCTCCACGGCCGACTGCACGGCGTCGTACATGGCAAAGACGTCCTGGCCGTCCACCACCACCCCGGGCACGCCGTAGCCCTGGGCCCGCAGCGCGATGTCGGGCACGGCGACGGAGTACTCTACCGGCGTGCTCTCCGCGTAGTGGTTGTTCTCGCAGACGAAGATGCAGGGGAGCTTCCACACCGCCGCCAGGTTCAGGCTCTCGTGGAAGGTGCCCTGGTTGGAGGCGCCGTCGCCGAAGAAGGTGACGGCCACCTGGTCGGTACCCAGCACCCGGGAGGCCAGGGCCGCGCCGACCGCGTGGGGGATACCGCCGCCCACGATGGGGTTGACCCCCAGCATGCCCTTGGACATGTCGGTGATGTGCATGGAGCCGCCCTTGCCCTTGTTGGTGCTGGTGACCTTGCCGTAGAGCTCCGCCATCATCAGGCGGGCCTCCACCCCCTTGGCCAGGCAGTGGCCGTGCCCCCGGTGGGTGCTGGCGATCCAGTCCTGCTGGCGCAGGTTGGCGCAGACGCCCACGGCCACGGCCTCCTGCCCCGCGTAGAGATGGCCGCTGCCCAGAGGCCGTCCTGCCTCCACCAGGCTGCGGAATCGTTCCTCGAAGGTGCGGATGAGCACCATGCGCTGGTAGAGCAGCTTCAGAAGGTCTTCGGTGTACACGGGCGGCTCCTTGTCCTCTGCCAGTGGCAGTGCTGCGCGGTGGGGTTCCGAAAGCGTGGCTGCGGTGTTGTCACTACAGTAGTGAGGGGCCTGCGGGATGTCAATAGAGCGAGGCTGGGTAGTTCACCTCTGGCTCCAAGGCAACCGCAGGAGTAAGATGCTGCCAGGGCTGGCGGCGGCCCATTTTGGAGACGTGTGGCCCCAGAGAGGACTGAGGAAGTTGTCCGAGGAAGCAGGGAGCCTGTGCTTGGGCCGAGGCCGCTCCGGCTCGCCCGGCATATCCCGGTCCTCTCCCGAGCGCCGAACGCCTTCGCCGACACAGTTTGGCCCTGAAGGCGCCGGGGGCATCCGGATTCCGCTACCCAAAAGTTGAGGCGGACCCATGAGGCGAGTGACTGTCCTGTGGATGTTGTTCTACGGCGCCGCCCGCGCCGGCATCGGTGTACACGACATGTTCTTCAACGCGGTCGCGGGTTTTTACCTGGCCAGCTACGGATTGCCCAACGTAGCCATAGGATTTCTGGCAAACGAGCGCTCCTTTATCGGAAGCGTGCTGAATCCCCTGGCCGGCGCCGTGAGTGACCGGCTGAGGACGCCTATGGGCAGACGTACCCCTTTCATGTTTCTCATCATCCCCCCCATCCTTGGGTTTCTGGCGCTGATGACCCGGCCCGATGTCTGGATCGTCGTCCTGGTCTTCATTCTTGGTCCCCTTTTCCTCGGCCTAGCTGTAACCTCCTATGAAGTGCTGCTGCCCGACTGCGTTGTGCCGGAGCAGCGGGGAACGGTCAACGGGGCCAATCGAGCCTTTGCGTACCTGGCAGGAATCGGGCTGCTGGTACTGGCCTTCCGGTTCTGGGAAGAAGCCGCCTGGATGGTCTTCCTTCTGGTGGCCGTCAGCCTCGGCCTCGGATTCTTCATCACGATGGTTGCAGTGCGAGAACCTCCGCCGCCGCGTGGGACCGATCCTCCTGTAAGCTTCCAACCACTCGACTATCTCAAGGGTGTGCTGGCCTACCGAGAAGCCGCCAAGTATGTGGTGAGCTACTTCTTCTTCTGGGTGGGCATAGGAGGAGTGACCCCGTTCATTACTCGCTTTGGCCATGAAGAGCTAGGAATCCCGGAGAACGAGACTTTCTTGCTGCTGCTGGCCGTGATGGTGAGCACGCTGGCCAGCGCGGTGCCCGCCGGGTGGCTCGGCGACAGAATTGGGAAAAAGAGCCTCAGCGTTTGGGCCCTGCTGGCCTTCGGACTTATCATTCTGGTCAGCTCCCAGTTGACTTCCAAGGAGCAGGCCATCGTAGCGCTGGCGGTGGCCGGAGTAGCGCAGGCAGTGCCCACGGTCCTCGCCTTCCCGATGTTCACGGAGCTGGTGCCCGCCCGCCGCATGGGCGAGCTGTCGGGGCTGAGCACGATGATCTGGTCCCTGGGGCAGCCACTGGGTGCGACGTTCTTCGGGTCGCTGGCAGACGCAACCGGTACACTCCGCATCGTGCTGGCAGCGGGAGGCGTCGCCCTCGTCCTTTCCTGGGCGCTTCTCCGGACGGTCCACATGCCGGCGCCCGCTGCCCTTCTCTCCCCGGAGGAGGCCAGCCGTTGATCCCAGTGACTCAGTCCGCGCCGGCGTGCCGAGCGGGGTCGCCCTCCTCGCCCCAGGGTTTGCAGTACAATAGGCCCCAGTACGCCCGCCGTAGGCGGGGCAGGAGGGTATCATGGCCATCGACAACAGAGGGCTGACCGACGCTGACGTGCTGGGCTTCATGGACTCCCTCTCCAACTGGGGCAGGTGGGGGCCGGAAGATCAGGCCGGCGCCCTGAACTACATCACCCCGGAGCGGCGGCTGCGGGCCTTCTCCCTGGTGCAGGAGGCCCACGTGGTCTCTATCTCCCAGCCCCTGGCCACCACGCCCGGTCCTGAGAACCCCCGGCCCGTGCTCCACTTCATGCTGGGAACCGGAGAGGGCGCCGGCGCCACCGGCTCAATGGACTTTCTGGGCATGGCCTATCACGGCATGACCATCAGCCACATAGACGCCCTCTGCCACATCTTCTACCGGGGCAAGATGTACAACGGGTTCCCCGCCGCGGAGGTCAAGCCCGACGGCGCTCACAAGAACGCCATCCACCAGGTGCTGGAGAAGGTGGTGGGCCGGGGCGTGCTGCTGGATATTCCAGCCGCCAAGGGCAAGGAGTGGCTGGACCCTGCCGAACCGATCTACACCGAGGACTTGGAGGCGGCGGAGCGGAGACAGGGCGTTACGGTGGAACCTGGCGACATCGTGCTGGTGCGCACGGGGCGGCACAAGCGGGCCAGGGCCCAGGGCAGCGACGGCTGGCAGACCCAGGGGCTGGCGGGCCTCCACGCTTCGACGCTCCCCTGGCTGCACCGGCGCCAGGTGGCGGTGCTGGGCAGCGACGGCATCAGCGACGTCATGCCCTCCGGCTTCGAGGGCATCCGCCTGCCCTATCATGTGGTGGCCATCGTGGCCATGGGGGTACACCTGCTGGACAACCATGACTTCGAGCGGCTGGCGGAAGCCTGCGTCCAGCGGGGCCGCTACCAGTTCCTCTTTGTGCTGGCGCCCCTCTTCCTGGAGCGCGGCACCGGCTCCCCGGCCAACGGCCTGGCTATCTTCTAGCTGGACGGGGCGCGGCGTGGCGGTAGAGGCTGAGAAGCCGCAGGCGGAGGCCGTACCTGGGTCCTCCTGGCTGCGCACCTTCCGCAACCGTGATTTCAGCCTGCTGTGGCTGTACAGCCTGTGCTCCTACGCAGGGATGGCCGTCCAGCAGGTGGCCGTAAGCTGGCTGGTGCTGGAGATGACCGACTCTCCCTTCTCCATCGGCGTGGTCAACGCGGCCCGCATGGCCGCCTTCCTACTCCTGGGCCTGCCCGCGGGCGCCCTAGCGGACCGTCTGGACCGGCGGAAGCTCCTCATGGGCGTTTCAGTGGCTTCCACGTTCTATGCCGTGGCGCTCGCGCTGCTGGTGGTAGCCCGTGCCCAGGAGTTCTGGCACGTGACGCTCCTCACCTTCCTCTTCGGCTGCACCCGGGCCTTGGAGGCGCCGCCCCGCCAGGCGCTGGTCTACGACCTGGTGGGGCCCGAGGAGGCGCTGCGGGGCATCTCGCTGAACGGCCTGGCCCTCCCCCTCACGGCCATCGCCGGGGGAGTCCTGGGTGGGGCGCTGATCCCGGCCTTTGGCGTGCAGGGGAGCCTGCTCCTGATGGCGGGCGCCTACGCGGCCGCCCTGCTGGCCCTGGCGCCCATGCGACCTCCATCACGTAGCAGGCGGTTGGCGGCCGCCTCTTTCTGGAGGAGCGTGGCCGATGGCCTGGGAATGATCAAGCGCAATCGCAGGGTGCGAGACCTGGTGCTCCTCTCCATGACCGCGGAGGTCTTCGCCTTCTCTCATCAGACCCTGGTGCCCGTGTTTGCCAGGGACATCCTGAACGCCGGGCCTACGGGCCTGGGCCTGCTCACTGGTGCTCGGGGCCTCGGCGCGTTTCTGGCCACCCTGGTGCTGGCCCGCCTCACCTACCACGGGGACAAGGTCGGCCTGTTGTTGTGGGCCTACTGCTGCTTCGGCGTCTTCCTGATGCTCTTCGCGCTGTCGCGGGACTTTCTCCCCTCCCTCGCGCTCATGGTGGCCATCGGCGGCGCCGCCACCTCCTTCGACCTGCTCCAGCAGACCATCATCCAGGCCAGCGTGTCGGAGGAGGAGCGGGGGCGGGCCATGGGCTACTGGGTGGCCAGCCTGGGGGCGGGACCCGTGGGCCACATGGAGCTGGGCGCTATCTCCGGTCTCCTGGGCGCGCCCCTGGCCCTGGCGGGCCACGGCGGCGTAGTGCTGGCAATCGTCGCGCTGGCCTGGCGTCTCCGCGGGAGGCGCGGCACCACGGAGGCCACGGTCTACCGATAGTCGCTGCCCAGGAACCTTCGGCTTGCCCCTGCCCCGCGCGTGCCGTATGCTCCTTCATGATCGCAGTGTTAGGCAAGAAGGGGGACGACCATGAGGCCCAACCGGGTCAAGGCGCTGTGGCGGGAAGGCAAGGCGGTGATGGTGGGTTGGCAGAGCACCGCCGACACCTACGTGGCCGAGACCATGGCCCACGCGGGGTTAGACGCCCTGGTACTGGACATGCAGCACGGCATGGGCATTGGGCCGGACCGGGCCGCCCAGTGGCTCCAGGTGGTCAGCTCTACCGACACCGTGCCCATGGTGCGGGTGCCCTGGAACGAGCCGGTCTTCATCCAGTGGGCGCTGGACGCCGGCGCCTACGGCGTGGTGGTGCCCCTGGTGAACAGCTACGAAGAGGCGGCCAGGGCCGGAGGGGCCTGCCGCTATGCGCCCGTGGGCTACCGGAGCGTCGGCCCGAACCGGGCGCGCCTCTACGCTGGAGCGGACTATATCGAGCACGCGGGGGACGAGGTGGTCTGCCTGGTGATGATCGAGCACCCGGACACCGTGGCCCGCGCGGCGGAGCTGGCCCGGGCCCCCGGGATAGATGGCTTCTACATCGGCCCCTCGGACCTGGCGGTGGCCATGGGTCTCAGCGCCAGCACGGGCCAGCAGGACACCCGCCATGCGGAGGCCTGCCAGCGGGTGCTGGAGGCGGCCCGTGCCCAGGGGCTGGTGGCGGGGATCCACTGCGGCGGGCCGGAGCAGGCTGCCCAGCGCTTCGCCCAGGGGTTCCAGCTCTGCCCCGTGGCCAGCGACATCGGGCTGGTCTCCTCGGGCGCCGCGGCCGCGCTGGCCCTGGCCCGCAACCTCGCGCCCGACCAGGTGAGCGCCCCGCGCAGGAGCACCGCCGCGGGGTATTAGCGCCAGTGAAGCGAGGAGGCGGGTGGAAGAGGTACATCCGCCAACTCCAGCGATCACGGGCGTGTGTGGAGTGGCGGTCAGGGCACACTAACACGCCCTGTCCCGAGACCAGCGCTGGGAAGGGTTACGCCATTCTTTTGGTGCCGGCTGGATGTCCTGGAATCAGAGGTTCGGTAACAATCGTGAGCACGGAGTTGCCATGCTGAGCCCTTCGAGGGCCTCAGGGTAAACTGCCCGAAGCATCTACTTTAGGGCTGGTAGACCCTTTGCTACCGCTCAGGGTGACATCGGCGACGTTTTTCGAGGGCACTACACTAGGTGAGGGAGGCCAGCACTACCGCGTCGGGCTGGGTCAGGTCTACCGGCTTGCCGAAGGGCTGCGGCCAGTCCACCCCCGTGGGCCAGTAGACCTCGATCTGGTTGCCATCGGGGTCCTGAAAGTAGATGCCGACGGCGTTGCCGTGGCTCACCACCCGGTTGATGGGCACCTGCTGCTTCCGGAAGACGCCGAAAAACTCCTTGAGCTCGCCCAGGGAGTCAACGTGGAAGGAGATCTGCTGCACCACCTTGCCGTCCTCCCGGCCCCGCATGAGGACGAATTCGTGGTGCTCCTCCGCTCGGTCTTTGGCGGACATGAAAACGATGCCCCGCTCCAGGTCCTCGTCGTTGATCCTGAGACCCAGGGTGTCCCGGTAGAAGAGGCGGGACCGCTCCAAGTCATGCACGTATATCCCCACATGCCCCAGGGACGATACCTTGGGCATGAAACACCTCCTGTATCGCTATCGCCCGCCCGGGGTCCCGCAGGCCCGCGGGCCGGCGCTTACTTAACGATGCCGTGCTGGCGGCAGAACTCCAGCGCCAACTGGCGGAACTCTTCCCGCTTGTGGATGTAGACGCCGTGGCCGGAGTCCTGGAAGATCTCCAGGCGCGCCTTGGGCAGGTTGCGGGACATGATCACGGAGCCGCCCGCGCCGCCCGTGGTGGCGTCCTGCCCCCCGGCCACGATGAGGGCCGGGCAGGTGATGAGCTTCAGGTGGGGCGTGTAAGGGTGCTCTCGCAGTGCGGCCACGGCCCGGGCGCTGGCCACAAAGGAGTCCAGGTGCTCGGGCTTCACCTCCCGCGCCCCCTCCATCTTCTTCCTGGCCGCCTCTCCCTGGTTGTACCATGCCTCGGAGGCGGCCGCGTTCACCTCGCTGGAGCTGGAGTCTACGATGATAGCCGCGCACTTATCCAGGTAGTCCAGGGCGAACTGCTGCACCACCACGCCGCCCCAGGATACGCCGTGGACCACGGCTTTCTGCACTCCCAGGCCGTCCAGCAGCCGGGCAAGGTCTGCCGCGTAGAGGGGCATATTGTACTTGGCGGTCTGCGAGGAGCGACCCAGTCCCCGGTTGTCCCACGTGATCACCCGGCCGAAGTGCTGCTTCCAGAAATCGAACTCGGCGACAAAACCGTCACCGCTGCCGCCCAGGCCGTGGCAGAAGACGTAGGCCAGGGGGCCCGAGCCTGCCTCCTCGTAGTGAATCGTGACGTCACCAAGATTCATGTCCGGCATTCCAGACCTCCTTCTGTCCCTTTGTGTTCTGGGGGGCCCGCTAGCGTCCCGTTTCCGAAGTTCAGTACAGATGTCATTGCGAGGCCCGAGGAACGAGGGCCGTGGCAATCTGGGAGGGGATAACGATCCCCTGCGAGGAGGACGGCTTCCCTCCCCCGGATTGCCACGTCGGCTTCGCCTCCTCGCA
>JACPQN010000118.1 GCA_016190485.1 Chloroflexota bacterium
ATGTCATTGCGAGAAGCCAGAGGCGACGAAGCAATCCGGGCGGGGGCATGGCCGGCTTCCCACCCCCAGATTGCCACGCCCTCCTTCGTCGGGCTCGCAACGACAGCCCGGCCAGGCTTTGTCAACGAACTTCGAAGACAGGAAGCTAGCTCTTCTTGCGCTCCCAGATGGTCTCGTAGCCCTCACCGGTAATGGCAGAGATGATCTCATGGTGCTCCACCTTGAGGAGCTCTGTGAAGGTGTCCCGGCACTCCTGATCCGAGTCGGCGAATCCAGCGCGCTGAATCCGCTCCACGATGGCGTCCCACACCCCCAGGCTCTCCAGGCTGGCCACGTGCTTGGGCCAGGTAAAGGAGACGATGTTCTTGGGCAAGGGAAAGCGTGGGCGCAGCTTCTTCAGGCTGCGGAAGCGCTCCGCGGCAGACCCAACTCGGGGTACCACCCGCATCATCGGCCCCTCTTCTTCGTCAAAGCGGGCATCCAGGAGCAGGCGCTTGTCGAAGAGGGGAAAGCGGATCAGCATCACGTCCGCGGTCTTGATGACGTGCTTGATCTCAGAGAGGTCCACCGGGTATTCGTTGTCCAGCACTGTCCTCGCACCTCTCTTGGGGCAGGCAAGAACCTCTTATTCAGTGTAGCATTCCCTGCTACTCCCTTCAAGGCCGTGTTATACGGGGACCAAGGGCGTGTAACGTGGGCGTTGGTCGAGGGTGTGTGCCCTGAGCTCGCCGAAGGGTCGAGACCACGCCCGCCTTCGGCAAGGGCATGCTTCTCGACTAGGCCTGCCCGCCGGCAGGCGGGCTCGAAGAACGGGCTTGGTCAACACCCACTGTACCGAGCGGACCTTTGCCAAGTTGCCAGGCCGCATGTAATGGAGTAGGCTGGGACAATACGGGGCTGCATGCCAGCCCTTTTGGGGAGCAGAACCCATGGAGTACATCCAGAGGCTGGAGCACCCCCGGCTGCGGAACCCGGTATTTATCGCCGCATTTGAGGGCTGGAACGACGCGTCGGAGGTGGCAACCTGGACCGCGCGCCAACTGGTGCGCCAGTGGTCCGCGGTAAAGTTTGCGGAGCTGGACCCTGAGGAGTTCTACGTCTTCACCGATACTCGCCCCAGGGTACGCTGGGATGGGACCCAGCGGGCCATCGACTGGCCCGCCAACGAGTTTTACTATCACCAGGACACGCAGGTGGAGCGAGACTTCGTGGTGCTGCTCGGGGTGGAGCCCAATCTGCGCTGGAAGACCTTCACCAGGGAGATGCTATCCTTCATCCAGGATATGCAGGTGAGTGTGGCTATCACCCTGGGCGGCCTGCTGGCGGCGGTGCCCCACACGCAGCCGTCTCGCCTCACCGGCACTGCCACAGACCCAGACCTGCTGAAGCATCTCAACCAGATCGTGGCCACCACCTCCCGCTACGAGGGCCCCACCGGGATCGTGGGCATCCTGAGCAATGCCATGAGCCAGCAGCATATCCCCACTGCGAGCCTGTGGGGCAACGTGCCCCACTACCTGTCGGCACGACCCAACGTCAAGGTCTCCCTGGCCATGCTCCGGCAACTGGAGCGCACCCTGGGCCTTAGCCTGGACCTGCGGCGGGTGGAGCGTCAGGCCGCCAGGTTCGACGTCCAGGTGAATGAGGCGGTGGCGGGCAACACCGAGATCGCCACCTACGTGCGACAACTGGAAGAGCAGCAAGGCCGTAGCGGCGATGAGGCGGCTCCTACCGAAGAGCTACCCAGCGGAGAGGCCCTGGTACAAGAGCTGGAGGAGTACCTGCGCCGCCGCCAGACACAAGAAGGGGAGGAACAGAGCTAGGCCGCCGCTGAGAACCGCTCATGATGAGTCAAGTTTACCCTAAGCCTGCCTGCCACAGGCAAGGCGCCGAAGGGACAGGCGGTGGTCTCGACAGTCCCGCCTGTCGGAGGGGTAGGCCCGGCCAACGCCCTTAGTAGAAGGTCTCCCCCTTCAACTCCGGAACCGCAACTCCTGTAACACGCCTGTAATATCCCCGTAACAAAAAAGACACAGCGGCGACACATCGGCGTAACACGGTGTGGTTATCATCCCACTGTAAGCAGCCTCGCGATCTGCGCGGTTGACTCTTCGTGGGAGGGGGATGGTAGCAATGCCGCCTGAAATTAGCACGGGCGATACCGCATGGCTTCTGGCGTCAACGGCCCTGGTCATGCTGATGACGCCGGCCCTGGGGTTCTTCTACGGTGGCCTGGTGCGCAACAAGAACGTGCTGGCCACCATCATGCAGAGCTTTTTCATCCTGGCGCTGGTGAGCGTGCAGTGGGTGCTCTGGGGCTACAGCCTGGCCTTTGGGCCCGACATCGGCGGCGGCTTCCTGGGTGGCCTGAACTGGGTGGGCCTGGTGGGTGTGGGTGGGGAGCCCAATGCGGACTACGCGCCCACCGTGCCGCATCAAGCCTTCGCGATCTTCCAGATGATGTTTGCCGTCATCACTCCAGCCCTGATCACCGGCGCTTTTGCCGAGCGCAAACGCTTCAAGGCCTTCATCATCTTCACCTTGCTCTGGGCCACCTTCGTCTACGATCCCATTGCCCACTGGGTCTGGAGCTGCACCGGGATTCCGGGCGCTCCCATTATCAACGGCTGCGCGGGTCAGCCCGGGTTCCTGCGGGCTCTAGGAGCCTTGGACTTTGCGGGCGGCACGGTTGTGCACATCAGCTCGGGCGTGTCGGCCTTGGTGGCCGCCCTGGTGCTGGGCAAGCGCATCGGCTTCGGCCAGGAGCCATTGGAGTCCCACGATGCGACCATGACCGTGCTGGGCGCATCTCTGCTCTGGTTCGGCTGGTTCGGGTTCAACGCGGGCAGCGCCCTGGCCTCGGGCGCGCTGGCCACGTCGGCCTTCCTGGTGACCAACACCGCCGCCGCCATGGCTGCCCTTACCTGGGCTACCATGAGCTGGATGCACAAGGGCAGTCCCAGCGTCATCGGCGCGGCTGCGGGCGCGGTGGCAGGACTGGTCGCAATTACGCCTGCCTCTGGTTTCGTGGACGCGCGAGCGGCCATCATCATCGGGCTGGGCGCGGGTATCCTCTGCTACTGGGCTATAGAGCTGAAGAACAGGCTCCAGGTAGATGACGCCCTGGACGTGTGGGGCGTCCATGGCGTGGGCGGGACCTGGGGCGCCCTGGCCACCGGCCTGTTTGCCACCGTGGCGATCAATAGCGCCGGCGCCGATGGCCTCTTCTTCGGCAACCCGGGTCAGTTCGTCTCGCAGCTCATCGCTGTGGCGGTTTCCTGGGTCTACGCGGGCGCTGCCACCTGGGTCATCCTCAAGGTGGTGGAGGCTGTGGTGGGCCTGCGGGTGCCGGAGGAAGAGGAGCGGGCCGGGCTGGACATCGCCCAGCACGGCGAGGTGGCTTACCGGCTATAGGCAAGCCGTAACAGAGAATTCACTAACCCGAAACAAGCCTGAAACAATTACCGCCTAAACTGGGGCTAGAGCACCAAACACTGAAGGAGGACATGATGGACCTGGGAGTTGTGGTGAGCTTCGTAGCCTTCGGTGGGCTGGTGATTAGCTGGTTGGTTTCCCCGGACAGGGCGGCCTAGCAGCAGGCATACCGCGCAGAGTAGTAAGGAGGATAAGATGGACCTGGGAGTCGTGGCGAGCATGGTAGCCTTCGGCGGGCTGGTGATTAGCTGGATAGTCCTCCCGGACAGGGCGGCCCAGTAGACCAGCCAGACTGCTAAAGCGCAATAACGGAGCGCCGCACCCGACAGGGTGCGGCGCCCTCCTATTTCCCTCCGAGCGCGCTATGCCCGGCCCGTAATTCCCATCAGTCCCTTGATGTACCCGATCTCTCCGGTATGGCCGTGAGTGTGGCCCAGGGCAGCGAGGACTACCCGGAGCGTGGAAGTCTTGGGAAACCCCTCCCGCTCCGGCTCTGCCAGCAGTTCCTCCGGCAAGCGGCCCGCCAGCCAGGCGTCCATCTCCTGCTCCACCGCGTCAAGGTACGCCACATAGTCCGCCGGAGGCAACGCGGGCATGGCTCCTACCTGCTGATCGGTGAATCCCGTGCCGATGCCCAGTCCTCCCGTGCCCTGCCCCTCAGCCTCAATAGGCAGGCGAGCCCGCCAGCTCTTCCTGCTCCACAGCTCCCGCACGCCGCGGATGCGCCGGTTGAGGTAGAGGTCTGTGGTGCGAGGGATGTGCCACAGGTAGAAGGCCACGCTATTGGCCTTCTCCTGGGGTCGCCAGACGAGTTGCTCCGGGGTCAGCTCGCTGACGGCCGTGCGCAGGCCCCGATGGGCGAGCTGAAAGGCCTGGCGCAGCACCTCGATAGCGGTGATGGACATGGGACGCTCCTTGGGTCCGGCACCCAGACCCGGTGGGCTAGCGGACGGGCTGCAGCTCCCTGGGCATGGCGAAGTGCACCCGCTCTTCCACCGTCCGCAGCAGGCGCACCCCGGTGGCCCCCAGGCGCTGAAAGTGCTCCACGGCCCGCTGCACCAGGAACTCCGGCGTCGACGCGCCTGACGTGATGCCGACGGTCTCCACCCCCTCCAGCCACTCTGGTCGCAACTCCTGAATATCGTTGATAAGATAAGCGGGCACGCCGGAGAGCTGGGCCACCTCGCAGAGGCGCTGGGAGTTGGAGCTGTTGGAGGCCCCCAGCACCAGCACCAGGTCCGCCTGGGCCGCCAGCTCTTTCACAGCGCTCTGGCGGTTCTGGGTGGCGTAGCAGATGTCCTCCTTGGGGGGGAAGGTGAGGGTGGGGAACCGTCGCCGCAGCACCGCGATGATCTCCCTAGTGTCGTCCACGCTCAAGGTGGTCTGAGTGAGCAGGGCGACTCGACCCGCCTCCGGTACCACCACAGTCTCGGCCTCGGTCACGTCGCTCACCAGGGTGATGTGGCCGGGCACTTCGCCCATGGTACCGATGACCTCGTCGTGGCCCTTGTGGCCCACCAGGATGCAGTGAAAACCCTCCTGGGCGAAGCGCACCGCTTCCAGGTGCACCTTGGTCACCAGGGGGCAGGTGGCGTCGATGACCCGGAGCGCCCGCTCCTCGGACTGCGCCTTCACCGTAGGGCTGACGCCGTGGGCGCTGTAGATAGCCCGGGCGCCGGGAGGCACTTCAGTGAGGTCGTTGACGAAGACCGCGCCCATGTCCCGCAGCTCCTGCACCACGTAGGGGTTGTGGACGATCTCGTGGAAGACGTAGACCGGCGGCCCGAAGGTCTCCAGGGCCTGGCGGACGATCTCAATGGCCCGGTCCACCCCGGCGCAAAAGCCCCGGGGTGAGGTGAGGAGGACGCGGGTGGGGTGTGAGGTGCTCATCTGACTGGCCATTCTATACTAGCACGCGGCCCACGGGGCTGGCTAGCTGTAGTGCCCTCACAGCGGCAGCGCGAGCTGCCCCCTGGGCACCTGGGCCAGGCGACCGCCAGCCGGCACACGCCACTTCTTCATCAGGTGGCGCACCAGCTTATGGATCCGCTCCTGGAACTCCTGGGGTGTGTAGGCGTAGCGGCGGGGGTAGAGCCGGGCATAGGTCTCCAGCAGGCCGGGGAACATCTCCCGCAGCCAGGGCATGAACCACTCCTTGGTGCCGGGCCGCAGATGGAGCACCACCGGCGCCAGCGACTGCGCCCCGTGCTGGGCGGCGGCCCGGATGACCCCTTCGATGCTCTCCTCCGAGTCGGTGAGGCCGGGCATGATGGGGGCCAGCATGATGCCCGCTGGCACGCCAGCTCGGACCAGCTCGCCCATGGCCTCGATGCGTTTTAGCGGGTGCGGCGTGCCCGGCTCCGCCAGCTTCCACACCGTCTCGTCCAGGGTGCCCACGCTGAAGTTGACCTGCACCTGCGCCACCGCGGCCAGCTCGGCCAGCAGGTCCTTGTCCCGCAGGACCAGGGTGGACTTGGTGAGGATGGCCACGGGGTTGGCGAAGTCCCGCAGCGCCCGCAGGATGCCCCGAGTGATCTGGTACTTGGCCTCCAGGGGTTGCCAGGGGTCTACTGAGGCTCCCAGGGCTATCAGCTCCTTCTTCCACCCTGGCCGCCGCAGCTCCCTGCGGAGCTGCTCCTCCGCGTTGACCTTGGCCATGATGCGGTTGTTGAAGTCGTCGCCGGTGTTGTAGCCGAAAAAGGCGTGGGTGTGCCGGGCGAAACAGTAGACGCAGGAGTGCTGGCAGCCCCGGTAGGGGTTGATGGTCCAGCGGAAGTTGAACATGTCGGTCTGGACCCGGTTGATAATGGTCTGGGGCTCTATCTCGTCCACTACCGCCGTGGGCATGGTCTTCCTCCTGAGAATGCGTGGGTGCTCCAGGGACTCCATAAAAACATAGAACGCACGTTCTGTCAAGGCCGAAGCAGATGAGGGTGTTTAACAAGGGCGTTGGTCGAGCGTGTGTGCCCTGAGCTCGTCGAAGGGTCGAGACCACGCCCGTCCCTTCGGCATGCCTGACGCGCCAAGAGACGGCGCCAACAGAAGGGCAGCTCACGGGCGAAGCGCGGCGCGCCTGGGTGCGGGTCGCGTGCCCTAAACGAGGATCTTATCTCGCACCATGTTGACAAACCGCACGGTCTCAGGGCGGGTCGAGGCGTGGTCTACCTGCTCGTCTCGCCACTCGCTGCGCCAAGCGAGGGCATTCTGGATCAGGCCGGACCACTCAGGTAGCTCCTCCCGCGCCCACAGCGCGGCCTGCTTCTTCGACACGTGTTCGCCGTGCCTGTGAGTATACAGCGCCCGGCACATCGTCAGGATCGCGTACACCTGGGCCTTGCGTTGCTGCGCCCGGACCCCACGGTTCACCTGCTCGGTCAGCCACGCCGCGTGCTCCCGAACAGCCTGCGCAAACTCCCTTTTCGTGATTGGGTCGATCACCGCCGGCGGCGGCGGGCCGAATAGCGCCATGCCCCACTCCCGCACGATATACCAGTTCATCAGCCAGTCCTTTCCGGCTTCCGTCACGTGGAACGGCTCGCCTGGGCTGATGACAGCCATCCGACTCCTACGAGATCGGAATATTTTCAGTGCTGTCACCGATAGGTAGGCGACGTCGATGCGGTCCTCCCACTTGCTGTTGGCGCGCGCGATAGTGCGGTGCATTTCACGCAACGCCTCGAGCTCCGCGTCATCGAGGTCTGATGAGGTGGCGGCCAGCACATCAATGTCGCTGCTGTCGGGATCGAAGTCGCCCGTGGCCAGCGACCCGTAGAGGTACAGGCCGACGAGCCTGTCTGCGAGAACGTGTCGCAGCGCGGCGAGCAAGCTCTCCAGGATCCCGTTGATTTCCTCGTAGGGCGTTGGGTGCATGGCCGGAGTATGCTCCCACGTACCAGCGAGGGGGTTCGAGCGCGCTGACAAAGTCGCTGGCCTCCCGCAGCAGGGGAGGCCAGAAACGGTGCCGCCGATGCGGGTGGTCTAGGAGCCCCGCAGTCGCGGGTCGAGCACGTCCCGCACCGCGTCGCCGAAGAGATTGAAGGCGAAGACGGCGACGCTGATGGCCAGCCCGGGGAAGATGGCCGTCCAGGGTCCCGTTTCCATGAACTGGCGGCCTGGGCCGCTGAGGTCGGCGCCCCAGGAAGGGGTGGGGGGCGGAGTGCCCAGGCCCAGGAAGCTGAGTGAGGCCTCGGTGAGGATGGCGTTGCCCAGGCCCACGGAGGCCAGGATGATGATGGGAGCAAAGACGTTGGGCAGAATGTGCCGGAAGAGGATCCGCGGCTGGCCGCAGCCGATGGCTCTGGCCGCCTCGATGTACTGGTTCTGTTTGATACTCATCACCGCGCCCCGCACGATGCGGGAGTTGGCCGGCGCGATGAGGAAGGTGATCGCGATCATGGCGTTGGTGGTGCTGGCGCCCAGGGCGGATACCATGGCCATCACGAAGATGAGCCCCGGAAAGGCCATCAAGCTGTCCACGACGCGCTGGATGATCAGGTCCGTCTTGCCCTCGAAGAAGCCGCTGACCAGCCCCATGATGGCGCCCACGGTGGTGCCCAGACACACTGCCAGAAAGCCCACGTAGAGGGAGATGCGGCTACCCCAGATGATGCGGCTCAGCACGTCTCGCCCGATATAGTCCGTGCCCATGGGGAAGGCGCCGCCCGGGGGCTTCAGGCGCTGCCCCTCCTGCAGGGTGTAGGGATCGTAGGGGGCCAGGGTCGGCGCCAGGACAGCTACCACCACGAGGCCCAGGATCACCACCAGGCTCAAGGCTCCCAGTGGCTTCTGCCGGGCCACCCGAAAGGCCCTGCGCAACACGCCCGGCCGTTGTCGCAACCCCTGGGCCAGGGGTATTGCTAGAGCCGATGTTTCTCTACTCATCGCGGTCCTCTTCGTGCAGTTGGAGCGGTGGTGGGCAGCGCTACTCGTACCTGATCCGCGGGTCGAACCAGGAATAGGTGAGGTCGACGATCAGGTTCAGCGCAATGACCACCACGGCGGCGAACATGACGTTCGCCTGGGTCTGGGGGTAGTCCAGCTTGATGATGGAGTCGAGGGTGAGCCGGCCCACCCCGGGCAGGGCAAAGATGGACTCGATGATCACAGTGCCGCCCAGGAGGAAGCGGAGCTGCCCCCCCATGATGGTGATCACGGGGATCATGGCGTTTTTGAGGGCATGCCGTACGATGACCATGCGCTCCCGCAGGCCTTTGGCCCAGGCCGTGCGGATGTAGTCCTCCCGCAGCACCTCCAGCATGGTGGAGCGGGTCATGCGGGTCCCCACGGCGGAGAGTCGCACGCCCAGGACCACCGCCGGGAGCAGGAACTGCTGGATATTGCCCCAGGGGTCATCGAAGAAGGGCAGGTAGCCGATGGGCGGCAGCCACTTGAACCAGATGGCCGAAAAGACCACCACCAGGGTGCCCAGCCAGAAGTCGGGCAGGGAGAGGCCAGATATGGCCACCATTCGGGAGAAGTAGTCCAGGGGCGTGTCCCGTCTGACGGCGGAGATGATGCCCAGCGGTAGGGAGAGGAAGATAGAGATCACCAGGGCCATGAGGGCCAGCTCCGCCGTCACGGGGAGTTTGCGCTTGATCTCCTCGATCACGGGCTCGCCCGTCCACAGCGACTTGCCCAGATCGAACTTGAACAGCATGCCGCCCATCCACCTGAGGTACTGCTCGTGGAAGGGAGCATCCAGGCCGAGCTGGGCACGGAACTCCTGGAGCCGGGACTCGGAGATATAGCCCGCCTCGCCGATCTGGGCCAGGATGACGTCGCCAGGCACCAGCCGCACCATCATAAACACTAGAATAGACACGCCCACCAACGCGGGCAGGGAGTAGATGAGCCGTCTGATGATGTACCGATGCACTCCCGTGACTCCTGCCGGTGATCTACAGCAAATAGCGTGCGCTCAAGAGCCTTGAGCGCACGCTATTCTAGGACACGCCGTTTCTACTTGTCCAGCCAGACGTACTTCATGTTCGGCCCAAAGCTGAAGCCGGTGCCGGTGCTGGGATTGGTCCGGAAGTTGCGGACGTAGCCTTGGGACAGCGTGTAGGTGGAGTATCCTTTCGGCATCCACACCTGGTACACCTGGTCCACCAGGATGGTGTTGATCTGTCGGAGGATGTCCCGGCGCTTCTTGGGATCCGCCTCGACGCGCTGGGCCTCCGTCAGCCGGTCTAGCTCCGGGCTGCTGATGTGCCAGAAGTTGCGGGAGCTGCCGGTGTGGAGATGGCCGTAGGCGTAGTCGTCGGCCTCGATCCCCTGGTTGCCCTGGTGGCTCAGGATCACGTTGTCCCACTTGCCCTGGAGGTACATCCCCGTATAGAACTTGGTGTAGTCGGTCTCGATGATCTCGATGTCGATGCCGATCTTGGCCAGGTCCTCCTTGGAGGAGGCCGCCATGCCGGCGAAGGTGACGCCATACTGCGGCGTGTTGTAGAGCTTCAGTTTGACGTTGGTGTAGCCAGCCTCCGCCATGAGCTTCTTGGCCTGGTCCAGGTCCTGCTCCCATTTCTGATAGCGCCCCAGGCTCTCTGGCTTGTTAGCCTCCTCAGGGCTGTCGAAGAGGAAGAACCAGGGGATTGCCGAGGGCGTCAGGAAGGCCAGGCCATCCCAGACGGAGTCGCGCATCTTCTGGCGGTTCAGGGCCAGGGAAACGGCCCGGCGGAACCGCACGTCAGACCAGGGCTGCTGGTCGAGCTGGCCGCTCAAGTGGATGCCCACCTCCGGGAAGGAGTTGGTGACCTGGGCATCGGGCAGGCTCTCCAGCACCGCTTTCAGGGTATCCCGCCCAGTGGCGCTGCCGTTGTGCACCTGGTTGGTCCGGAAGGCCGCAAGGCGCGTGGACTCGTCTGGGATGATCCGGAAGATGAGCGCCTCCAGGTAGGGCAGGGATTTGCCGTCCTCGCCCTTCTCCCAGTAGTCGGGGTTGCGCTTCCAGTTCACCTGGACCCCGCGCTCCCAGTTCTCAAACATGAAGGGGCCGGTGCCCACCAGGCTCAGCTTCAGGTCACCCTTCAGCTCCACTAGCTCCTTGGCATGGATATAGGGGAAGAGGCTCCCCAGTTTGGCCAGGTAGCCCACGCTGGGGCTCTTCAGTGTGATCTGCAACGTGTGGTTGTCGGGTGTCTCTATGCTGGCCACTTCATCGAAGGTGGCAGCCTGAGGGCTGCCGGGGCTGTTCTTCAGCCGCTCATAGCTGTACTTGATGTCGGCCGAAGTGAGCTCCCGCCCGTTCAGGGGTGGCTTGTTGTGCCACTTGACCCCTTCTTGCATCTTGAAGGTGTAGGTCTTGCCGTCGGGCGAGACCGTCCAGGACTTGGCCAGGTCGGTGCCCAGCTCCCACTTGTAGGGGTCGGCCTTGATCCCGGTCTTCATGGCCAGGAGGCGGTTGTAGCCCAGGGTCCACTGGGCGTGCGCGGGCCAGGAGATGGTGCCCGCGGGGTCGAAGTGGGGTGGGTCGGCGGCGGCGGCGTAGATGTAGGTGCCACCCCGCTTGGGCGGTCGCGTGTCGGCCGGCGGGTTGGGTGTCAGGCTCTTGACGAAGCCTTCGAAGTCGCTACGCCAGTCCGGCCCGGTGCGGGCTGGCTGCTGGTCGCCGCCCTGGGGCCCCGGCTGGGCCGCGGGGGCGCAGGCCAGCGCTATGGAAAGCACGAGGGCGACAAGGAACGGCGGAATGAACCATCTAATCCTACGCTGCATGTTTGTCTCCTTTGCTGACGCTTGATGCTCGCGAGCGGTGTGCCGCGCCACTAAATTAGCTTAGTGTAGGCGCGCAGATAATCCTTGTCAATACTTCTCATAGCGGATGTTAATGGTCTGGGCGGCCGCGGCCGCCGAGACCCTACCCAACGTGCAACGAGCTGTCCCCGCCTCCACACCCCGTCCCGATCACCCGTGGCGACGCTATCAGGTGACAGAATCGCTGGATAACAACAGCTTGCTACAGTCTCATACAGACCCTTAGCTTGACGGGGTTATGGCCCAGACTTAGAATAGCGGACGAAGGGCGTAGAGACCCGGACAGGGAGCTGGCAGCATCCCGCCTTATCCTCCAGTTGAAAGGAGTCCAGAACCGTGGCGGCATTAGAGAAAGACCCAGTCTGCGGTAAAGAGGTGGATCCGGACGCGGTGCTGACCTCGGGCGCGACCCGCTTCAGTCATGAAGGGAAGCGCTACTACTTCTGCGGCCTGCTGTGCCGGAACAAGTTTGTGGCCAATCCGGAAGGTTATCTGAACCCGGAGCAGGCCAAGACCTAAGCGGAGTCACCCCGATGCCTTTTGCCACCGTCGAAGAGGCCATTGCCGATATCGCGGCAGGTCGCATGGTCATCGTCGTAGATGACGAGGACCGGGAGAACGAAGGTGACCTGATCGTTGCTGCGGAGAAGGTGACGCCTGAAGCCATCAACTTCATGGCCACCTATGGCCGCGGCCTCATCTGCCAGCCCATCACCGGGAAGCGGTTGGACGAGTTGCAGATCCCCATGATGGTGCAGAACAACACCGCAGCTCAGGGCACGGCCTTCACCGTGTCGGTGGAGGCGAAGCACAAGACCACTACCGGCATCTCGGCCTATGATCGCGCGGCCACAGTGCGCGCCCTCCTGGACCCGGGGACCGGCCCCGAGGATATCGCGATGCCTGGCCATATGTTCCCACTGCGTGCCAAGGAGGGCGGTGTGCTGGAGCGCGCTGGGCACACCGAGGCGGCGGTGGACCTGGCCAAGCTGGCGGGGCTGTACCCGGCCGGCGTCCTCTGTGAGATCATGAAAGAGGATGGCCACATGGCCCGCCTGCCCGAGCTGGAGCAGTTCGGGGCGAAGCACGGGATCAAGATCATCAGCATTGCGCAGCTCATCGCCCACCGACGCCGGCGGGAGAAGCTGGTGCACCGGGTGGCCGAGGCGCAGCTTCCGACGAGCTGGGGCGAGTTTACCGCGGTGGCCTACAAGAGTGAGGTGGACGCGGACGAGCATGTGGCCCTGGTGATGGGTGATCTGAATGACCCGGAGCCGGTGCTGGTGCGGGTGCACAGCCAGTGTCTCACGGGAGATGTCTTTGCCAGCCTGCGCTGCGACTGTGGCGAGCAGATGGAGCTGGCGCTGCAGCAGATCGCCGTGGAGGGGCGGGGGGTCTTCCTCTATATGCGGCAGGAGGGCCGGGGCATCGGCCTTCATAACAAGATCAAGGCCTACGCCCTGCAGGATCAGGGGCTAGACACCGTGGAGGCAAACGTGGCCCTGGGCTTTGCGCCAGACCCCCGGCAGTACGGCGTGGGCGCCCAGATCCTGGTGGACCTGGGCCTTTCCAGAATCAGGCTGCTCACCAACAATCCCAAGAAGCGGGTGGGTGTGGAGGCCTACGGCCTGGAAGTTGTAGACCAGTTACCCATCATCGCTCCGGTGACGGCCCACAACAGGCGGTACCTGGAGACCAAGCGGGACAAGCTAGGGCACATACTGGATGTGATGGAACCCACCTCCAGCTAGGGCAGGAGCGAAAAGCCGAGGTTGGCACGGCAGTACGAGGGGTCCCAGTCGGGCAAGGGGCTGAGCATTGCCATCGCGGTCGCACGTTTCAATAGCTTTATCACGGAGCGCCTCCTGGGAGGCGCTCTTGCCGCGCTAAGGGAGCAGGGCGTCGCTGAGGATAAGGTGTCCGTCGCCTACGTGCCCGGGGCTTTCGAGCTGCCCTTCATCGCCAAGAAGCTGGCCCAGACGGGCCGGTACGACGCCATTGTCTGCCTGGGCTGCGTCATCCGGGGCCATACGCCCCACTTCGACTACGTTTGCGACAACACCAGCCGGGGCGTCCTGCTGGCGGGGCTGGACACCGGCGTGCCTGTGATCTTCGGTGTGCTCACCACGGACACTGTGGAGCAAGCCCGGAGCCGCGCCGGGGCGGAGTTCAACAACCGGGGGAGGGATTATGCCCTGGGAGCTCTGGAGATGGCCAACCTGTCCAGGGCGATCCAGGAGCCGTAGCGGAGCCGGGTGCCCCGCTGCGGAGTGAAGGGCAGAAAGGGCAGATGGCCAGGGAGAACGAGCTCGGCCTCTTGGGGCGCCTGGTGCTCCGGTTCATCATCAACACCGGCGCCCTGGTGATCTCCGCCTACATCGTGAACTCCCTGGCGGGTGGCCCAGCCGGATCGGGTGACCTTCAAGCCGTGCTGGCCCGGGGCCCCATCGCCATCTCTGACTGGCAGGGCGCGCTGGCGACCTCGGGCGTCTTCGGCTTAGTGAACGCGCTGATCAGGCCCCTGGCCGCCTGCTTTTCCTGCCTGCTCCAGGTACTGACTCTTGGGCTCTTCACGCTGGTGGTGAACGCGTTGATGCTGCTGCTGACCTCGGCCCTGGCCGGCTACCTGCACATTGGGTTCTCCGTGGACGGCTTTGGCGCGGCCTTTTTCGGGGCCATCCTCATCAGTGTAGTCAGCACCATCCTCACCCACCTGATGCGCTAGGGCAGCACCTTATACACCCGGTCGCCCGGTCGCACCCGGTCCGGCACCTTGATGCCCACGGCCTGGCCGGGAGTGGCGCGCTGCACCTCTGCCCGGTCCAACTGCATAGAGGCCACGGGGAGCTGCATGTCTGTGGTGTGGCCTTTGATGTGGATGGTGTCCCCCACTTGCAGGGCGCCTGTCAGCTCAATGCCCGCGACGCCCACCCGGGCGAAGTAGTCGCTGACGTGGCCCACCTCTTCCTCCGGCATGGCGCACCTCCCGGTCGTGCATCATACTGTGTCCAACGGGCTGTTTAATAAGCCGCTCATGGTGAGCCCTTCGACTACGCTCAGGACAGGCCTGTCGAACCATGAGCGGCGAGCCCTTCGACCCTTCGACTACGCTCAGGGCAGGCAGGCTCAGACGAGCGGAAATACCTTTTCCCGCGGACTGCTAAGGGTATTGTAGCACCGTCCGGAGGGATGGACTGAGCGCATTGCGGCCCTTTGTGAGCGGCTGCTATAATCTCGCTAGCTAAACTCGCGGGACTAAGATGGCGGACGAGGGGCAGGTCACGAGGAGAGGGGCTACCGGCCCGGCAGGGCAAAGGAAGGCAGCGGCGCCGCCGCTGCCTTCCTTTCGCCGGGTGGTGGTGAAGCTGGGCACCAACGTCCTCACCGCGGGCACAGAGCAACTGGACTGGGCGACCATGGCCGCGCTGGTGGGCCAGATTGCCCACCTGCACCGCGAGAAACGGGAGGTGGTGGTGGTCACCTCGGGCGCCGTGGCAGCAGGACGGCATCGCCTGGGGGACGTACGCCGCCTGAAGCACATCCGCTTGCGCCAGGTCTACGCCGCGGTGGGTCAGAGCCACCTCATGGACACCTATGATCAGCTCTTTGGCGAGCACAAGATCACCATCGCCCAGGCGCTGGTGACCAAGGCGGACCTTCAGGACCGAGTGGGCTACCTGAACGCCCGGAATACGCTGCTGGCCCTGCTGGAGCTGGGCGTGGTGCCCATCGTCAACGAGAACGACGTGGTGGCGGTGGACGAGCTGGCCGAGGCCAGCTTTGGGGATAACGACACCCTCTCGGCGCTGCTGGCCAACCTGGTGGACGCCGACGTGCTGGTGCTCCTGACAGACATCGAGGGTCTCTACACGGGCGACCCGGCCCGGGACCCTTCGGCCAGGCTGGTGCCCCTGGTAACCCACATTGACGAGTCGGTGGAGGAGATGGCCGGCGCCGCCCGGAGCCAGCGCTCCCGGGGCGGCATGATCACCAAGGTGCGGGCGGCGCGGCTGGCGACGGCCTCGGGCGTGGCGGTCATCATTGCCAACGGCCACGAGAAGGACGTGCTGCTACGCCTGGCGGCTGGAGAGCGGCTGGGGACACTGTTCCCTCCCGCCGCCTCAAAGCTGGAGAGCCGCAAGCGTTGGATGCTCTCCGGCCTCTCCCGCCGGGGTGCGCTGGTAGTGGACGAGGGCGCCGCAGCGGCCCTGAGCAGGGAGCACCGGAGCCTGCTGCCGGCGGGGGTGCGGGACGCGGAGGGCGACTTTCAGCGGGGCGACATCGTGACCATCCGGGACAGCGGGCAGCGGGAGATCGCCTGCGGCATCGTGAACTACAGCGCCCAGGACCTGGCCAAGGTCAAGGGGCTGCGCTCCTCCCAGGTGGAGGCGGCCCTGGGCTACCACTACGGCGACGAGGTGGTTCACCGCAACAACCTGGTGCTGCTGTAGTGGCTTCTGCGGCGGGTTGGATGCTATACTATCTAAAGTAACCCCTGCGACTCACCAGGCAAGGAGCGCACATGCCACTGCTTTCTCCTCAGGACCAGACCCAGCTCCGGGAGCTATTCCAGGAGCGCATGGTGAACGACGTAACCATCCACCTCTTCACGCAGCGGGAGACCCGCATCGCCGTCCCCGGGTACGAGCAGGTGGCGCAGCGCTGTAGCGAAGCCAACCAGATCATGGAGGAGCTCTCTGCCCTTTCCGACAAGATCCACCTGGAGGTGTACGACTACCGCCAGGACACGGAGAAGCTCAAGGAGCATGGGATCGAACGGGTGCCCTCTGCGGTCCTGGGGAGCAACGGGGCCCGCCCGGCCAGGTTCATCGGGGTGCCGGGAGGGTACGAGTTTTCGACCCTGATCCAGGACATCGTGGACCTCTCCGCCTCCACGGTGGAGCTCTCTGAGGAGACGCAGCAGGTCCTGGCGGGCTTGACCCAGGACGTGTACATCCAGGTCTTCGTGACGCCCACCTGACCGCACTGCCCCCGTGCGGCCAGGCTGGCCCACCAGATGGCTATGGTCAACCCGGCCCGGGTGCGGGCCGAGGTGATCGAGGCTACGGAGTTCCCGGAGCTGGTGCGACGCTACCAGGTGCGGGCGGTGCCCCGGACCGTCATCAACGACAAGATAGCCTTCGACGGCGCGGTGCCGGAGCGCCAGTTCCTCGCCCAGGTGCAGCGGGCGCTGGAGCAGGAGACGGAGCAGACCCGATAGCTTTGGGGTCGTGATGAAGATGGCAGAGGCCGGATAGAAGTCCGGCCTCTTTGCTATGATGGGGGTGTGCGCCAGTCGCAGCCGCCTCGCTGGGCGGCGGAAAGGGCCTGTCTCATGGCCAGTGAGTTCCTGAGTCTCCTGATGCAGTCGGACATCCTGAGCGCCCTGACGGAAGACCAACTCATGGAGCTGAGCGAGCACATCGAGGTGAAGCAGTATGCCGCCAACGAGGTGATTGTGGAGGAGGGCGACCCTGGAGACGGGATGTTCGTGGTGAGCACCGGCACGGCGGCGGTCTCGACCCAGAGCCACGACGGGATTTCCAGGGTGGTGCTGGCCATGCTGGGGCCCGGCCAGTCCTTTGGGGAGATGGCGCTGCTGGACCAGCAGCCCCGCTCGGCCACGGTGGTGGCCCTGGGCCCCACTACCTGCCTCTATCTGCCCGCCGCGCAGTTCCGGGCCCTGCTGCAACGCCACGCGAGCATGTCCCAGGCGCTGCTGCCGGTGCTGGTGCAGCGCCTGCGGGATGCAGACCGGTGGATCCAGGCGCTGCTGCGGAGCTCGCGGCGCCTCAACATCTAGCAGCGGTTGGGAAAGCCGCTCGCTTCGTTGACAGGCTTGTCTGCCAGGGATACTCTGCGCCTGATTGTCATCGTAGCTGGCCATCACTGCCGTCGATAGAGAGGGAGAGCACATGGACTTGGAGCTGAAGGATAAAGTGGCTATCGTCACTGGCGGCAGTCGCGGCATCGGGAAGGCCGTGGCCCGAGAGCTGGCCTTGGAAGGGGCGGACGTGGCGGTGGTCGCGCGCAGCCCGGAGCCGCTGGAGGCGGCCGCGCAAGAGCTTCAGGAGCTCACTGGCCGGCGGATCATCCCCGTGACGGCGGATACGGGCAGGGACCAGGACGTGCGGGACATGGTGGGCGCGGTGATGGCGGCGTTCGGCCGGGTGGACATCCTGGTGAACTGCGCCGCCCAGCCCGGTGGCCAGGCCCCGCCCCCGCGGCTGCCGGAGATCGGCGACGAAGACTTCTGGGCCGATATAAACGTGAAGGTGATGGGCTACCTCCGCTGCGCCCGGGAGGTGGCGCCCCTGATGCAGCAGCAGGGGTGGGGCCGTATCATCAACATCAGTGGCCTGGCCGCCCGCCAGACAGGCTCCATCATCGGGAGCATACGGAACGTGGCAGTGGTTGCCCTGACTAAGAACCTGGCCGACGAGCTGGGGCCCTACGGCATCAACGTGACGGTGGTCCATCCCAGCATCACCCGCACCGAGAAGACGGCGGAGGTGGTGGCTCGCCAGGTGGAACGCCTGGGCGTCTCTGCGGATGAGGTAGAGCGGCGCATGGCCGAGGGCAACTCCATCCAGCGCCTGATCGACGCCCAGGAGATCGCTTACGTGGTGGCGTTTCTGGCCTCCCCCAAGTCCCTGGCCATCAACGGGGACGTAATAGCGGCAGGGGGCGGCGCCAAGCGCGCCATCCACTACTAGGGCGCGCGAGCGGCAGGGGACAAGCCCTTCGACAGGCTCAGGACAAGCCCTTCGACAGGCTCAGGACAAGCCCTTCGACAGGCTCAGGACATGCCCTCGCCCTACGGGACACATGCACGTCCTCAGAGAGTCTGCCGGAACTTCTTGCAGGAGACGCGTCCCAGGCCCTGTGTCGGTGTAAGCAGCGGCGCTAGCGCAGGGGCGAGAAGGCCGCGGGGACCAGCATCTTGTTCTCCTGGCTCACCAGCCATTCCCGCGTCGGCGGCGGCCAGGTGGGTTCTTTCATCGCCTCCGCCCGGAGGCGGTCACGGCTCCCCAGGTCCTTGTAGGGCCACACGTGGTAGAAGCGGTTGAGGCCGCCCACCTCGCTGTACCAGCAGGCCGCCAGGGGCGAATGCCGCTCCCGAGCCGCGATCCGCTCCGCCCAGAGCGCCAGGACCCGAGGCATCGCCCCCGTCTGGTAGGTGTAGATCCGCATCTCATAGACGCCGCCCAGCTCCTGGGGCGCCCCCAGGGGGCGCATGAAGGGAGCTGGTATGAGGATGGCAGACTCCATGTTGAGGAGGACATCGTCGCCCTTGGGGGGCCACTTGCCACTGGTGTCTTTGGCCGCCGCGGCCCGCACCTCCTCGCGCTGCTTCACGTCGTCATAGGGCCACACGTGGATCACCTGGTTCAGAGGGCCGATCTCCGTGTGCCAGAAGGCGCCCAGTTTGGAGTACTTCTCCCGAGCGGGAAGCCCTTCGGCAAAACGCTCCTCGTAGAGGGCGACGGCGCCGGGCCTGAGGGTGTAGGTGCGGAGCTCGTAGATCATTGCTGTCCTCCTCGGTCTCCGTGAAGGGGAGTCTGTCAGATAGTCCCACCTCAGCTAGTGGAACAAAACTGGTGCCGAAGGTCGGACTCGAACCGACACGGGGGTTGCCCCCCAACAGTTTTTGAGACTGTCGCGTCTGCCTATTCCGCCACTCCGGCCACGCCTGAGAAGCCCGGTGAGCTATCTGCCCTGGGGCCGCAGCGTCATCTTAGCACGGTGGGCTGTCTGGGAACAGCGGCGGGTTCTCTCGACACTGGAGTTCGGAAGCGTTATCTTGGTGGAGTCCTTCCTCAGCTTCCTAGGTTCGGCGTGCCTCCACCCTTTTCCCGGCCTGGCCATCAGCGCCGCGGTCCCGGGCTTCAACATGCTAGGAGACGGGAAGCCACCGTAGAGTGCAGGTGAGAGAGAGTGTTTAAGAATCCGCTCACCCTGAGCTTGTCGAAGGGCGAGCGCCGTGGTTCGACAAGCCTGTCCTGAGCCTGCCGAAGGGCTCACCACGAGCGGCCAAACACGTTGTTAAACA
>JACPQN010000124.1 GCA_016190485.1 Chloroflexota bacterium
CTCCAACACCCGGTTGAGCACCTGTAGTCGTTGTTGTTCCTTGGGGTTCAACGTCAGTCCTTTCATCGACTGACATTTTCGCTGAACCGTTAGCTACTGACATAATCGTAGACCATTAACATGTAGCTATTCCCCTTCTTGACACGATGCGGTACAATGGCAGCCGCTTGGGTCGAAGGGCCATGAGCGCCATGACCATGGAGTAGACCTGTCCGGAGAGTTTAGTTCGCAGGAAGGAGCGAGCCCATGGATTTCGCCCAGACCTACACGGCGGAGCAGGAGACTTTCCGCAAAGAGGTCCAGCAGTGGCTGGACGCGAATCTGCCGCCCAACCTGGAGATCCCTCCCACCTTCGAGGACTACAGCGACGAGCTGTACCGCATGGGGCGGGACTTCCGGCGGAAGCTGGGCGAGAAGGGCTGGCATGCCCCCACCTGGCCCAAGGACATCGGCGGTGGCGGCCTCACCACCGACCATGCCATCGTCATTGGCGAAGAGCTGAGCAAGCGCAAGATCCCCACCGTGCCCGATGCCTTCGGCCTGTGCGCCCCGGCCATCAGCGCCTGGGGCACCGACGAGATGAAGCGGGACATCCTGCCCAGGATGCTCCGGGGCGAGATCATCGTGTGGCAGTGCTTCACCGAACCCGAGGCCGGCTCCGACCTGGCCTCCCTCAAGATGCGGGCGGTCAAGGACGGCGATGACTACGTCATCAGCGGCCAGAAGATCTTTGTGGGCTATAAGTTCGGCGCCGACTACCTCTACACCCTCGCGGTGACGGACCAGACCGCCCCGCGGCACCAGAACATCAGCGCGTTCCTGGTGCCCGCCGATGCGCCAGGGGTGGACATCCAGAGCCTGGAGCTCATCGCCGGCGGCGGCAAGCGCACCATCTTCTACGACGACGTGCGGGTGCCTGCCACGCTGCGCATTGGCGACGAGGGCAAGGGCTGGTGGGTAGCCCAGACCACCCTGGAGTTGGAGCACGGCGGCACCGGCCGCGTGGGCGCCAGGGAGTCCCTCATCGACCGGATCATCGGCTACGCCAAGGGGCATACCGCTGGCGGCCAGCCTGCAACCAAGGATCCCCAGGCCCAGCAGACCCTGGTGGACCTCTACATCGGTTCCCACATCGGCAGGCTGTTCAACCTGCGCAACTACTGGATGCGCACCAGCGGCCGGAAGTTCGTGCACGAAGGCTCGGAAAACTCCCTCTTCGGGAAGACCTATGCCCCCAAGCTGGCCGCCAAGGTGCTGGATGTCCTGGGCCCCTACGCGCTGCTGAGCGACACCCACTACGGCCCCTTGAAGGGAGAAGTGGAGAACCAGCAGCGGGAAGCTACTTCCACTCACCCCGGCGGCACACCGGAAATCCAGCGGGTGATCATCGCCCGTCGCATGGGGCTGAGCCGCACCCCCCAGGAGATGCAAGGCTCCCGGGACGTGGCCGGCACCAGCACTCATTAAGGAATCGGGGAGGCTTATCATGGACCTGTCGCTAACACCGGCCCAGGAGATGCTGAAGAGCACGGCCAAGGACTTCGTGGCTCAGGAGTGCCCCAAGACCTTCGTCCGCGAGATGGACGAGCAGGGCGATGGCTTCTCCCGCACCCTCTGGCAGAAGATGGCCGACCTGGGTTGGGCGGGGATGCTGATCCCGGAGGAGTTCGGCGGGGCCGGCCGGGAGTTCACCGACCTGGCAGTGCTCTACGAGGAGATGGGGCGGGGGCTGCTGCCCAGCCCGCACTTCTCTTCGTCCGTCCTCTGCGCCCTGATCCTCATGGAGGCTGGCTCCCCCCAGCAAAAGCAGAGCCTGCTGCCAGCCATCGCCAAGGGCGAGCAGATCCTGGCCCTCGCCCTCACGGAGCCGGACTACGGCTGGGAGGCGTCTCAGGTCACCCTGAGCGCCACCCAGAGCGGCGGCGGCTACCGGCTCAGCGGCACCAAGCTCTTCGTTCACGACGCGCACATTGCGGATAGCCTCATCGTGGCGGCCCGGACCCGACAGGGTGTGAACCCCAGGGATGGCATCACCCTCTTCCTGGTGGACGGCAACGCGGCGGGCCTCTCCAAGCGGGTGCTCACGGGCTTCACCGGAGAGCGTCAAAACGAGCTGGTGTTCAACAACGTGAGTGTCACCGCAGACCGGGTCATCGGCGCGGTGGACGGAGGCTGGGGCATCCTGGAGAAGGTCTTTGAGCCGGCCACGGCCGTGCTCTGCGCCTACATGGTGGGCGGCCTACAGGAGGTGCTGGAGTGGACGGTGGCCTACGGCCGCACCCGCCAGCAGTTCGGCGTGCCCATCGGCACCTTCCAGCGGGTGCAGGACCACGTTGTGGAGATCGTTAACCACCTGGACGCCGCGCGCTGGACCACCTACGAGGCGCTGTGGAAGCTGGACACCCACCAGACCGGCGTCACCGAGGCCGTGGCCGTGGCCAAGGCCGTGACCAGCGAGGCCTACGAGCGGGGCACCTTCCACTCCCACGAGGTGCACGCCGGCATCGGCATCTCCAAGGAGTATGGGTTGCACCTCTACACCAAGAAGGCCCGCACCCTCTACAGCTACCTGGGTGACCCCACCTTCCACCGCAAACGCATCGCCTCGTTGCTGGCGATGTAAAGCAAACTGTGATCCAGAGCAGCGGCTCAGGCCTGAGGCCTGAGCCGCTCGGTCTTACGTGCATGCCCACGAATCTGCTCTTTGGAATCCCTCGGTAGATGGTTTATATTCGTAGTGTAGAGTTCGGGCCACACGCCATTGACCACATTGCTCGCCACAGCGTATCGCCAGATGAAGTCTTGGATGTGTGTCTCGGTCAACCCTTCGGGTTTCGACTCCGCAGGCCTCGCATCGGTGTCATTGGGCGGACCTCGGCGGGGCGTTATCTGACGATTATTCTCGAGCGCCTCGGAGGCGGCGGCTACCTGCTGATCACCGCGCGCGAGGCAACGCATAGCGAGCGGCGCCGTTACCAGCGCTGGCGTTGAGAGGGAATATGGCAGATGTACAAAGGCGGGCGAAGAGCCATATGAGGCGGCAGGAGAGTATTCCTGCGGAACACATGAAAAGTGCGAAGCTCCCGCGCTTTAAATCGCGGGAGGAGGAAGCGAGCTTCTGGGAAAGTCATGATGTGACAGAATTTGGAGAAGTGGGGGAAGAGGTCAAACTGAAGTTTGCGCAACCTCTCTCTGTCACGTACTCCTTTGAGACCGATGCAAACACCCTTTCTGCAATCGTGCGACTCGCGAAGACACAAGGTATTGCTCCCAGTCAGCTTATTGTCCTGTGGATAAAGCAAGGTCTCAAGGATGCCCGCGACTCTCACTGATCTCCTGGCCGACCTCCCGATCCTCCGCCGCAGCGGCGACACCGCCGTGGCCATCCGCCGCATTACCGCCGACAGCCGCACCGTGCAACCCGGCGACCTCTTCGTCGCGCTGCGGGGGCAGACCTTCGATGGCCACCAGTACATCCCCGAGGCCCTGGCCAACGGGGCCGCCGCGGTGGTCTGCCAGCAGCCGCCGGCGGGCGAGACCGGACCGGCGGCCATGGTGGTGGTGGAGAACTCCCACCGCGCCCTGGGCATGCTGGCCAGCGCCTGGTACGGCCACCCCTCCCAGCAGCTCCGCCTCATCGGGGTCACCGGCACCGATGGCAAGACGACGACCACGCTGCTCACTGCGGCGATCCTGCGGTCGGCGGGCCGGAGGGTGGGCCACTGCACCACGGTAGACATCGACGACGGCCGCTCCCGTCAGCTCAACCAGGTGGGCTTCACCACGCCTCAGGCTATGGGGCTGCAGCGGCTGCTGCGGGAGATGGTGGACAACGGCGTTGAGATCGCGGTGGTGGAGGTGAGCTCCCATGCCTTGGCCACGGGGCGGGTGGAAGGCTGCGAGTTCGACCTGGCCGTCTTTACCAACCTGTCGCCGGAGCACCTGGATTTCCACCACACGCTGGAGGAGTACCGGGCGGAGAAGCTGCGGCTGTTCCAGTCCCTGGGCCAGCGCCGCACCAAGCCCTGGCAGCCCCTGGGGGTGGTCAACGCCGACGATCCCTCCGCCGGCCACTTCATCGCCAGTTGTCAGGTGGCCCTGCTCTTTGGGATAGACCAGCCCGCACGGGTGCGCGCCCGGGAGATTATCTGCTCACCCCAGGGGTCTCGCTTTCTCCTGGAGACGCCGATGGGCAGCGTGGTGGTGCAGACCGCCCTCCTGGGCCGCTTCAACGTGCGTAACTGGCTGGCCGCGGCTGCCACGACCCTGGTCTGCGGTGTCGGGCCAGGAGACGTGGCCAAGGCCACGGCCTCCGTGCGTCCGGTGCCCGGACGCATGGAGGCCGTGGACGGCGGACAGCCCTTCTCCGTGTACGTGGATTTCGCGCATACGCCCCAGGGGCTGACCGCGGCCCTGGAGACGCTGGGGGAGATCCATCGGGGGCGGGCCATCGCAGTATTCGGCCACGCGGGCCGCCGGGACACCCACCACCGTCGGGACCTGGTGGCCGCCGCCCGCCCCCGTTGCGACCTCTTCATCCTCACCATGGACGATCCCTATGACGAAGACCCCGCGGCTATCCTGGCGGAGATGCGGGCGGCGGCCCTGGAGCTGGGCTGCCAAGAAGGCAGCGACTTCCTCTGCGTGCCGGACCGGCGGGAGGCCTTCCGGGAGGCCTTCCGCCACGCCAGGAAAGGTGACGCGGTGCTCCTGGCCGGACGCGGCCACGAGCGGAGCATCCCCCTGGCCGGCGGCTCCCTCCCCTTCCACGACCCCACCGTCGCCCTGGAGCTGCTGTCGGAGCTGGGGTACGCAGGCGCGCTTGACAACCAGGAGCGAGAGGTATAGATAGTGCATACAACTATCCGCGCTTTGGCCATAGGGGAGCCTAGGCGTGGAAAAGTGACTGTGCAGCATAGATATGCTCCCAGAAAGGAGTAGGGGATGACGACGGCCACTCGGATGATCGATCTGCTGGACCCGACGGCAGACGCGGAACCGGCCCATTTTTCCACTGCCAAGCGGGTAGAATCCCTGAGCGGTAAGGTAGTGGGGTTGCTGGACAACGGCAAGAGCAACTTTGACCATCTGCTGGATGACTTCGAGGCCAGCATCCGCGCCGAATACCCCACGGCCACCATTCTCCGCCGGCGCAAGCCCTCGGTGTCTTCGCCCTGCCCCCCGGACACCATGAAGGAGCTCCTGGAGAAGTGCGACATCGTCATCACAGGGCTGGGTGACTGAGGGTCCTGCACTTCGTGGAGTGTCCACGATGCCATCGAGTTCGAGAAGCGCGGCAAGACCAGTGTGGTGGTGACCTCCCAGGAGTTCTTCACCCTGGGCAAGGCGGAGTGCCAGACCCTGGGTATGCCTGACCTCCGTTTTGCCATCGTCCCGCACCCCTTTGGGAGCCTGAAGCGGGACGTGGTCCGAAACCACGCCAGCAAGGCCTGGGAGCAGGCCAAGTCCGGCTTGACGAAGTAGCTCCAAGCCAGAGGGGCTTGGCCAGATGGCCAGGCCCCCCTGTTATCTCCTTTGGACTGCCCTCGCGACGAGCGGGCGCAAGCCTCACGTGCCGAGGATGTGCCGGTCCGAGGACTGGTCGTTCCCCAGTAGTGAGTACAGCGACCGACCGGCGAGCTTTCAACATCTGCCCCCTGGAGGATGCGCCATGACCGCTCAGCGCCAGCTCGAGGCTCCCGACTCCCTGGAGGAGATCAACGCCCTCTACTACGAGCGGCATATGACCGATGGCCTGCCCATCGTCCCGCCCACGGCGGAGCGGGTGGGCGCCATGCTCAAGGTCGTGGACCGGGACCCGCAAGAGCTGCTGGGCACCATGGCCCCCAGGTGGGCGCCGTGCACCATCCAGAAGGTCGCCATCAACGCTGTCATCGCCGGGTGCCTTCCGGAGTATTTCCCCGTGGTCGTGGCGGCGGTGGAGTGCGTGCTCCAAGAGAATTTCAACCTCTACGGTGTCCAGGCGACCACCAACCCCATCGGGCCGTGTTTCCTGGTCAACGGGCCCATCCGCCAGGAGCTGCAGATGAACGGGGGCTACAACCTCTTCGGTCCCGGCAACCGGGCCAACGCTACTATCGGCCGGGCGGTTCGTCTGGTGCTTCTGAACGTGGGCGGCGGCGTGCCCGGCGATCTGGACCGGGCCACCCAGGGCTGGCCGGGCAAGTACACGCTCTGCTTTCCGGAGAGCGAGGAGCAGAGCCCCTGGGATCCCTACTCGGTAGACCGCGGTTTTGCCAAAGGCGCTAACACCATCACCCTTTTCGGCATCGGCGGGTTCACCAACCTGGCCGACCTGCACAGCAACACCGCGGTGGGGGTGCTGGGTACCTTCTGCCGGCTGATTGCCATGGGCGGCGGCACACCCTCCGGCGGCTCGCCCCTCATCGTCATCTGCCCGGAGCACGCGGAGATCATGGCGCGCGACGGGATGAGCAAGGCGGACGTCAAGAAATACCTCTTCGAGAACGCCCGGGTGAAGCCGTCCGGTTTCACCGCGACCGTGGCCGAAGAGTGGCTCGGTTTCCGGAACCGCCAGACCCAGGTGAGCGGCTCCAACGCGCCGGAGTTCACTCTGGACTCCTGGGGCACTATGTCTCCGGCGCCGGAGCACATCCAGATCGCCGTGGGTGGTGGCGCCGGCTGTCACTCCGCGCTGCTCTCCCCCTCCTTCGGTGGCGTGGGCACCATCGTCACCAGGGAGATCATAAAGTAACCCCTATCTTGTTACCTCTATTTGCCAGCTTCCGACGCGCCATGCCTCGTCTGCAGCGGGCGAGGCCACTGGCGGTGGCGTGTGTCATGCTGGTGCGCCACCGGCGCCCTTGTTTCCCGCGGGCGCCCCTCTTCTCCTCCGCCTGAACCTTTCCCACCCCACACTTCAGCGCATGGGAGGTAATGGCCATGAACGATCCCCGCGGCCCGCGGCCCGGGGGTCTGAATATAGCCGTCCCAGAACGACAGGATGGGCCAATCCCCCGCGGTCCTGCCCCCCTCAGCGGTGACGGCGCTTCAGACTCTGGCTTCGCCGGAGGCCCGCTCCGGCCTCTGGTAGACCTTGTCGCTGGCATCCAAGCTAGCGTCCACACCAAGCTCTTGGCAGGTTTCCTCCTGGGCGCCGTGCTCCTGCTGGGCATGGCCATGCTGAGCCTGGTGGTCATCGGTCGCATGAGCCAGCGCGTGGGTGACCTGAACCGCTACCAGGAGAAGGTGGATCGGGCGCGCCAGATGGAGTACCTGGTGACGGCCCAGAGCCACTTTCGGGCCATGGCCCTGCTGACCCGTGACGACGCCAACAACGACAAGATCGCGGGCGCCAAGCAGGGTTTCGCCAACCACCTGGACACGGTGGAACGCCTCAGCCCCGAGACTCCGGGAGACTTCTTCCAGCGAGTGCGGGAGGCCGACGGCCGCTTCGCCGCCTCCAGCGCGCGTGTGCTTGGCCTCTACCAGGGGCGGAATGACGCCGAGGCCATGCGCCTGCACCTCAGCGAGGAGCACCCCGTCTCCCACGAGCTGGAGGCGGCTATGCGAGAGCTGGAGCGGGACGCCGAGCGAGACATGCACGATGCCGTGGTCTCCTTTCAGGCCGACCGGGACCTGCTCTCCAACATCGTTCTCGGCTTCTCCGGCGTCAGCCTGGTCTCGGCCCTGCTCCTGGGCTTCGTGCTCTCCTGGTCCTTCATCCGGCCGGTGCGCCGCATAGACCGTCTGCTGGCGGGCATTGCCGCTGGCGACTTTGCCCAGCGGATCGAGGTGCCCAACCGCGACGAGTTCGGGACCCTGACCAGCAATCTCAACATGATGAGCCACCAGCTTGCGACCCTCTACGAGGAGTTGCGCTCCATCAATGAGAACTTGCAGCACAAGGTGGATCAGCAGGTCGCCGAGCTGGACCGCGCCAAGGTGCTCAAGCAGTACCTCTCGCCTCAGCTCGCGGAGTCGATTCTCAGTGGCGACCTGGACGTGAACCTCGCCTCCAGCAGAAAAAACCTCACCGTCTTCTTCTCGGACATCCGGGGCTTCACCCCCTTGTCCGAGCGGATGGAACCCGAGGAGCTGGTGGACCACCTGAACAAGTACCTGACCACCATGACTGAGATCGTGTTCAAGTACGGGGGAACCCTGGACAAGTACATCGGCGACGCGATCATGGTCTTTTTCGGAGATCCGATCCCCTACGAAGACCACGCAGCCAGAGCCGTCAAGATGGCGCTGGAGATGCGCGCCGCGCTGGCCGAGTTCCAGAAGCAGTGGTTTGTGGGCGAAGACGAAGTGCTCACCATTGGCATGGGGATCAGCACCGGGTACGTCACCGTGGGGAACATCGGGTCATCATCCCGGTTGGAGTACACGGTGCTGGGAAACACCGTCAACCTGGCCTCGCGCCTGGCCGATCAGGCCAAACCCGGACAAATCCTCATCAGCGAGCGGACGCTGGTGGCGGCGCGGGACCTGGTGGACGCCACTGAGGTAGATCAGGTGGAGCTGGAAGGCGTGTCCCGCCCCGTCAAGATCTACGAGATCAGCGAGAAGAGTAGCTAGCGCCCTACTGCACCTTGTCGCGGCGACTCAGGTAGTCGGCCCACCAGGCTTCCTGCCACTCCGGGGACTCCTCCGGGCGCTGGAGCACCTCCTCGAGCTGCTCCAGGGTGAAGCGCACCAGCTCTCCGCAGCGGTAGGCCCGGTCCGGATGGGCGAAGTTCTGCACCCAGGGAGCCGTCAAGTCTCCGCACTGGGTCGTCCCAAAGCACTCTCGAAAGCGGTCCATCACCGCCTTGGTGCGGGCGTAGGCGGGCCGGGGCGCCGTGCCGGTGGGCTCGGTGCTGCCGTGCACCAGCCCTACGGCCATGGCCGCCGCCGTGAGGCAGCCGCAGATGTTCTTGGAGAGGGCGACCCCACCGCCGAAGGAGGTGGCGGCCCGCATCATCTCCTCTGGCACCGGCACCTGCTGCTCCTTGAGCCCAAGGAGCACCGTCTGTGCTCAGTTGTATTTGCCGGTGATAAAGAGGCGGACCGTCTCGTCGTACTTGCTGGTTTCGGGCATGGCTGGTTCCTCCATTCCTTGCTGGCCCTAGCAGGCTGTAGAAACACCCTGCAGTAGCCGTTTGTTGAGGTTCTTGAAACGCCTGTCCTGAGCGTAGCCGAAGGGAACGGCGGCGGTGCCTGAGGCTCTCGAAGGCACCGCCGCTATGCCCTTCTTCAGCAGCCTGCCTAAGGGTGTCCCTCGCTCCGAAGATAGCGCGTCGCGGCGATGGCCGCGGTCACGCCGTCGCCCACCGCGGTGGCCACCTGCTTCGCCGAGTGCTGCCGTATCTCGCCCGCCGCGAAGACGCCCGGCGCCGCCGTCTCCAGCCACAGGTTCACGGGGATATGTCCGCCTTTGTCCAGGGGCAGCGCCCCGGCCAGGTAGCCCGTGTTGGGCGCGTGGCCAATGCAGACAAACAGGCCGGCAACAGGCAACTCCCGCTCCTCTCCTGTGGCCAGGTCCTGCACCACTGCGGCCTGGAGCAGGCCGTCGCCCCTGACGGCCTGGACCGTGGTCTCCAGGAGAAACTGGACCTTGGGCTCCGCCCGGGCCTTCTCCTGGAGCGCATGGGCAGCCCGCAGCTCCCGGCGGCGGTGAATAACGGTCACGCTGGACGCGTAGGCCGTCAGGGTGATGGCCTCGTCCAGCGCAGTGTCACCGCCGCCCACCACGGCCACGGGCTGGTCCTGGAACAGGGGGCCATCGCAGGTGGCGCAGGTGGAGACCCCTTTGCCGGTGTACTTCGCCTCGCCGGGCACACCCAGGGGCTGTGGGTCGCCCCCTCCGGCAAAGATCACCGTCCTGGCACGGGTGGCGCCGCTGGACGTGGTCACGACCTTGGGGTCCTCTCGCAACGCGACGGCGGTGACCTCCGCGGTCACGGCGCGCAGGCCGTATTTCAGCGCGTGCTGGCGGAGCTGGAGCGAGAGGTCGTAGCCGGAGATGCCCTCCGCCAGGCCGGGGTAGTTCTCCACCCGCTCGGCGTTGGCGATCTGCCCGCCGAAGGTGGCCTTTTCCAGGAGGACGGTGCGGAGCCCGGCGCGGCAGGCGTAGAGCCCGGCGGCAAAGCCCGCGGGCCCGCCTCCCACGATCAGGACGTCCCAGGACTGGTCGGCCATGGAGCAGCGTTTACTCGAACTGCGCCCGGCGCTTTTCTGCAAAGGCGGAGAAGCCCTCCTTGGCCTCGCTGCGGTTGCGCCAGGCCCGGGCAAAGACGCCGTCCTCTGCCAGGGCCTGGGCCATGGTCTGCTCCATGGCCAGCCGCATCTTCTCCTTGGTGGCCAGCACCGCCACGTAGGAGTTGGCCACGATGCGCTCCGCCATCTCGTAGGCCCGGTCCAGCAGCTCCGCCTGCGGCACCACCTCGTTGACCAAGCCGATGCGGAGGGCCGTGTGGGCGTCTACCCGGCTGCCGGAGAGGGCCATCCACATGGCCCAGCCCGGCGGCACTTTCTTCATGAGCATGGTGGTGGTCAGCGGGTTCAGGGTGCCCCGGGCCACGAAGGGGCAGGTGAAGATGGTGCCCTCTGCGGCGATGAGGATGTCGCAGGAGAGGGCGATGCCGAGGCCACCGCCGGCCGCGGCGCCGTTCACCGCCGCGAGGATGGGCTTGAAGACGTTCATGGCGTCGTAGCCAGCGCCGCCGCCCCCCTGGTCGCCGCCGCCGGGCGCGGGGCCGCCCTGCTGCATCCGCTGGGCCGCCTCCTTCACGTCCATGCCCGCGCAGAAGGCCCTGCCGGCGCCCGTGACAATGGCCACCCGGATCTCATCGTCCTCGTTGATCCGCCGCCACGACTCCGCCAGGTCCTGGCGCAGCTCCAGGTTCAGCGCGTTCAGGGCCTCGGGCCGGTTCATCGTGACGGTGGCGATGCCGTTCTCGACGGTGAAAAGCACGGTGTTCATGGATGTCTATGGGCCTCCTCCGGTGGGTTGCAGGTGATTCGTGGTGCGTGGTTCGTGGCCATCAGGGGGCGCTGGCCGGCGCCACGGCGTGCTCCAGCTCCTCGATGGCCTGGAGCACCTCCAGGGCCGTGGGGGGAGCGGTGCGTTCTGCGAAGCGCTGGCGCAGCTCATCCTCCCAGCGGGCAGCCCAGCGCAGCCGCTTCTCGTAGGCCTCGGCCAGGTACGGTTCCACCCCGTGGTCCCGCAGGGTCTCCTGGATGTCGTGGGACTCCTCGGCCCGCCGCCGGGCGTGGACGTAACCGTAGCCGATGGTGCGGTCGGCGGCGGCGAAGAAGTCGCCCCGGAAGGGCCCCAGGGCGCGCTGGTACTGCCGCAGGTCTACGCCGCACTTGTAGGCGGCGTAGGAGAGCTCCCACAACACCGACATGGTGCCCTTGGTGAGGATACTCCGCAGCATCTTCACCAGCGCGGCGTCGCCGGGCTTGCCGTCCGGGATCACCTCCAGCTCCATGCCGAAGGGCTTAAAGGCCCGCTGGTACTCCGCCGCTGCCTCGCCGCTGAGGTAGGTGAGGCCCCGGTGCAGGTCCACCGTGGCGCCCGAGAGGAGGCAGGCGTCGACGAAACGGGCGCCACTGACCTCGATGACCGCCGCGGCCTCCTGCTTGGGGCGGGGCCCGCTGGAGTTCATGTCCACGTAGATGTGGCTCCTGTCCAGGACGTGCGCAGCCTCCTGGGCCCCGGAGACGGCGCTGGCCGGGCTGGTGACCGAGAGGATGAACTGGGCCCGCTGCGCCAGCTCACCCAGGGTATCCACCAGGGTCACGCCGATCTCCTCCGCCCGGCGGCGGTACTCCGGCGGATAGGGTGGGCGGTAGCGGTGGCCGCTGTTGTAGGCCCAGATGGTCTGGAGGCCCGACTCCCGCAGCCCCTTGGCGGTGTGGTAGCCCACCTCTCCAAAGCCAATGATCCCCAGGCGAGGCTGCTCAGCCATGTAAGCCCTTCCTCTCGTGCCGTCGTGGCGGGCTGCTCGATCCCGTCCTTATGCCGAGGCCGCCCGTCGGCCACCCCGCCGAGCGGCGGCAGGACGCTCCAGCCCCAGGAGCACCCGTGGGTTGGTGGTGACCATGGTGGTCACGTCTTTTGCGGCAAAGTCCGCCCGCAGGGCATGGGCGATGGCCATGCGCAGGCCCTCCGGCGGCGGCGGGTTGTGCGCCTGCCCCAGGTCCGTGGAGAGCACCGACTTGGCGGGCCCGATCTCCTTGATGATGGTGAAGAAGTCGTGGATGCTGCGGCTGCCCTGAGGCAGCACCTGGAGCCAGCAGTGCTCCAGGTACACGTGCTCCCGCCGGGCGATGGTCTTCAACTCTTCCACGGGCATCCAGAAGGTGACGTGGGTGCAGATGGTTCGGATCTGGCGGCGGTTGGACTCCTCCGTGAGGATCATGATCTCCTCGGGGGAGAGGTGGCCCGTGGCCAGGACCATATCGTACTGCTTGATGATGTCCAGGATGTCCCCCATGACGGGCAGCAGCCGCTTGCGGTCATCAATGACCTTGATGCCGGGCCGGCGCGGCGTCTGGCGGCTCCGGCCATAGTCCGAGGTGAAGGTGGGCATCCAGACCACCTTGCCGTCCAGCTTGGCGCACACCTCCAGCGCGTGGGGGTTGAGGCCGCCCACGTCTTCGTCCAGCGCGATGGCGCCGAAGCAGAGCAGCTCGTCCACCCACTCCTTGATGAAGGGGACGATGGGGGCCGTGGGGTACTCGTGGCTCTTAAAGACCAGGCCACCCATGCCCAGCTCTTCCGCCAGCATGGCGGTCTGCACCATGTCCAGCCGGCGCTCGATGTTGGCGTCGGGGCCGGCGTGCACGTGCATGTCGATGGAGCCTTGCAGGACTTCGTTCACCGTGTCATTGAACTGAGTGAGCATCGGGGGCGCTCCTTCCTGTGGGTAGATCACCAGGGGGAGACCGTCAAGCCATCCGCATTATGGTGCCCGTACCAGGGAGTGTCAACAATCGTCCCCTTGCCACCGCCACTGCCGCCGTCTATGCTCAAGGGAGACCTATTCCCAAGGGAGCGCCCGCTGGACGAGAAGAGTCTGGAGCTGCTGGAGTTTCCCAAGATCCGGGAGCGCATCGCCGCGCTCGCCTCCTTTTCCGGCGGGCGAGAGCTGGCCCTGGCCTTACTGCCTTCCTCCGACCATGCATCGGTAGCCCGCAGCCACCAGGAGTGGCTGGAGGCCCGGCGGCTGCTGGAGCTGCGGGCCAGCTTCGGCCTGGGCGGCGTCCACGATGTACGCCCCGCCGCGGAGCAGGCCCGGCTGGGCGGCGTCCTGACCACAGAGCAGCTCCAGGATGTGCGGGACACCCTCCAGGGCGCTCGAACCTTGCAGGACACCGTCGCCCGCCTCAAAGACCAGTTGCCCGTGCTCTGGGAGGCCATCGGCTCTCTGCCCGACTGCCGGGCGCTCCAGCAGGAGATAGACCGCTGCGTGGGCCCCAGGGGCGAGGTGCTGGATGGGTCCAGCCCCCTCCTGGCCCGGCTGCGGACGGAGGCGCGCTCCGCCCACGACCGGCTACAGGACCGCCTCACGGAGCTGCTCACCTCCTCCCGCTACCGCACCATGCTCCAGGAGCCCATCATCACCCTGCGCAACGGCCGCTACGTGATGCCCGTCAAGGCCGATTTCCGCGGCGAGTTCAGGGGCATCGTCCACGACCTCTCCTCCAGTGGCGCCACGGTGTTCATGGAGCCCCTGGCCACCATCGATCTGGGCAACCGCTGGCGGGAGCTGCAACTGGAGGAGGAGCGGGAGGTGGCCCGGGTCCTGCGCCAGCTCTCCATCATGGTGGGAGATTACGCGCCGGAGGTAGTGGCCAGCGTGGAAGTGTTGGCCCGCATGGACCTGGCCCTCGCGAAAGCGAGGTACGGCCAGCAGGTCCGGGGCATCGCGCCGCATCTGGAAGCCGGCAGCAGCGACCCACCGCCCGAAGGCGCAGCGGGCTGGCCGGCTCTGGGGCCCCTGGCGCTGGTAGAGGCCCGCCATCCGCTGCTGACGGGCCACGTGGTGCCCATCTCCCTGGAGCTGGCAGCCGACTTCTACGCGCTGGTCATCACGGGCCCCAATACTGGCGGCAAAACGGTTGCCCTCAAGACCGCAGGGCTTCTGGTGCTCATGGCGGAGGCGGGAGTGCCGGTGCCCGCGGCCCAGGGCACCCGCATTCCTCTGTACCCCAGCGTCTTCGCTGACATCGGGGACGAGCAGAGCATTGAGCAGTCCCTCTCCACCTTTAGCTCCCATATGAGCAACATCATCCGCATCTTGGGGACTGCCGGCAATGACTCCCTGGTGCTGCTGGACGAGCTGGGCGCCGGCACCGACCCCACCGAAGGCTCGGCCCTGGGGCGGGCCATCCTGCGGCGCCTCCTGGAACACCACGTGTCCACCATTGCGACGACGCACCATAACGACCTCAAGGCCTTCGCCTACAACACGCCCTGGGTGAGGAACGCCTCGGTAGAGTTCGACGCGGGGACGCTGTCGCCCACTTACCGCCTCACCGTGGGGCTGCCGGGCCGCAGCAACGCCATCGCGATCGCCGAGCGGCTGGGGCTGCCGGGGGAGCTGGTGGCCCAGGCCCGGGGGTTCCTGGAGCCGGAGCAGCTCCAGGCGGAGACGCTGCTGGAGCAGTTGCAGCGAGAAAAGGACCTGGCGGCCTCCCTGCGCCAGGAGGCCGAGGAGCTGCGGCGGGCGGCCGATGAGGCCCGCCGCCGCTGGTCGGCCCGGCTCCAGGAGGTGGATGCGGCCAAGGAGCAGATGCTGGAGGAGGCCCGCAGCCAGCTCGCCGCGGAGGCGGAGACGCTCCAGCGTTCGCTGCGGGAGGCGGCCCGCCAGGTAGAGCAGGCGCTGCGAGAGCGGCGCCGGGAGGAGCTGGTGGCCGCGGCACAGACCGCCCAGGAGACGGAGGCTGCCCTGGCCGGCCCCCGCTGGCAGCCGCCCCGGCGCCGCCGAGCTCGGCAACTCGAGCAGCCCCTGCGCCTGGCGCCCGGGACCCAGGTGCGGCTGCGGGGCCTGGGGCAGACGGCGGAAGTGGTGAGCGCTCCCGACGCGCCCGAGGAGGAAGTGGAGGTGCAGATTGGCGCGTTCCGGGCCAAGGTGAGGCGAGACCAGCTCGAGGCGGCGGAGGGCGATGCGCGGCCCTGGCCCTCTCCGGGCTGGGCCTACGCCCTGGGGTCGCCCGACCTGGTGGAGCCGGAGCTGCATCTGCGGGGCCTGCGGGTGGAAGAAGCGCTCACCCGCCTGGATGAGTACCTGGACACTGCCTTCCGCGGGGGCCTACCCTGGGTGCGGGTGATCCACGGCAAAGGCACCGGCGCCATGCGGCGGGCCGTGCGCGAGGCCCTGACCCGGCACCCCCTGGTGCGCTCCTTCGAGAGCCCCGGCCAGGAGCAGGGCGGCGAGGGCGTGACGGTGGCGCACCTGGCGCAGTGACGGTGCGGCATGCCCTCGGGTGACCATGGATCAACTGGACCCTGCCGCTCATGGTAAGCTCGCCAAGGCGAGTCGCCTTTGGAGACCTGTCGAACCAGAGCGGCTCGTCCTTCGACAGGCTCAGGACGAGCGGACTGGCCACCACACCGGTATGTTCACAGTGCTGTACGCGCTAGAGGAGCGCTGACCAGGTGCCCTCCGCCAGCGACTACTGGCAGCGCCTCCGCCAGCGGCTCCTGCTGGACGCCGACGATCCTATCTTCGCGGGCCCCCTCTTTGTGGGCGAAGCGGGCAACGCCCGCAAGAAGCTCACCGACCTGGTAAGCTCCCGCAGCGACGACGCGGTGCTCTGGAGCGTCTTCCGCACCCTGGCCCGCCTGCCCTCGGCGATCTGGCTGCCTCCGCTCCTCTCCCAGTTTGCTACCCCGTTCACGGGCGCGCCTGCCCCCCTTCGCCTAGAGTTCTGGAAGCGGGTCCCACCGCCGACCAACAGGCTCCTCTGGCTCCTCGACCACCTGGAGACCCTGCGTCCTGACCTGCCCGGCCGCGACCCGGCCCTGGCGCAGCGTTTGGAGCGAGTGGCGAAGAACCTGGCCCGGTGGCGGGCGGCGGTGGACGAAGGACCGCCGGAGCGCGGCGAGGGCATCCTGGAGCCGCCGGTGGAGCTGGACCTGCTCCTTACCACGCCCGAGCTGCTGGTGGTGGTGCTGGGGCGCTACCTGGGCGACGTGGCCACGGCCACGCCCTGGGACGCCCGCCGGGACATGATCGCCCGTAACATGGACGCGGCTCTGGAGCTGGCGGACGAGTCAAGTGCGCCCTATTTCCTGCTGATCTCCGACGACTTCGTCCACGAAGGGCCGGAGACTCCGCCCAAGGCGTACGAGGCCCTCATGACCCGGTATCGGGATGAACCGGAGTTCCTGGCTGGCCGTCTGCCTTATCGCACTGCCGCTGAGGTGCGGCGCCTGGTCGGCCGCATCGCCTGGACCACCTGGGCCGACCTGCTGGACCTGGTGCTGGACCATTCGGCCGGTTTCTCACCGCCCCAAAAGGAGATCCTCCGGCGGCTGGTGGACTACCTTAAGGACAAGCGGCTGCTGCACAAGGGTGGGTGAGGATATACAATAATCCACGATTATCTACCTCAAACGGTAGCCGTGCTATACTCGCGGCATGGCGAGACGAATTGTTGGCGCGTGGCTTCGTGGATTCTTCTGGGCAGAAGAACTCAGGGAGCGTGTCGTGACGTGGCTCCTTCTTGGGTTGAGTGTCGCTGCTCCACTCACTGTAACAACCCCAGTTAGTCTGGGCTCGCCACCGGGGGCACCCATTGCTTCAGTTGGTACCATTAGCGGAATTGTCCTAGTTCTTCTAGCGGTAGTTGCTACAGGAGTTTTAGCTTGGGTAAGAACGCCACGGCTTGATTTTCTGTGGGATCGGGCCTTAGAGCATAAATGGCAAGAAAATACAGAGGCGGTAGCTCCTGGAGCACCCGTAACTATTGCACATGAAATACGGAGAATACGGCTTGGTATCATAAATCGTGGTCAAAAGACCGTAAGAAACTGTCGTGTCCGATTGATGGAGTTTACCCCCCAAGGTGCTACATTCCTACCTAGACCGCTGCGCTTAGACAGCAAGGATGTGGACACGTTTGATGTTGATCCTGGGTATACACCACAGGAGCTAATTCGAGTGATTGAGGCTCGCACATCTGGCCCCGGAAGCGACGTACTGGAGATTTGTTACGCAGACAATAGTCCAAGACCACTCAAAAAAGGAACAGACTACATTTTTACGCTGGCACTAAGCGGCGAGGATCACCCATTGGTTACCAGGCGGTATGTCGTTCACACATACTCAGGTGGCGAGGTGACAATATATCCGCACAAGGCACCACGGGTTATTGAAGTTCTCAGCTTCCGCCTAGAACTCAAGAGGGTCTAGTTTTTGACTAACTCCTTATACTCTAGGTTCTCCGATGCCAGTAGCTTTGCCAGCGTATCACGAAACAGGTATGGGTTTCCCCGGTTGTTGAACCGCCATTCTAGCTCTTCCTGGTAGGCACTCGGACAGAACCATGCCTGAGCCTCGCAAGCCCCTCTTTGACCACAGCCGGGAGGCGCAGCTCCGAGGGGGCGCGCTAGGGTGAGGACGAGGACACGTTGGACGTAGCAGTGCTACACTGCATGCACAAAGAGACGAGGGGTGAAGCATGATGCCCTCAATCGAAGAACTAAAGCAGCAGCACGCGGGTGAATGGCTGGCGGTGGAGGTGACTCGGGCGGACCAGAGTACGCCCCTAGAGGGGGTCCTGCTGGACCATGATCGGAACCGTCGGGATCTGTTAGAGCGAGTGCAACTCTCTAGGGAGAAGGACATCGCTATTTTTTTTGCTGGCCCTCCCTTAAAAGAGGGCTACGCCGCTCTCTTCTAGATGCAGTCTAACCTTTCAGGCCCCCTGATTCATCTATGGGTGGTTCTTCACGGCCCGGATGGATGGGCACGGCAGTTGGCTGCCCTCGACACCGGGGCTTCCTACACGCTGGTTCCATGGGATGTCGCGGAACAGCTAGGTTACGAACCCGCTCTCTCGCTCAGGCGGGTTCGGGTCGCCACCGCCAGCGGCGTTGAGACCGCTCCCCTTCTGACGCTGGAGGCGGTGGAGGTGGCTGGATACAGAATCCCGGGCGTGGATGTGCTCTGCCACGACTTGCCGCCGGAAACTCAGGTGTCCTGCCTGCTGGGCCTGAACTTTCTGCGTCATTTCGACATTGATCTGCATCTCAAGTCCGGCCGTCTAGAGTTAAGAGATCCTTGACATGCCCCAGCCGCAGCGGAGCCTCTTCGACCACAGCCGTGAGGAGCGGTTGCAGCGGGGCGCGCCCCTGGCGGCCCGCATGCGACCCCGCATCCTGGACGAGTTCGTGGGCCAGGAGCACCTGGTGGGCCCAGGCCGGGTGCTGCGCCGCAGCATCGAGAGCGACCAGCTCCCGTCTCTGGTCCTCTGGGGGCCGCCTGGCTGTGGCAAGACCACCCTGGCCCGCATCATCGCCCAGACCACCAGCTCCTTCTTCGCCCCCGTGAGCGCGGTCACCGCGGGGGTGGCCGACCTCCGCAAGATCGTGCAGGAGGCCCGGGACCGGCTGGGCCAGACCGGCCAGCGCACTATCCTCTTCATCGACGAGATCCACCGCTTCAACAAGGCCCAGCAGGACGCCATCCTGCCCCACGTGGAGGAGGGGACCGTCATCTTCATCGGCGCCACCACCGAGAACCCCTCCTTCGAGGTCATCGGGCCCCTGCTGTCCCGCTCCCGGGTCTACACCCTCAGCGCCCTCAGCTACGACCAGGTGGCCGCCATCGTGGACCACGCCCTGGCCGACAAAGAGCGGGGACTGGGCGAGCTGCGGATCGAGCTGACGCCCGAGGCCAGGGAGTACCTGGTCAACATGTCCGGCGGCGACGCCCGGGCCGCCCTGAACACTCTGGAGCTGGCGGTGAGCGCCACCACGCCCGACGCGCAGGGCCTGCGGCGGGTGGAGCTGGCCACGGTGGAGGACGCCCTCCAGCAGCGCGCCTACCAGTACGATAAGGCGGGCGACGCCCACTACGACACCATCTCGGCCTTCATCAAGTCCCTGCGGGGATCCGACCCCGACGCCGCGCTCTACTGGCTGGCCCGCATGATCGAGGCGGGGGAGGACCCGCTGTTCATCGTGCGGCGCATGGTGATCCTGGCGGCGGAGGACGTGGGCCTAGCGGACCCCCAGGCGCTGGTGGTGGCCACGGCCTGCCAGCAGGCGGTCCACTTCGTGGGCATGCCCGAAGGCTTCCTGCCCATGGCCGAGTGCGCCGTCTACCTGGCCACTGCGCCCAAGAGCAACTCGGCCTACGCGGCCTACACCAAAGCGCTGGAGGACGTGAAACAGCACGGCCAGCCGCCGGTGCCGCTCCACCTGCGCAACGCCCCCACGGGCCTGATGCGGGCGCTGGGCTACGGCAAGGAGTACCGGTACGCCCACGGCTACGACGAGCACTATGTGGAGCAGGAGTACCGTCCCCACGAGTTGGAGGGGCGCACCTACTACCAGCCCGGCGAGCTGGGCTACGAGGCCAAGATCAAGGCCTGGCTGGAGCACCTGCGGGAGAAGGGGGAGGGATAACAGCAACACTCGCAGTTCAGAGACGATAGACAATCCGCCCTGACGTGAACGTATCAGGGGTACGTCCCGTGGGTGACAAGAAGGTTGCGAACGGGCGCGGGCGCTGATCTTGGGCCGAAATCCACGACCACTTGGTAAGCAAGAGCTTCAACAGCCTGGGTAGATCCTGCAGGTCCTGTGTGAGAAAAATGATGCCAACCTTCTCATCAACGATGACCTGACGCTCCTGCTCCACAAGAAGCATCCGCTTGTTCTTGCTCAGAACGAGCCACCCTCTTCGACCTGCGATCCTTAGCCAGTCGGGATCCTTTCTCCCCAGCATCCTCGTGCGATGCATACTGGTAACGGGGTATCCGACACTCCGGAGACTATCCGGAATTGCCCGCCCCATCATCTCATCGCATAAGAGTATCACGCGGCTATCTTGTCAGCATATCTAATTGCTTCCTCCACTTCGCGTCTCAGAAGCGTCAAATCCCTGCAAATTAGGCCGATACTTTGGCCGGCATCGAACCGCGCTTTGACGTGCTCGATGGTTACGCCACGGTGCGGAATAGTGGGCAAGCCAGCAGCGTATAGAGGATCAACAACGATGGGCTTGTCCTTTCCGAGCGGATACCAACGGGCGGCAAGCTCATCCTCATAATCAATCGCTTCATAAGCCTCCTGGACAAGGCCTGGAAGCGTGTACAGACTTGGCGAATCCAGCGCTGGTAGGCCCTCATCACCCTTCTCTTGCACGTGAAGAATGTGGCCTGCCCAAGCCAACAATTGCAGATGGGCGAATGGATACTCAACCCCAAACATTTTCTGTGCATTCTCGTGAGAAAGCCGAATGCGTTCCAAGTTCACTCGTCGCCTTCTGAACCGACTTGCCATAATGATCTCGATCAGTTGCAAGAACGAGACCATGGGAGCGTCATGAGCAGTTCCGAACACTGGACGTTGCAGAGTGCCCGAGTTGGTCTTGTAGCCAGCCAGCCAGTTTCGTACAGTACCTTTGGAGACCCCCGCGAGGCGTGCTGCCTCTCGAATCGTATACATGGCTCCCGTACGCCAACCATTTGGTTTCTCACGCACGACAAGAGACCTCCGTGGTGCCAATATCGCGACAGATGACTCCGTTCCGGCACTGGCCGCTGGCTACGTGAACGGTAAGCGCAAGCCATGTGCTGCCATGCCAAGTATCCAACTGCCCCGTCCCCTTGACAAGCCTTGGCCAGGGTGCTAGGGTGAGATTGTCTCGAGACAGGTCATTGAACGCTTTCCGCAAGGGGGGTTCGATGAACAATCGCAGAAGGTGGTGCGTCTGGCAGGTGGATGGGCCAGGCCCCGTCAGGGCGGGGCAGGAGAGACTGCGGGCCTTGCCCACTGAGTAAACCCGGACGAAAGAAACCCACTTCCTGACAAGAGGGTCGTCCTTGGGCCAAGAAAGGCCCGAAGGGGCGGGACCTGAGTAGGAAACCCTGATCTCCCCGGCCAACTGGCCGGGGAGATTGCTTGTCTAGCTGGCCGCTTGGCCGGCTTTTTCACCCCCGGATGGAGCGGCGCCCCGTCCCCGGCCACGGCTGCGGCGGCGCTGGCTCCGTCCCCTGCCCCACCACAGGTCCTGGAAGAAGTTCTTGTCCATAGGATGCCGCACGTCGGCGATCTCCAGCAGGTCTTTGGAGGTGTGGCTCTCCACGTAGGCCACCTCCACATGTTTCCCCTTGTTTTTCACGGCTTGGAGCACGTACACGAAGTCGCCATCGCCGCTGACCAGGATAGCCACGTCGTACAGGTCGTCCCAGGCAAAGTGGAGCATGTCCGTGGCCAGCATCACGTCCACGCCCTTCTCCACCGGCGCCCCCTGGGTCAGCTTCATGGTGCCCAGCCGCACCTCCAGATAGGGGACGCTGCGGAGGATGGAGAGGAACTCCTGCTGCTCCTTGGAGGCATCGGGATAGCGCCCCGGGTCCTGGAGCACGTTGTAGTAGTAGATGCGGTAAAGCTTGCGCTCTCCCGTCAACTTGTGCGCGAACTCCGAGATGTTCAGGTCTGTACGCCCGATTTCGTCCCGCAGGGCGTGGTAGAGATTGCTCCCGTCGATGTAGATCGCGACCCGTTCGTCCAAGGGTCCTCCTTACTAGCCATCGGCGCCTCTGGCTCTCGGGACAGAGGCGCCGAGTCCTTACTGTCTGTGCTGGTGCTCCCAGAGCTGCCGGGCAAGCTGGATGTGGCCCACGTGGAGGTTGACGTGCTCCACCACATGGAGCAGGCACTCCTGCACCGTGAAGGACTGGGGCGTGTTGCCCAGGCGCACCTGCCGCATGGCTTGGTAGTCTGCTGGGGCCAGCCGTTGCAGCACGGTCTGGGCGTTGTCCGCCGTCTGCCTCCAGCGGGCCTGGATGCTGCGGAGATCGCCCCGGGCGGTGAACTCTGCCTCCCGGTTGCGCGGCTGTGTCCCACCGCCCACGTAGACCGTCACCCAGTAGTCCGTCGCACTGGCGGCGTGAAAGGCGGAGGCGTAAAGGGTGTTGGTCTCCGGCACGCCCAGCGGCCAGTTGAGGGCCTCGGGCGACACCGCTTCCAGCTCCCGGAGGATGCCGTTCTGGGCCAGCAGGATGTACTTCAGGAACCCTTCGCCCTCGGGTGTCATGCCTGATTCCTCTTCGCCCTCACGCTCCGGCGTGGAGGGACCTGTAGAGGCCCCGGATGTAGTCTATTGCCCCCTGGTGTGACGCCTCATGCAGCGAGGCGGCACGGAGGTAGTAACCTTTGGTATACTCCGCGCCCTCCGGCCGCAGGGGGCGCTCCATATCCTCCAAGGAAAGCTCGTCCAGCGCCTGGAACGCGCTGGCGCGGACGGCCTCCAGGTAGTCCAGCGTCTCGCCCAGCGGTGGGTAATGGAAGCTCCGCACCTGCTGGATGTTCCAACCGTTGCCCACCTCCTGGGGTGAGTCATCCAGGGGCAGGCTGTATTTCGCATGCAGCTCGCGGCGTGCCCATACCTGGGTGGCGCCGGGCTGAAGCCAGCGGTGGAAGTAGCGGTCCTCCACCCGGCCGACGTGGAGCAGCAGGAAGCAGATTGGGTTGGCCTCCGGGCCGGGCGGCCAGTGATACTCCACCTCCGTCAGACTCCGGATGCTCTCCAGGGTGTTGTTGCGCACCCGAGTCATGGCTGCCCGGACAAAGGCCCGCAGCTCCTCGGCAATCATGAGCAACTACTGGACGCTCTCAGGACAGTCGCCCACCCGATCTGCCAAGGGGTCGCCTCGGAGAGGGCGCCTATGCCGGGGTCTTGCTCTCGCCGTACTGGGCCCGCAGGTCCTTGCGGAGGATCTTGCCCAGGGCGTTCCTGGGCAACTCCTCCAGAAAGACCACCATCTCCGGCTTCTTGTAGCTGGCCAGGCGCTGGCGGCACCACTCACTCAGCTCCTCCCCAGTGGCGGTCTGGCTGGCCTTAAGCACCACGGCCGCGGCGATGGTCTCGCCCCAGGTGACGTCGGGGATGCCGAAGACGGCGCTCTCCTCCACCGCGGGGTGAGCGTTGAGGGCGACCTCTACCTCCTCCGGCGAGATGTTCTCCCCAGCCCGGATGATGATGTCGGAGGCGCGGCCCGCCAGGAAGAAGTAGCCCTCCTCATCCACGTAGCCCAGGTCGCCGGTATAGATCCAGCCGCCCCGCTTGGTGTTCTTGGTCTTCTCCTCGTCCTTCCAGTAGCCCGCCATGACCCGGGGGCCGCGGGCCACGATCTCGCCCACCACGCCGGGCGGCAGGTCTTTCCCGTAGTCGTCCACCACCTTGATCTCCACGTCCGAGAGGGCCTTGCCCACAGAGGAGAGTCGCTTGAGCCGCTTGGCTCGCTCCTCTTCCGGTAGCCCAGGCGGGATGTCGTGGTCTTCCGGCTGGAGCGCGGTGATGGTCGCGGCGGTCTCGGTCTGGCCGAAGGCGTTGATGAACTGGCAGCCGGGGAACTCCTCCAGCGCCCTGGTAATCACTTCGATGGGCATGGGCGCTGCGCCATAGGTGATGACCTTGAGGCTGCTCAGGTCATACTTGTGGAAGTCTGGATTGTCCAGTAGCTGCTTGAGCATGGTGGGGACCATCATGGCCCGGTTGGCCTTCTCGGTCTGCACCAGGGCCATCCACTCTTCGGGGTCAAACTGGCGCTCCATCACCAGGGTACGACCGCCGTACACGGCGGCCATAACCGCCTGGGTGCCGGCGATGTGGTAGAGGGGCACGGTGAGGATGTTGCGCTCCTCCTCCTCCATGTCCACGGGGGTCACGTTGTTGAGCACGTAGGATGTGAAGCTGTTATGGTGCAGCATCACGCCCTTGGGGAATCCCGTGGTGCCCGCGGTGTACATCAGCACCGTGGTGGCGTCGTCGGCGATCTCGGTGTAAGGGGGGTCCGGCTCGTGGGTGGAGATGAGGCTCTCCACGTCCACCCAGCCCTCGGCCTTACCGTCGAGCGCGATGTAGTGCCGGACGGAGGGCAGCTTGTCCTTGAGGTTATTGAGAATGGAGACGTAGCGGTCGCCAGCCAGGACCACCTTGGCGTCGGCAGTGTTGATCATGTACTCAAACTCGTTGGGCCGGGCTCGGAAGTTCAAGGGCACATAGATGGCGCCCAGCTTGGCGACGGCAAAGTAGGTTTCGATACAGTGGTTGGTGTTGACCTGAATGAGGGTTACCGTGTCGCCTTGCTGCACGCCCAGGGCTGTGAGTCCCGAGGCCAAGCGGTTGACCCGCTCCAGGAGCTGCTCGTAGGTGATGCGTTTGTCCTCGAAGATGATGGCCAGCCGGTCCGGGACGATGGCTGCCGTGATCTCCAGGAACTCCGGAGTAATCATGCCAGGTACTCTCCCTAAGGTGGTGTCGCGTCCGCATATTAGTGCAGGTTGGGGTGCAGGTCAAACGCGGGGCGCCCGCGAGCGTTGAATAAGCCCGCTTTTTGAGCCCGCCTGCCGGCGGGCAGGCCTGGTCGAGAAGCATGCCCTGAGCATGCCGAAGGGCCTGTCCTGAGCGTGCCGAAGGGCCTGTCCTGAGCGTGCCGAAGGGCCTGTCCTGAGC
>JACPQN010000125.1 GCA_016190485.1 Chloroflexota bacterium
GCAATCCGGAGGAGGGAAGCCGTCCTCCTCGCAGGGGATCGTTATCCCCTCCCAGATTGCCACGGCCCTCGTACCTCGGGCCTCGCAATGACATTTGCACCGAACTTCGGAAACGGGACACTAGGCCGTAGCCGGACGGGAGGCGTCCGTCGCCCTGGACACGGCGGTGATGCCGGCCACGCCCTCCAGCTTGGCCAGCACCCTGCTGAGTTGCCCCATGCCGGTGGTCTCCAGGCTGAGGAAGAACTGGCACGTGCCATCGGCCTGGGAGTTCTGATGCGTCTGGAGGATGTTAATGCCTTCCGAGGAGACGGTGGCGGCAATGTCCCGCAGGAGTCCCACCCGGTCCAGCGCGGTGATGCGCACTGGCACGGTGTAGACCTGGCCGGTGGACCCCCACTCCACCCGGATGATCCGCTCCTGCTCATCCTCGTGCACCATGTTGGGGCAGTCCCGCCGGTGCACGGTGACGCCCCTGGTGCGGGTGATGAACCCCAGGATCTCGTCGCCGGGCACGGGGTTGCAGCAGGTGGCCAGCCGGGTCAGCAGGTTGCCCACCCCCAGCACGCGCACGCCGGAGGTCGGGGCAGGGGGCCGTGGCGCGGCGTGGGGGACCGGCCGCTCCTCTTGGGCCGCCAGCTTCAGGGCAATGGCGCTGGCGTTCACATCGCCGTAGCCCAGCGCGGCCACGAACTCCTCGCCGCTGTCATACTTGAAGAGCTGCGCGACCTCCTGCTCTGTCATGGTCACGCCCAGGCGGGCCAGTTCTCGCTTGAGCAGGTCACGTCCCCGCTCGATGGTCTCTTCCCGCCGCTGCCGGCGGAACCACTGGCGCACCTTCTCCCGGCCGTGGGTGGTCTGCAGGTAGCCCAGGTTGCTGTTGAGCCAGTCCAAACGCGGACCCCGGTCGCCCTTGCCGGCGAGGATCTCCACCACGTCGCTGGTCTTCAGGGCCTGGTTCAGGGGCACTAACCGTCCGTTGACCTTGGCGCCGATGCAGCGGTGGCCCAGCTCGGTGTGGATGCGGTAGGCGAAGTCCAGAGGCGTCGCGCCGGCTGGGAGGACCTTGATCTCGCCCTTGGGGGTGAAGACGAAGACCTGATCGTTGAAGAGGTCCGTCTTGACGGACTCCACGAACTCCTCCGCGCCCTGAAGGTCCCGCTGCCACTCCAGGAGCTGGCGCAGCCAGGCCAGCTTGGTCTCCAAGCCGGGGTCCTTGAGCACGCCCTCTTTGTAACGCCAGTGGGCGGCGATGCCGTATTCGGCGCTGCGGTGCATCTCATGGGTGCGGATCTGGACCTCCACCGGCTGGGTGCCGATGCACAGCACCGTGGTGTGGAGGGACTGGTAGCCGCTCTCCTTGGGCATGGCGATATAGTCGTCGAAGGTGCCGGGCAGAGGGTGCCACAGGCTGTGGACGATGCCCAGGGCGCTATAGCAGTCCTGCACCGTCTCCACCAGCACCCGTACCGCCAGCAGGTCGTAGATCTGCCGCACATCCTTGCCTTGGGCGGCGTACTTGCCCCTCTTCTGGTAGATGCTGTAAAGGTGCTTGGGCCGGCCCGAGACCTCGGCCTGGATGCGGGCCTTGTCTAGCTCGCCTTGGAGCAGGGAGCACACCTGCTGCATGTACTCCTCCCGGGTGGCCCGGGTGGTGGCCAGAAGGTGTGCCATCTCCCGATAGCCCTCGGGGTTCAGGTACTGGAAGGCCAGGTCCTCCAGTTGCCACTTGAGCTGCCAGATGCCCAGGCGGTTGGCCAAGGGGGCGTAGATCTCCATGGTCTCCTGGGCGATGGCGCGCCGGCGCTGGGGCGGCAGGGCGTAGAGGGTGCGCATGTTGTGCAGCCGGTCCGCCAGCTTGATGATGACCACCCGCACGTCCTCGGCCATGGCCAGGAGCATCTTGCGGAGGTTCTCGGCGTGGCTTGCGGTGCGGTGGATGCGCCGGCGCGGTCGCGCCGCGTCGCCTTCGGGCCACTCGATGCGGCTGAGCTTGGTCACGCCGTCCACCAGCTTGCGCACCTCGGGGCCGAAGCGGCGCTCCACCTCGTCGAAGGAGACGCCGCAGTCCTCGGGCACGTCGTGGAGCAGGGCCGCGGCCAGGGTGTTGGCGTCCATCCGCAGGTCCGCCACCAGGTACGCGGTGTGGATGGGGTGCTGCACAAAGTCCTCGCCCGACTTGCGGTGCTGGCCATCGTGGCACTGCAGGGCGTAAGCGAAGGCGCGAGAAACGGCCTCCTGCTTGTCGGCCGGCAGGTACTCGCCGACCTTCCGCAGAAGATCTTCTAGGCTCAGCTCTCGCTGCGGGCTGGTGTGTGGAGCAGACCGGGAGGCGGTCATCGTCTCTCCCCTGGCCGGCAACAAAATGCCCAATTCTCTCACTTGCCCTCAGTATAGTCCCGCGCGACAGGGGGTGCAATTGTAGCTCCTCGAGGGTGTTTAACAACCGGCCACCACAGGCTCAAGCCTGAGGCATTCCGAGCGGCAATGCTGCGGGCTTCAGCCTGTGGTGCGGAGTTAACAAAGGGTCTCGGTGCTCCAGCCTTTGCGGAGCAGCAGCGGGCACGGTACACTTGACCAAGAACTACGCCCAAGGAGTCACCGTGTACCGCGTTCCCCGGGGCACCATGGATGTGCTGCCCGCAGACCAACCCTACTGGCGTCACGTGCTGGAGACGGCGGAGCGGCTCTGCCGGCTCTACGGCTACCAGCGGCTGGACACGCCCCTCTTTGAGGATGCCAGCCTGTTCCAGCGGAGCGTCGGCGCCGGCACCGACATTGTGGAGAAGGAGACCTACAACTTCCAGGACCGCAGCGGCGAGCTGCTGACCCTGCGCCCAGAGGGCACCGCGCCGGTCTGCCGTGCCTATCTGGAGCACGGGATGCACGCGCTACCCCAGCCCATCAAGCTCTACTACATTGCGCCCTGCTTCCGCTACGAGCGGCCCCAGGCCGGCCGCTACCGGCAGTTCTACCAGTGGGGCTACGAGGCCATCGGCAGCATGGACCCCGCGCTGGACGCCGAGGTGGTGGAGATTGCCTGGCGGCTCTACCAGCTCCTCGGCATCACAGACCTGGTGGTGCTGCTCAACAGCATCGGCGACCCCCAGTGCCGGCCGGCCTACCTGAAGGCGCTGGTGGCGTACTACTCGGCGCACCGCGGCAGCCTCTGCCGGGACTGCGGGGTGCGGCTGGAGAAGAACCCGCTGCGACTGTTGGACTGCAAGGAGCCCCAGGACCAGCCCCTGATTCAGGGCGCGCCGCGGGCCGTGGACTACCTCTGTCCGGAATGCAGGGGACACCACGCGCAGGTGGAGCACTACCTGGCGCTCCTGGGCGTCCCCTACCAGATGGAGCACCGGCTGGTGCGGGGGCTAGACTACTACACCAAGACGGTCTTTGAGGTGGTGCCGCGGGACGGCGGCTCCCAGAACGCCATCGGCGCGGGTGGGCGCTATGACGGGCTGATAGAGGAGCTGGGCGGTAGGCCGACGCCCGGCATCGGCTTTGCCGCGGGCATCGACCGCATCATCCTCAATCTCAAACGGCAGGGCTTGACGCTCCGGGACGGGTCTCGGCCCCAGGTGTATGTGGCCTATCTGGGCGACCGCGCCAAAGACGCCGCCCTGCGGCTGACGGCAGAGCTCCGAGCCGAGGGTCTGAATACCCTCCTGGCTTTCGGTGACCGCAGCCTCCGGGCGCAGTTGCGCCACGCCAACAGCACCGGAGCGCCCTACAGCCTGATCCTGGGAGAGGATGAGGTGCAGGCGGGAGAGGCCCTCCTGCGGCGGATGGAGGACGGGGAGCAGGAGCGGGTGCCGCTGACGCACGTAGCGGCCAGGCTCAGCCAGGCCGTGGCTTCTCAACCAGGACCGTAAACACCCTGTGCTGCCAGATTGAGAGGGCCCCCGCCAAAGCGGGGGCCCTCAGGATTGTCAGAGCGTCGGGCTACTGGTCCAGCCAGACGTCCCGCATCTTCTGATTGTTATAGCTGCTGGGATGCTTCACGTAGTCCTTGACGAGATTCCAGTGGGCCCAACGGGTCCGGGACCAGGCTGGGACGATCTTGCCCCCCAGGGGAACCGCGACGCGTTCCAACTCCTGGACCAGCTTGGTTCCAACTGCGCCTGGCGCGGGCTACGCAACCCCCGTAGAGGGTTCATCATGCGTTCCAAGCTGAACTTCGCGTCGGCACTGGTAAACGCGTCCCCGCTGTGGAACTTCACCCCCGGGACGAGCTTAAATGTGACGGTCTTGCCGTCCGGGCTGATTTCCCATCTCTCCGCCAGGTCACCCATGACCTTGGTCGGGTCCTTGGGATCGAAGATGACCAGTTGGTCGTAAGCCGGGGAAGTAGGGTGGCTCGTGTCGACGGTCGACTCCTGATGAAGGTCAAAGCTGGGAGGGTCACCAGACGCCCCCTGTGCCAACAGAAGAGTCCCTCTCCGCTGAAGGTTCGGCTCGCTCCGCCCCGGGAGCCGTGCTCCGAGCTGGTGGCTCGGACGCGGGCGCACAGCCGAGCACTACGGTCAAGGCAACGACGCCCGGCCCGAATCCGTGGGTGGTCGTGTCCGCACCTGCCTTAACCCAGCCGCGGCCCGTTTTTTCACCTCCTACGAGCCCTGAGGCGGGCGGGTCCGACCGCCCGGTCTCTGTTACGGACCCCTTCGGCCTCTCCCGCAGCCCGTTTCCCGGCCTGTAGGGGACGCGGCATGCTCCAACCCTGTGTCGGCTGGCGTTGACGACACCCCGGTGCCTGCGGTGCCGCTACACAGGAGCCCAGGCCAAGCCACGAAAGCCGCGGCGCCAGCGCCAGCACCTCCTGGCGCAGCGCCTCCGTCC